>CALCHR010000120.1 GCA_937901185.1 uncultured Bacteroidales bacterium
TACCAAATTTTTCTTAGTAGTTACCGAAATTTTCCTAGTAGTTACCGAAGAAATGGTCTAAAATGGCATCTGAAAATCAAATAGTTACAATGGAAGATTTTTCTCTCCTGAAACGGCGGATTTTCTTCGGAGAGATGAATCGGAAGATAGGGGCAGCCAATTCCAGGATAAGTTTTTTTGTACCGGCTGTGCTCCGACCTTTTTTAAGGCTGACGAACTCAGGTTGAGGATACTATGATATATTCTTTCGGAATTAGCACCTGTTATTCCAAGGCTTTTTTATACCTTTGCAAAAATATAATTTAACAATAATTTTTTCTATGGAACTAGCTAGTAAATATAACCCGGAATCGGTTGAGAAGAAATGGTATCAATATTGGACAGACCATCGTTTGTTTAGCTCTAAGCCAGACGGCCGCGAGCCTTATACGGTGGTGATACCTCCCCCAAACGTGACGGGTGTGTTGCACATGGGGCACATGCTTAACAATACGATTCAAGATATCCTAGTGAGACGTGCCAGAATGGAGGGCAAGAATGCTTGCTGGGTACCGGGAACAGACCATGCTTCTATCGCAACCGAAGCCAAGGTGGTGAATCGCTTGGCTGAGCGCGGCATCAAGAAGGCAGACTTGACACGTGAAGAATTCTTGAAACATGCCTGGGAATGGACTGACGAGCATGGCGGAATCATCTTGAAACAGCTGAGAAGAGTGGGTGCTTCATGCGATTGGGACCGCACGGCTTTCACCATGGACGAAGACCGCTCGGAAAGTGTGATCAAAGTTTTTGTAGACCTCTACAACAAGGGATTGATATACCGCGGTGTGAGAATGGTGAACTGGGACCCTAAAGCACAAACTGCTCTTTCTGACGAGGAAGTAATCTATAAGGAAGAACATTCTAAACTGTATTATCTTCGCTACTATGTGGGGAACGATTCGGAGAAGAGATATGCAGTAGTGGCCACCACACGTCCGGAAACCATCATGGGCGATACCGCGATGTGTATCAACCCGAACGACCCCAAGAACGAGTGGTTGAAGGGTAAGAAGGTGATTGTTCCCCTTGTGGGACGTGCCATTCCTGTGATTGAGGACGACTATGTAGATGTTGAGTTCGGAACCGGTTGCTTGAAGGTTACTCCGGCCCATGATGTGAACGACTATATGTTGGGCGAGAAACACGGCTTGCAGAGCATCGACATCTTCAATGACAACGGTACGCTCTCTGAAGCAGCCGGCTTGTATGTAGGCATGGACCGCTTTGATGTCCGTAAGCAGATAGAGAAAGATTTGCAGGAAGGCGGCTTGCTGGAAAAGGTGGAAGACTATACCAACAAGGTGGGTTGCTCTGAAAGAACCGGCGTGGCGATAGAGCCTAAGCTTTCTATGCAGTGGTTCCTGAAGATGAAACACTTCGCAGACCTGGCATTGCCTCCTGTGATGAATGACGAGATAAAATTCTATCCTTCAAAGTATAAGAACACTTACCGCCATTGGTTGGAGAATATTAAGGACTGGTGTATTTCCAGACAACTCTGGTGGGGACATCGTATCCCGGCTTATTATCTTCCAGAAGGAGGATTTGTAGTGGCTGAATCGGCAGAAGAAGCCTTGAAATTGGCCCAAGAGAAAACTGGTAATACCGCCTTGAAGGTGGAGGACTTACGACAGGACGAAGATGCGTTGGACACTTGGTTCTCTTCATGGCTGTGGCCTATCTCTTTGTTTAATGGTATCAAAGAACCCGGCAACGAAGAACTGAACTATTATTATCCAACAAGCGACCTTGTGACCGGTCCGGATATCATTTTCTTCTGGGTGGCCAGAATGATTATGGCAGGCTATGAATACACAGGTAAGATGCCTTTCAAGAATGTATACTTTACCGGTATTGTGAGAGACAAAATTGGTCGTAAGATGTCAAAGTCCTTGGGCAACTCTCCCGACCCCTTAGAACTTATTGATAAGTTTGGTGCCGATGGTGTACGCATGGGTATGATGATGGCAGCTCCGGCAGGCAACGATATACTTTTTGATGAAGCTCTTTGTGAGCAAGGCCGTAACTTCTGCAATAAGATATGGAATGCCTTCCGCCTTTTGCAAACATGGAATGTAGCAGAGGTGGAACAACCCGAAACTTCTAAGATAGCAGTGGAATGGTTTGGTGCTCAGTTGAGAAAGAGCGCAACAGAAATTGCCGACTTGTTTAAGAAATACAGACTGAGCGAGGCCCTGATGGAGATTTATCGCTTGTTCTGGGATGAGTTCTCTTCATGGTTCCTTGAGATGGTGAAGCCCAACTATGGTGCGCCTATTGATAAGAAGACCTACGAAGCAGTCTTGGAATACTTTGATGATCTGCTCCATCTCCTACATCCTTTTATGCCATTTATCACAGAAGAATTGTGGCAACATCTGCATGAAAAGCAGGAGGGAGAAAGTATTATGGTTTCAGAAATTAGAAACTTAGAAGTTGCTGAAGCCGACCTCGCTTTGATCAATCAGATCGAGTGGGTGAAGAGCGTCATCACCAATGTGCGAGCCATCCGTAACTCTAAAAATATAGCTCAGAAAGAAACTCTGAATCTAGAAGTCTTAAACGACAACCCCGTAAAGGAATATGATAGCGTTATCTGTAAGATGGCCAACATCAGCGAGATTAAGATTGTGAATACCAAGAATGAGACAGCATCTTCGTTTATGGTTGGTATCACAGAGTTTGCTGTTCTTCTTGGAAATCTGATAGATGTAGAAGCTGAAATAGAAAAGACAGAAACTGAGCTGAAGCGCCTTCAAGGTTTTCTTCTCTCTGTAGAAAAGAAACTGTCCAATGAGCGATTTGTTAGTAGCGCACCCGCAGCCGTAGTAGAATTGGAACGCAAAAAGA
Source organism: uncultured Bacteroidales bacterium (assembly GCA_937901185.1). Taxonomy (GTDB): domain Bacteria; phylum Bacteroidota; class Bacteroidia; order Bacteroidales; family Bacteroidaceae; genus Alloprevotella. The sequence continues at coordinate 2,893 of CALCHR010000120.1, forward strand.
AAGCCGATGCAGAGTCTAAAATCTCTACATTGCAAGAAACGCTGTCCGCATTACAAAAGAACAAATAAATATAATAACTATGAAAATTAAAAGAATCTTGCTAGCATCTTTAGCTTCGCTGTTTTTCTTCCCCGGCCTGTTGAGGGCAGAAAAGGTTTATACCATTTATCCGGTACCTCAAGAACAGGTAGCTGTAGAAGGAGTTGCTAGTTTCACTGCAAAGGTGAATGTGGTATGCGAGTCGGGCATTGACGATGTGACTCGTAAACGTGTTCAGGGTATATTCTCTGAAAAAAAGATAGAGGTTAGCTTCAGCGAACAGAAAGATGCCTCTTGTTCTAATGTGTATTTAGGAGTTAATCAATCTGGAGATCTCGTAGATCAACTTGCTACAGATTTGGACCTAGCAAGAGACGTGTTTTCTTTGAGTAATAAATATGACAACCACCTTCTCTATTTATACAATGAGGGAAATAATGTGGCTCAGGTCATTATTCTCGGTGATGATACAGATGCAGTTTTCTATGGATTGGCTTCGTTGGAGCAAATGATAGATAAAGGCACAGAGAATCTTCCTTGTGTAAAAATATTTGATTATGCAGACCAGCAATCACGAGGTTTGGTAGAAGGCTACTATGGTTATCCCTATACCATAACAGTAAAGAAAGACCTGATGAAGTTTATGATGCGTCACAAGATGAACACTTATATGTATGGTGTGAAAGGTGACCCCTATCATTCAGAGCACTGGACTGCGCCTTATCCTACTTCAATTACTGCAGAGCAAGAAAAGAATGGATGGCTCACGCAGGATATGATAAAAGACCTGACACAGACAGCGCAAGACACAAAAGTAAATTTTGTATGGGCTATTCACCCTGGAAATAGTTTTACAAACAGCTCTACTGTTATCAATGACATCATGGGTAAGTTTGATAAGATGTATCAACTGGGAGTGCGTCAGTTTGCCGTCTTCGTTGATGATGTAAGTGTGCCCGAAGATGCAGCTACTCATACTTTGAATGCCAACCGTGTAACCCAATTGCAGCAGGCTTTAGAGAACAAATACAATAAGGCTGGTGTTGCTCCGGCCGATACCGTTAAACCGCTTCACTTTGTTCCTCAGGTATATGCATCCAGTTTTGTTGGCGAAGCCGTTCGTCGTTCTTTCTTCCAAGCCTTGTCTACCACACCTAAGAATGTAACAATATATACTACGGGTTGGGGAGTTTGGAGCGTGCCCAACAGCAGCGATCTTAATGTTGTGAAGCAAGACCTTGGTCGCGATGTGGCTTGGTGGTGGAACTATCCTTGCAACGACAATGCCGATGGCCAGTTGTACACAATGGATATGTATTCCAATTTCTATGATATGCCGGCTGTAGGTAGTAATTCCACTTTGCCCAGCAATTTGGAACACGGAGTGGGTATCGTTAGCAACCCCATGCAGGAAGGCGAAGTCTCAAAGACCGCTCTTTTCAGCGTGGCAGATTATGCCTGGAATAATTCTGGATTTAATAATAAGGGAAGTTGGGAAGCCTCATATAATTATATAGTAAAAGGCGACAACGTAGCCGCTTATAAAAAATTGGCCGAATATCTCAGATACAACGACCCTGCAAATCTTAATAAACTCATCACTAGCTACAAAGCAAGTTTGAAGGCCGGTCGCCCTATTTCTGCAGACTTGAAAGCTGAGATGAAGGGAGTTTATGAAGCTTGTGTGCAACTGGAAACCTTGAAAGATTCAGAAACAGAGAGCGACAGACTTCTCTATAATGACCTGGCTCCTTGGTTGTTAAAGCTTAAACAAATGGCATCTTCGGTTTGCAACTTACTTGATGTGGCCGACCTTGCAGACAATCATGTAGAAAAATGGAACAAATATGCTCCGGAAATAGAGTTGGTAGAGAAGCTGAAGACAGAAGAAGCTTATAAAGCCTATGCGCTTGAAGGTATGGGAAGTTGGACTTCTGTTTCTGTAAGAATTTCGCAACCCTCAGAACTCTATCTCTGTCCCTTTGTTTCCTATCTGAAAGAGAATGTACTTGGTGAAGACTTCTTTGGAGAGAAAACTTCCGATACTCCCAAGATGATTACCAATATCAATACAGAAGGAAAGAATATTGGTAATGTGCAAAGTAGTAAAGGGATTGTTAATCTGTTTATTCCACAGCCCATACTTCTTGAGCCGGAACAATATATAGGTATATCCTTGCCTGAAGCTGTAAAATTGCAAGCCGTATCCATGACCGATACCCTCTATGCCAATTACGAAGTGCTTTATTCAGAAAATGGAAAGAGCTGGACGCCCTTTGAATCTACTACTTCTATCCCTGAAGGATTTGTCAAGTACCTTTGCGTAAAGAACGCCTCTCCAGAAGCACGTCCGTTCAAGGCTTTGAAATCTACGTTGCAAATCACACTTCCTACCATTCCGGAAATTAGTAAGACCACAGGCCCCTCAGGTAATGTATATGAGAATAACACTATCAGCAATATGGTAGACGGAGATTACAACACCTTCTATATCCTCAATCGTAATCAGCAACACGGCGATGCTTATATGCTGACATTGAGATCTGCCACTGCCATTATGGACGTACGCATTTGTATGGGTACCACAAACGACGACTACATGCTGAAGGGACGTGTTCAAATCTCAACCGATGGAAAAACTTGGACCAACCTCAGAGTTAAAGGCACTACGAAGACCGACTTCAATATGAATATGTCACAGGTAGTTAAGTATTCTGATAATATGTCTTATATCGACTTTGAAGGTGACTACAAAGAAGCTAAGTATGTAAGACTTCTTGTCGAAACTGCCAACACCAATAAATGGTTGCGTTTGGCAGAGATTGAAGTTAACCACCGCGGATACTTGAATAGCCTTAAACCTATCTGCCAAGACAAAGAAGGACTTCCTCTTTATGAACTGACAGATGCTTGTGGCTATACAGCTATGGCTTCTACCTCTAAAAACTATTTCTTATATAACTTGCTGCAACTTAATCCTACCAAGGAAATCATTCTCTACAGAGATGTAGTAGCCAATCCTACCGCTCTGATAGTCTATGCGGACAACCAAGACGGTGCTTGGCAGAAAATTGCCGAACTGACTCAGGCATACAATACGATAGACCTTGCCGGCTATGAACAAGCCACGCAGCTCAAGTTTGAATGGGAAACAGCAACACCGCCGGCTGTATATGAAATTTTAGAAGTAGTAGATTTGTCTCAACAACCCGTAGTAAGCGGGATAGCTGGAGTTGTGAATGCAAATACAACCACAATCTCGATTGACGGTCAGCAACTCAACTTCGTTTCGGTAAAGCCCATTGTTCACATAGCTTTGTATGAACTTAATGGTCGTCTTGTAGAGCAAAAGCACTTTGACAAAGTTAGTCAGGCTATAGTCCAAACTCCGCAGCAGCCCTTGCTCATTGCAAAAGTGGTTTACTCGGATGGAACTAGTCAGGCCTATAAAATCAAGTTGCAATAGATTTGAATCATTCTTTATGTAAAGATAAATGCTGCGGTAGAGATATCGCAGCATTTCTTATTCTATGATGTATGTAGATTGGAAAGAAAAGCAGGATTTAGCTTTCAAGGTTTGGTAACGCGGCTTGTTACCTCGAGTAACATAAGAAGTTACCATCGGTAACAAGGCTCGTTACTCTTGGTTACATGAGATGTTACTTCAGGTAACAAGCCATGTTACAAATTCTTTTAACCATCAAGATTTTTTTCTTATTTTGTACAGACTTTTGTATCTTTCTTGTACTTTTGTAATTCACTTATATGATTATGGAAATGAAAAATATTTTGATGCTTGTTTTGGCCACTTGCAGTTTGCTGCTTGCGGGCTGTAGCGATGAGACGGTGGAGCATGGTCGCCCCGCTTTGCCTACACAACCAATTGTGGTTCTATTTGAGAACGATGTTCATTGTGCCGTAGATGGCTATCCTATGCTTGTGTCACTTCGCAAAGACTGTTTATCTTGTACTGATTATGTTTCAACGGTGTCTTGTGGTGATTTCGCTAGTGGAGGCCTTGTAGGTGCTATCTCAAAAGGGGAGCAGGTAATTAAGATGATGAATTATGTAGGCTATGATGTGGCTGTCTTGGGTAATCATGAGTTAGACTATGGAATGTCTCAGATGTTTGCGCTCACTGAAGCTTTGGATGCACCGGTAGTATGTGCTAATCTAAAGAATGTGCAAACAGGTGCTTATCCTTATCCGGCCTATCATATGGTTAGCTATGGAGAAGTAGACGTGGCCTATATAGGTTTCACTACAACAACGAGTGGTACAGTGTTGAGCCTAAGTGATGAACAAGGTAATCCGCTCTATAGTTTTATGCGTGATGAGTTTTATGAGAATGCTCAATATTTTATAGATGATGCCCGGAATAAGGGAGCCGATTATGTCATTGCTCTCTCTCACTTGGGCGATAGTCCTAAAAGCGGAGGCCATCCCAATTCTATTGAGCTAATCAATAACACTACAGGACTGAATGCCGTGATTGACGGCCACGACCATCATGTCATCGAAGAACAGTTTGTGAGCAATAAGGACGGGGAATCTGTTTTGCTAACCTCATCGGGTTCTGGTTTTCAATATGTAGGTCAACTGATTATCAATACGGATGGCACTATGGAGTCTTCGCTTATAGATGTCACAAACGGCGCAGTGACTGCCGATGAGGCGTGTCAGCAGTTTGTAGTACAGTTGAAAGAGGAGGTAAGTAGCCAAGGTAATTTTACAATTGGTCGCAGCGAGGTGGACCTTACCATCTATGACTCCGATGGGAAACGCATGGTTCGTCTGCAGGAAACCAATCTTGGCGATTTTTGTGCCGATGCTTTACGCTCGTTCACCGGAGCAGACATTGCGATGATAAACGGTGGAGGTATCCGCACCGATATAAAACGGGGCGATGTTCTGTTCAACGACTTGTATAACGTGATGCCTTTTGGCGACATGATAGCCACAGGAACGCTTACCGGCGAACAGTTGCTCGATGTTTTGGAGTTTGCTGTAGCAGCCCTCCCGGCAGAGTCGGGCACGTTTATGCAAGTCAGCGGTTTGCGGTTCAAGGTTGATGCAGATGTTCCCTCTCCTGCGATGAAGAATGCAGACACCGGCATGTTCTCGCATGTGGGCGAAGGCGACCGCCGTGTTTCGCAGGTGGAAATCCTTGATAAGCAGAGCAACGAATATGAGGCGTTGGAACTCTCTCGCCAATATACAGTGGCTACATTGGACTATCTGATTCTTGAACAAGGAGGTTCGGGAATACTTAATAGTGTTGTTCCTGATGACTCCTATTATGGAGCGGATATTGAGATTCTGCGCCATTACCTTGAAACAAATTTAGGTGGAGTAGTAGGTTCGGAATATAGTAAACCTCAAGGTCGTATAATTTATAAATAGCTACTGTCTTAAAGTTTACAGCATACGCACTTAGGTATATTTTGCACTCGTATTTTTAATATGATATATTGCCAAGTTGAAGAGTGGTCCTTTCCTCCGATTAACTTGGTACGCTGCAATTTTTTCTACACCTTTTATATAAGAAAGTGTACTTCTGTCGCATGAAACTATTGATGACCATCTTGGGCATTATATTCCTTGTGCTGGGCATTATGGGGATTTTACTCCCTCTTTTACCTACCACGCCCTTTTTGTTGCTCTCCGCAGCCTTGTTTTTTCGAAGTTCGCCCCGTTTGCATCGTTGGCTATACCGGCAGCCCACATTAGGACCATATATACGAAACTTCACAGAGTATAAAGCCATACCTTTGCGTGTGAAGGTGGTATCGGTAATACTTGTGTGGCTGACTCTGGGGTATTGTACATTCTTTGTGGCCCAACAATGGTGGATTAAAGTTGCTTTGCTGTCGTTGGCTGTAGCAATATCCTGCTATATTCTTTCTTTTGCCACCTTACGCAGAGAAAATTAAGTAAGCGTGGGGGTATGTAGATGGTTATTCTTTTAGTTTTTGTATCTTTGCGCTGATATAAAAAAGTGTAGAACATTTATTCCGTAATATATTTTGATTTCAGTAGAAAATCTTGGTATGGAGTTTGGCGCAAGGCCGTTGTTTAATGGTGCTTCGCTGACAATTGGACGCCGTGAAAGAGTGGCCCTTGTGGGGCGTAATGGCGCAGGGAAATCCACCTTGCTAAAGATTCTTTTAGGCGAAGCAGTTCCCACAGAAGGCACAGTGAGCCGACAGCGAGGAGTGACTATTGGCTATTTGCCGCAGACGATGGATTATTCAGATGAGCGCACTGTGGCAGAAGAAGCCGAAACCGCCTTCCTGCATGTGAAAGAACTTGGAGAGCGCGTAGAATATTTGGCAGCAGAATTGGGTGTCCGCACCGATTATGAATCAGAAGAGTATTTATTATTGGCTGAAGAATTGGCCAATACGAGCGAGCGCTTCGCACTGCTGGGAGGTGCAAACTATCGCGCTGAGATTGGACGTACTCTTCTAGGCTTAGGCTTTTTGCATACAGACCTTGACCGACCTACCAAAGAGTTTTCCGGCGGCTGGCGAATGCGTATTGAGCTTGCAAAATTGCTGCTAGCCAAACCCGATGTGCTTTTGCTAGACGAACCTACCAACCATTTGGATATTGAGAGTATTACCTGGTTGGAAGGCTATCTTGCGCGGAGTAATAGTGCTGTGGTACTAGTCAGCCACGACCGTGCTTTTCTCAATAATGTGACTAATCGTACCCTGGAAATATCTTGCGGAAAAATTGTGGATTACCGCGTGGGCTACGATGACTTTGTGCGCCTGCGAGCCGAACGACGCGAGCAGCAACTCCGAGCCTACGAGAATCAGCAGAAAGAGATTGCAGACATCCGCGATTTTATAGAACGCTTCCGGTATAAGCCCACCAAGGCCGTGCAGGTGCAAAGCCGCATCAAGCAGTTGGAGAAAATAGTACCCATAGAAGTAGACGAAGTAGACACCACAACATTGCGCTTAAAATTTCCTCCCTGCTCGCGCTCCGGAGATTTTCCGGTGATCTGCGAGGACCTGCGTAAGGATTATGGAGCGCATTGCGTTTTCAAAGATGTGGCGCTGACCATAAAGCGCGGCGAGAAAGTAGCCTTTGTTGGTAAGAACGGTGCCGGAAAGTCTACCTTGGTGAAATGCCTCATGTCAGAAATACCCTATACCGGTACATTGAAACTTGGCCACAATGTGGAAATAGGCTATTATGCTCAGAATCAAGCTCAGTTGCTGGACGGCGAACTTACCGTATTTGATACCATAGACCGAGTAGCCCGAGGAGATATCCGCTTAAAAATACGCGACATACTGGGTGCTTTTATGTTTGGTGGCGAAGCTTCTGAGAAAAAGGTAAAAGTTCTCTCCGGAGGGGAACGTAGCAGATTGGCCATGATAAAACTGCTTTTAGAGCCGGTGAACTTCTTGATACTTGACGAGCCAACCAACCACTTGGACTTGCGGACCAAGGATGTTCTGAAAGAAGCCATTGCGGCTTTCGATGGCACAGTAGTGGTGGTCAGCCACGACCGCGATTTCTTAGACGGACTTGTAGAAAAGGTCTATGAGTTTGGCGACGGCCGTGTACGAGAACACATAGGTGGTATCTACGACTTTTTGAAAAAGAGAGAAATAGCCTCGCTCGAAGATTTGCAAGGGCAGCGTATGGCAACTATCTCCCAGAAACAACAAGAGCCGGAAGTGAATAGCGGTAAGCAGACCTACGAGCAGCAGAAAGAGTATGCTAAGAATCTGCGTAAGGCAGAAAAGGCTGTGACAGTTTGCGAAGATGAGGTGGTAAAGATAGAAGAAGAACTTGCCGACTTGGAGACGCTTCTCTCTACACCCGAAGGTGCTGTTAATCAAGAACTATTTACGCAATACTCAGAGTGTAAAGCCCGATTGGCTGCGGCAGAAGAAGCCTGGGCCACAGCCTTGGAAGAGCTGGAGGCTTTACAGAAAAAATAAATATATCTCCATCATCTAAAGAACACATATTTATGCTTATCCTGCCCAAAGACCTACCCGTCAAAGACACTCTGCTGTCAGAGGGATTCCATGTGAAGGAGCGTAAAGCGCCAACAGAAAAGGACTGCTTACGCATATTGCTCCTGAACTTGATGCCGGAAAAACAACAAACGGAGTTGGACATATCACGGATGCTGGCCGGGTATGAAAAAGATGTGGAACTTATTTTGGTAAAAATCTCCGGGCAACAATATAAGACCACTTCCCAGGAATATATGCGGGCCTATTATGAAGATTTTGAACAACTGGAGGATGGTTTTTATGACGGGCTGATTGTGACTGGCGCACCGGTTGAGCAAATGCCGTTTGAGGAAGTGCGTTATTGGAAACAACTTTGCCAAATTATGGATTGGGCAGATAGCCATGTGAAGTCAGCACTCTATATTTGCTGGGGAGCACAGGCCGCCCTCTATCATTTTTATGGTATTCAAAAATATCCCTTGCCTCATAAGAAATTTGGAATATTTCCCCATACAGTAAAAGTTTCTAAGGAATCCCCGTTCTACACATTAAATAATATAATAGGAGAGCATAGCGGATTTTTTATGCCGGTAAGCCGTCATACAGAAGTCTTGTCAGAAGAAATAATGCTTCATCCATCCTTAACGTTAGTAGCTGATAGCCAAGAAAGTGGGGTAGGAGTAGTGGCTGAAAACAAAGGGCATCGAATTTATATTACAGGACATTTGGAATATGCCACCGAGCGCTTGGATGTTGAGTATCGCCGCGACCTGAAAAAAGGCCTCCCCATTCAAGTTCCCTTTAACTATTATTCATCACCTCCAGCAGAAGGCGAAGCGCCGAATATCTTAAATACTTGGAACGTGGCCGCGACCACATTCTATCATTCCTGGTTGAAGCAAATAGAACTTCTGCATCGATAAATATTTGTTATGTAAAACTATATCAGAGACTTACAGTAAATGTAAGTCTCTGATATTTATAGGATTTATCAAACTTTTACTTGCTGTAAAGAAGAACCTTATTAAGTGGCATAAATGTTGACATTGTTTTTGTCATGGATTGAAGATATGTTTCAATGGGTAAAAAGTAGAAAAAAGGTTGGCATATTATAATAAAATGTTAACTTTGCTTTCGTTATACTCTGTGGTATGTTTCTATATGGCTAATGCTTTTGTTTAGCTGATGCTTAAAAGGTTGTGAGGCATACCGGTCAGGGAGTAAAAGAAAATATTATGAGAAACAATATTGATCTATTTATAGCCTCGCCTTCGGTATCGATGAATCCGGAGGTGATAGAATCTTTGAAGAACTCAGAAGTAGTAGAGAATGTCTTTCTGGTATGCGAAGAAGGAGAAGACGCGGCAGAAGGGTGTGGTTGCTTGCGCTCCACTTCGCTGACCTGCTCAAAGTTGCTGAGAGATATAGCCAAGCAAAGTTCTGCAAAATGGACAGGCTTGTTCCTGCGCCCTACGACTTTGCGTCCCGGCTATCGCATGACGGAACGCTTCATAGCCGCAGCAGCCGATTCGGATGCCGCATTGATTTATTCAAACCATTATGTGGCCGATTCTTTGGTCGATGGTGCTGTCGCAAACCTAAAATTGAGTCCGAAAATAGCTTATCAGGTAGGAAGTGTACGCGATGATTTCGACTTTGGTGGCTTTTGGGTAGTGAAGACCGAGTTGTTGAAAGAGTTTTGTGAGAGTGGGGTGGGCGACCGCTTGCGCTTTGGCGCTCCTTATGCGTTGCGCCTTTTCTTGAGCAGAAAGGGCAGACTGGTACACATTGCAGAGCCCCTTTATACAGAACAAGAAACCGATTTCCGTAAGAGTGGAGAAAAGCAATTTGATTATGTCAATCCGGCTGCGCGAGAAGTGCAACTGGAAATGGAACGTATTTGTACCGAACATTTGAAACAGATAGACGCTTGGCTCTCTCCGGAAGAAATAGACGATTTGCCTGTTGATAAAAATGAATATCCGGTGGAAGTGTCGGTCGTAATACCTGTGCGAAATCGCCAACGGACTATTGGCGATGCCGTAGAGAGCGTGTTGCGCCAAGAGGCTTCTTTCTCTTTTAATTGTATTGTGGTAGACAATCATTCCACAGATGGTACAACGGAGAAACTGGAGGAACTGGCAGAAAAGGATGCTAGAGTGGTGCATGTCATTCCGATGCAAACAGATTTAGGTATTGGAGGATGCTGGGACTTAGCTGTAAGAAACGAACATTGTGGTAAATATGTTGTGCAACTTGACTCTGATGACCTTTATAGTGATACCGATGTGCTTGAAAGAGTGGTGGAGGCTTTTCAGCGTCAGAAGGCTGCCATGGTGATTGGTTCATATCGAATGGTAGACTTTGATTTGCAGACCTTACCTCCCGGGCTCATTGCTCATAAAGAGTGGACGCCTGACAATGGTCGCAATAATGCTCTTCGCATCAATGGATTGGGAGCACCGCGTGCTTTTAGAACAGACTTGCTTAGAGCAATGGGAGTTCCCAATGTGTCATATGGAGAAGATTATGCTTTAGGATTGGCCTTCTCTCGTCGTTGGCGCATAGGAAGAATCTACGACGAACTATATCTGTGTCGTCGTTGGGACGGAAACTCAGATGCTATGCTTTCAGCCGAGAAAGTAAATGCCAACAACCAATATAAGGATGGTTTAAGAAGTTTGGAAATACAAGCTAGGCAGCAGTTGAACAAGAAATGGAACCATAAAGCCACACAGCAAGAGGTGGACGATTTCTTTAATCTGCAGTTGAACCTATGGCCTGAAGTCAAGGAGCGTTTCCTCGATGTAGAGCAGAAATTGGAAACCAGGGAACTAAAAACGGAAGAAGCCAATTTAGTGGTTCAATACAATCCCCGCCGCATGACTTCTACTGCAGCAAAAGTGGATAAGAAGAATTTGAAAAAACGGCCTTGTTTCTTATGCGACTATAATCGCCCGCAAGAACAGATAGCTCTTCCCGTTGCAGGTTGTTGCCAGGTGTTGGTCAATCCGTTTCCCATCTTGCCAAATCATTTAACTATTTCTACTCGCAGACATAAAGACCAGGAACTGGAAACCTTGCTGGAAACCCTGGGAGAGATGGCATGGAACTTGCCACAATACATGTTTTTATATAATGGTGCAAGGTGTGGTGCCTCAGCTCCTGACCATGCACATTTACAAGCCGGCAGAAGAGGAGTAGTTCCCATAGAGAAAGATTGGAAGTTCTATGAGAACAGACTGGAAAAAGCTTTTCCGATAAAGAAATCAGAGCAGTTGGATTTAGAGGACAGAGGATATGAACCTCAGAAAGCCGGTATTTATTTATTGCGTGGCTATACTTGTCCGGCTTTTGCGATAGTGGGCCATGGCGGAACAGATAATTTCTTCTTGCTTAAGAAACTTCTCTCAGTGTTGCCTGTAGCAGAAGGAATGGTTGAGCCAGATATCAACTTGTTATGCTGGCGTCAATCCGGTGGCTTGGCAGAAGCCGATTCTATGGTAGCCATTCTCTTCTTGAGAAGAAAACATCGCCCCGAATGTTATTTTGCAGAAGGAAAGAAACAGATGCTTATCAGTCCGGGTGCATTGGACATGGGAGGTTTGTTGATAACACCGCGTGAGGAAGATTTCTTGAAACTAACTCCGCAAATGGCAAATAACATTTTGCGAGAGGTCTCAGCTACAGAATCGGACCTGATGCAAATAGTTCGCAAATTGCATGGTGCCCGCAATGTGCGTTCACAAGAGCAAACAGAGCAAATGCCTGGTGCAGATGGTATAGAACCGGATGTGAGTGTAGGAATTATGAAGGCTGACAAAGTTCGCTTCTGTCTCAACTCAGATTATATCGCTAAGGGAGAAACGGTGACAGGCTTGCATGAAGCAGTCTGTCAAGATGGAGGTGTTCTTTGGAATGGGAATATTTACAGCGAACTGACCTTCTATCCAGTAGATGAACGAGCAAACTTTACTTTGGAGGATGTGGCTATAGGTATTCATTATCATTGGGAACGTCGTGAGCCACAAACTTTTAGAGGCACACTGCGTCTTATTGTAGAAGAGGAACAGCTTGTGGTAATCAATCATCTTAAAGCTGAGGACTATCTAAGTAGTGTTATCAGCTCAGAGATGTCAGCCAATGCTCCAATGGAATTGCTGAAGGCGCATGCCATCGTTTCGCGCAGCTGGCTCTTCTCTCAAATGTGGCAACGTAAAAATAAACCTAGTCAAGGTGGCGGCTTCTTTACCTTTATTAGAAAGGATGATGAGTTTGTCAGATGGTATGATAGGGAAGACCATACTCTCTTTGATGTTTGTGCGGACGACCATTGTCAGCGTTATCAAGGAATTACGCGAGAAACTTCAGATGCTGTTACAAAAGCAGTTGAGGCTACAAAAGGTATGATTCTTACCTCTGAAGGCGAACTTTGTGACACTCGTTTCTCAAAATGTTGTGGTGGAGTGACAGAGAAATATACCACTTGCTGGGATAACAATGAGAAGCCTTATCTTACTTCTATTGTTGACTCTGATTATAGCGATGAACAGTTTGACCTTACTAAGGAAGAAGAGGCTCGCAAATGGATTTTGTCATCACCCCCTATGTTTTGCAATACCGAAAACAAGGAACTCTTACAACAAATACTCAATGACTATGATCGCGAGACTTCAGATTTCTATCGATGGAAGGTTGAATATACTCAAGAGGAACTTGCTACGCTCATTAGAGAGAATCGTGGAGAAGATTTTGGTCAAATAGTAGATCTGATACCTATAGAACGTGGCCCCAGTGGTCGTTTATCACGTCTCAAGATTGTGGGCACACAGAAACAAATGACTATAGGAAAAGAACTGGAAATCAGAAGAACTCTCTCTTCCTCACATCTTTATAGTTCAGCATTTATTGTAGAAAAGAAAGAGCAAAGCGAAGGTGTTCCTTCCGGCTTCACGCTGTATGGTGCCGGTTGGGGACATGGAGTTGGTATGTGTCAGATAGGAGCTGCAGTAATGAGCAACGAGGGCTATAAGTATGATGATATCCTATTGCACTATTATCAAGGTGCTGAAATAGAGAAACTATATTAAGCAGAAAGATGAAGGCGATACATCCCTTACGGTGGATTCCCACCCTCTATTTTGCAGAGGGAATACCCTATGTCATCGTGATGTCTGTGACGATGGTGCTCTACATGCGTTTAGGACTTTCTAATTCAGAGATTGCTTTGTACACATCGTGGCTCTATTGCCCTTGGGTATTTAAACCACTATGGAGTCCCATAGTGGAAATGTGGCGTACTAAGCGTTGGTGGATTCTTGCCATGCAGACCTTGTTGGGCGCTTCTTTGGCCGGAGTGGCTTTTACTTTGGAAGGGCCTTCGCCTGTGCAATGGAGTTTGGCCTTATTCTCCTTGATGGCATTCAGTAGTGCTACACACGACATAGCTGCCGATGGTTATTATATGTTGGAACTGAATGACCATGACCAAGCTTTCTATGTGGGAATACGTAGTATCTTCTATCGTATTGCTACCATAGTGGCCCAGGGATTATTGGTTATGTTCGCCGGCAAATTGGAAGTTTATTACCAAAATCCCGTAACTGCGTGGAGTACTACTTTTTTTGTGGCGGCGGGACTGTTTTTGTTGTTAGCTTTTTACCATTCATTCTCTTTGCCCCGTCCGAAGGCCGATACTCCGCATTCCATTGATTCTGGAAGTTTATTGGTCGAATTTATAAAAACCTTTTTGTCGTTCTTAAAGCATCCTCAGATAGGAGTGATGCTCCTGTTTATTCTGCTCTATCGTTTTCCGGAGGCTCTTCTTGTTAAAATCACACCACTGTTTCTCCTTGACGAGGTGGAGAACGGAGGCTTGGGGTTGACTACTGCTGAGTATGGTTTTGCCTATGGCACATTGGGCGTCGTGGGATTGCTTTTAGGTGGAATTTTTGGCGGTATTTTAGTTTCAAAATATGGTTTCAAAAGATGCCTGTGGCCGATGGTGATGAGTATCTCTTTCCCCAATGTGTTTTATGTGCTCTTGGCTTACTACCAACCTGATAATTTATTGTTTGTAAACCTAAGCATCGTGGTAGAGCAGTTTGGTTATGGATTAGGATTTACGGCCTACATGCTTTACATGATGTATGTATCCAAAGGGAAATATAAAACAGCTCACTATGCTTTCTGTACAGGTTTTATGGCCTTGGGCATGATGTTGCCGGGAATGGTTGCCGGTAATATTCAAGAGAAACTTGGCTATACAGATTTCTTTATTCTAGCACTAGTTCTCTGTGCCTTGACTTTTTGGGTGGCAAGCCTGATAAAAGTGGATAGAAACTATGGAGTGAAAGAAAAAGATAGCAAGTAGTTTCTCTCTTCTATAGAAATATGTATTCTTACTTGTTTAACGTGAGTTCGGTATAAGGACTCACGTTTTTATTACTCTGAAATGACAGCCACTCGATTTCTATTATCTATTCTTTTATTCCTATCCGGTGGGCATTATAAAAATAGAATAGGTAGGGAGTTGAATTTATCGGTTGCAAACTGAGAATTTGTACAATAGTTTTGCTGCTTTTGTAGAATAGAAAAACAGCCTTGTAGGAGTATGAAATCTTTTGCGTTTACTAAGTAAAACTAGTAGTTACCGAATTTTTCCTAGTAGTTACCGAAATTTACCTAGCTTTTACCGAAGGAAAGGCCAAAAATGGGTGTTGAAAATCAATAGATTACAAAGACACTTTTTTGCGTATTTCTGAGATAATCTTTAGGCTGGGAGGGATGTGCTGAGTGAGCAAAAAGAAAAACAGCGGTCCATGAAAGAAAATCTTTCCGGACCGCTGTATGCGAAAGGATAGCTGTCTATCCTGGAAATGATACGTCTATTTATTTGGTAGCCTCTTTGTTGGCAGCTTCAATCATTTCCTTGCTGGGGAGGATATAAACTTCAACGCGACGGTTCTGCTCCTGACCTTCGGCTGTAGCATTAGAGGCAACGGGGTGTTCTTCTCCGTATCCCTTAACCGCTACGATGTGGTTAGAAACATATCCACCGGCAATAAGCTGGTTTTGAACAGCTTGTGCACGCTGAAGAGAAAGAGCTTGGTTCTTGGCTTTGCTTTGCTCAGCTGTGCTGTTTTTCCAACCTTGGTTGTCGGTATAACCACAGATAGCGATGTCGTAAGAGGTATCTTCAGCCTTCAAGTTGCTCACAAAGGTATTGATGTCGTTAATAGCAGAAGCGCTCAAGTTTGATTTGCCAGTCTGGAACAGAAGACCAGAAGCAAATGTAGCCTTTACATATTGTGTGCCATCTTGGGCAGTGAGCAATTCAGCTTCAGCTTTAGCAGCTTCGGCAGCCTTCTTTGCTTTATCCATTTTGTGACCGATGAGTGTTCCGGCTCCGGCACCAACGGTAACACCTACTGCAGCACCGATAGCAGCACCTTTGCCACCACCAATGAGTTGGCCAACCAATGCACCAAGTGCACCACCGCCTGTACCGCCGATGACACCACCCTTAGCTGTGTTGCTCATGCTGCAGCCACTGAACAATAAAGTTACGCTGAGAG
The DNA here is from genome assembly GCA_937901185.1 of uncultured Bacteroidales bacterium. Classification (GTDB taxonomy): domain Bacteria; phylum Bacteroidota; class Bacteroidia; order Bacteroidales; family Bacteroidaceae; genus Alloprevotella. The sequence continues at coordinate 18,494 of CALCHR010000120.1, forward strand.
CAAGCGCAGATAATTTCATTCCTTTCATTTTTCTAATAATTTTATAGTGAATAATGTGAGTTGATTTCTTTGCAAAGGTAGTAATTTGTAATATATAATAAGTCATTTCACATAATAAATTAGTATTTTTGCAGCTATAAATAAAAGCAAAACTATAATTTGAAATGGCTAAAGAACTAAAAAACCTTACCAAACGTAGTGAGGACTATTCTAAATGGTATAATGAGCTTGTGGTAAAAGCCGATTTGGCAGAACAAGCAGACGTGCGCGGCTGTATGGTTATCAAGCCTTATGGATATGCCATCTGGGAGCGTATTCAGCAATCGCTTGATGAACGTTTCAAAGAAACAGGAGTGCAGAATGTTTATTTCCCCATGCTGATTCCCAAATCATTCCTCTCTAGAGAGGCCGACCATGTGGAAGGCTTTGCTAAGGAATGTGCTGTGGTAACACACTACAGACTGAAAGCAAATCCTGATGGAGATGGAGTTGTAGTAGACCCAACAGCTAAGTTGGAAGAGGAACTTATTATTCGCCCTACGTCTGAAACTACGATATGGAATACTTATAGAAAATGGATTCATTCTTGGCGCGACCTGCCGCTGTGTTGCAATCAATGGTGCAACGTTATGCGATGGGAAATGAGAACACGCTTGTTCTTACGCACAAGTGAGTTCCTTTGGCAAGAAGGACATACAGCCCATGCCACTCGTGAGGAAGCTGAAGCTAGAGCCAAACAAATGCTGGATGTGTATGCAGACTTTGCCCGTGAAGTATTGGCCATTCCGGTAATGTGTGGTGTAAAGAGTGCCACCGAGAGATTTGCCGGGGCTCTTGATACTTATACAATTGAGGCTTTGATGCAGGACGGTAAGGCATTGCAGAGCGGAACAAGCCACTTCCTTGGCCAAAACTTCGGAAAGGCTTTCAATGTACAGTTTGTAGATAAAAACAATCAGTTGGATTATGCCTGGGCTACAAGTTGGGGTGTAAGTACACGTCTAATGGGTGCGCTCATTATGACACATAGCGATGACAACGGACTTGTACTTCCTCCGGAATTGGCTCCTATACAGGTGGTGATTGTACCTATTTATAAAGGTTCTGAGGAACTGGATGCGTTTGATGAAAAACTGGGTGCTTTGGCAGCACGTCTTCGTAAGATGGGCATCCGCGTGAAGTATGACAATGCAGACAATAAACGCCCCGGATTCAAGTTTGCCGACTATGAGTTGAAGGGTGTGCCTGTACGTCTCGTTATGGGTGGTCGTGACCTTGAAAATGGTACGATAGAGGTGATGCGTAGAGATACTTTGGAGAAACAGACCATGCAGTTTGAAGGTATTGAAGAGTACATCCGCGGCCTGCTTGCAGAAATTCAAAGCAACATCTACCAAAAGGCTAAGAACTATCTGGATGAGCATATCTATCCTTGCGACAACTACGAGGAGTTCAAAGAACGCATCAAGGATGGCGGTTTCTTCCTCTGCCCCTGGGATGGAACAGAAGAAACTGAGGCCCAGATTAAAGCAGAGACTCAAGCCACAATCCGCTGTGTTCCCTATGGATATGATCAGTCGAACCCTGGAGTAGATATGGTTAGCGGAAAACCGGCAACTTGCCGCGTCCTAGTAGCACGAAGCTATTGATAATAATTGTATGATTCTATTAAAATTTAGAGGGGGCAACAATTGTTGCTCCCTCTAAATTTATGTATAATAGTTATCTTACAATTATTTTATGTCCTTTTTCATATCTTTTTCCTCCCCTAGAGTTGATAATGCTCATTCCTTGGCCAATACTTGCTGCATTAATCGTAACTTGCTTTTGTCCTTTTGATATTGGAATACGACTTACAACTTTACCATTGATGTTTGTAATCACAATTTCTTTTGCTTCACAACTCTCTGTTAACTCAATTGTTATATCTTGTGTCCTCTCTGCTATAATTGGAGTTACTTTCATTCCTTCAATTGTTGCAGACTTTATAAGGGTTTCTGTTTCCCTGTTTATTTTGTAAAAACGAGTATAGCTGATATACTCATCGTCAGAATAACTAATTCCGAGATAATATTTATTATTAATCTTTATAATATCAACCCAATCATAATAATAAGACTCTTCTTCAACAATTAAAGATTGTAAAACTACCCCATCCTCTGATATAATATTGAATGCTTTGATATCTTCAGTTGTGTTATCTCTGACTACCTCAATAAATTCATATTTTTTATCAGTATTAAAAAGAGTTTGAGATAGTTCAAAACCTTGACCTATGATATTGTCATTATCCCAATCGTAGAAAACAATTTTTGCAATTTCTTTTGTATGTTTAATTGTCTTTATCTCCGTAAATTCGTCATCGTATATCCTTATTTTTGTTGTACCATTATTATCATTATTTACGACGTGAAGGATTGGAACATTATTATAAGAAAATGATTTTGGTGTAGCTGTTAAATATGCTTCAAATCCATTAATAATTTTAATGGGGCTTTCTACTATTTGGGCAATAGAACTTACACAAATATACGAAACGAAAATTGATAAAAATAATTTTTTCATTGTCTTTATTGTTAATTTGTTTTTCTTACTTACTTACTTTATGCCTTTTGGGGATTAACCTGTAGCTCCTTTCTCAACCAATATATAATACAAAAACTGATACATTCGTTTTAATGTACATACCAATTTATTTCAATTGGTAGATAAGTTTTTGGATATTAGCATTAGAAAATCTAATACAGATATAATGAATTTGGATAGAAAAAGGCTGTAGTGATAATTGTTTAGTATTATAAGGGGAGTCTATTGTGAAGAAATAAATAGTGTATCATAGATTTCCATGTCTGAAGTGTATAATACCAAAGTAAACGTCTCTCTTAAACGCAAGAAAGAGCCTACTTTTAAGTGTGGGCTCTTTCTTGTATAAATCTGTATGTATTGATTATTGAATCTTAACAGTAGCGCGACGATTGTAAGAGTAGGGGGCGATAGTGTTTACACCACCTTGTGCTTCAACGATGATATTGTCACGGCTAACTCCGTAAGAAACGAGAACGTCAGCTACGGCTTGAGCACGCTTTTCGCTCAACTTCTGGTTGTAAGAAGCGCTACCAGTCTTGCTATCAGCATAACCTGTAACAACAATCTTGTTACCATTAGCCTTTGCATATTCTGCAACTTCCTTAACGTTTACGAGGTCTTTCTTGCTTGCGATTCTGTAAGAATCAACATTGAAGAATACAGACTGTGCAGTAGATACAACTTGCTTTTCTACAACTTTCTCTACGATAGTTTGGGGCTTTTGGTTCTGAGCCTTGTGCAACATTTCGCGGAGACGAGCATTTTCGTCTTGTTGTTCCTTCAAAGAAGCGTTAACAGCATCGAGTTGCTCTTTGTTCATAGCGATGAGTGCATTTACGTCGGGAGTCTTTTCCCAAGTGCACTTGCCAATGTTGTAAGTTACACCAACAGCAGCGCCTACCATCTTGTCCCAGTGACGAGAGTAACCTTTCTTATAGTTGCCCCAATTGTCAACTACATCGTCACGTCTGTTTGCTAAGTCATCAGAGAAACCACCTTCAACAGCAGTTGCCCAAACGTCCAAGAAGATGCTCCAGTGGTTAGTGATGCGGAAGTTGTTTAACAAACCAACATTGTAAGTCAAGTCGTAGTTGTTCATTGACATGTTGCGAGCAACACCAAGACCTACATAAGGAATGAAGTTCCAAACGCGCTTTTCATTGTAACCGCAGAACATGTTTGAAAGGTTGAACATTACATCTTCATGAAGATTCCAGTAGTCGTAAGCGTGGTGATTGTTTTCTGTCAAAACGCGCTTTGACCAAGCAGCTTGGAACTTAGTGCGAAGACCGATGCTGGGAGTAAACCATTTACCTACGGCTACATCAAAACCGAATGTTCCACGCTTTGTGCTGAAAGGGTTGCCGCTGATACCAGAAGCTTCTTCAGATGTGTAAGCAGCTTGGAATTCACCACCAACTGATACGAACCAATTAGCCCAAAAAGAATTGGTGGATACACTGTACTTTTTGCGAGGAACTTCTGTTTCCTGCGCCATTGCTGATGTAGCTAAACCTACAAAAGCGAGTGCAATCATTAACTTTCTCATAATTATTAAAATATAAAGATTTATTTTTACTATAATTCTAATACAGATTTCACATTATATCGTTGCAAAGATAGAAAAAATATATAAGAACTATTATGTTTTATTGGAAAAAAGTTGTTTGAAGGCCCTATTTTATTGGAAAAAATTAAGAAAATGGGTTAAGAAAACAATTTTTGGATATTCTGATGCTCAAGAATAACTAATATGGTTCTTCCATCAGGAGTAAAATTGGGTGAACTACTAGTAAATAATTTTTCAATGAGATCGGACATTTCTTTTTTAGATAATTCAACTCCTATAGGCATAGCTGTTTTTTGGGCTAAAGAATTTGCAATGATATAGAAAATCTCTTTCTTAGCTCCGTTTTGTACGCCGGCCTGGGCCTCTGCAACCATGTTTTGAATTAGTTCAACCATATCAATACCTTCAGTCCCTGCAGGGATAGAAGATATTGAATAACTTCCATTCCCAAGGTTAGTGATATCAAAACCAAGAGTTTGTAAATCGGGTAGAAGTTGCTCTAAATATCCAATAGAGGAGGGAGAGAGCTGTAATAGTTGAGGGAAGAGGAGACCTTGCCCAATTCCCTTCTTGGATTGCAAGTGTTCTAAATAGAGGTCAAATAAGACTCTGATGTGTGCTCTATGATAATCTATTAGAAGAAGACCGGATTTTACAGGTGTAACTATATAGCGGCCTTTGTATTGTATGTAATCAAGCTCTTCTTTTTCCCATTCGGATTGTTCTTCTGTGGGTAAATTACTGTAAAGAACATGGGATGGGGTAGAGGTGGTATTATTGCTAAGTTGATTGTCAATAGATGGTAAGGTTTCGAAGTTTGTATTTGTCTCTTGTGAATATACTTGTTTGGTCTTAGAGAAACTATTTGAAGCTAGTGGGGAATTTCCTCCTTTTGTTGTACTGAATGGATTATATTGACTATTTATTTTTATAGTAGGTGACTTTATTGGGGTATTATCTGAAAATACGGGGAACTGTGGCATATTCTCTGTATTAAAGTCGATAGTTGGAATAGCATTAAATTTTCCAAGTGCTTCTTTTGCTGCAGCAAGGAGAATCTGCCAAATAGGTTGCTCATCTTGAAATTTCACCTCAGCTTTTGTAGGATGGATATTTATATCAATATGAGCAGGATCTACTTCTAACGACAAAAAGAATGGTGCCTGTTCATTTTCAGGTATGAGTCTTTCGTAGGCACTTTGTATGGCTTTTGCAAAATAAGGATGACGTATGTATCGACCATTTACAAAGAAAAATTGGTGTGCACCTTTTTTCTTAGAACTTTCGGGTATACCTATAAATCCACTCACCTTTATAATTGGTGTGTCAACATTTACCGGTAAAAGTTGTGTATCATATTTCTTTCCGAAGATATTAATGATGCGTTGTTTGAAATTTCCTTCAGGAAGAGAAAGTAATAAGGACTTATTATTATGAAATGTAAATGCTATATTAGGATTTGCAAGAGCAATTTTCTCAAACTCTATAAGAATATTGTTGAGTTCGGTTTGATTGGATTTTAGAAATTTTCTTCTGGCCGGTACATTATAAAAAATATTGTTGACAATAAAGTTTGCTCCGACCGGACAATTTACTATACTTTGACCTGCTATGTGGGAATTTTCAACGGTAAGATATATTCCTAATTCATCTTCTGCTGTGCGTGTTTTCAATTCTATTTGTGCTACTGCTGCAATAGATGGTAGGGCTTCTCCTCTGAATCCCATAGTTCGTAGAGCATATAAGTCTGAAGCTTGACTAATTTTGGATGTTGCATGACGTTCAAAAGCTAATCGTGCATCTGTTTCGCTCATCCCTTTCCCGTTATCAATAACTTGGATGCTACTCTTACCTGCATCAGTAATATAAATTTGTATATGTGAGGCTCCAGCATCAATAGCATTTTCCATCAACTCTTTGATGACGGAGGAAGGTCGTTGTATAACTTCACCCGCAGCTATCTGGTTAGCCACGGAGTCTGGTAATAGACGAATAATATCACCCATATGGTAAGTCGTGGTTTTACTTAAGAATTTGTAGTGGAGATTTTTTCCGAATTGTAGTCTTCAATTCTGTACCACTCTCTTTTTTACGCCACAAAAATAAGTCATTTTTATCTAGTGGACGTATATAATCAAACCAAGCAAAATTCTTAAGCATAGTTCTTTCTTTAGGTGCTGTGCCTATTGGATAAAAATATCCTTGTGATGCTGGAACCCAAATTTTGTGTAATTTGTTGTTACGCATGAACATATTCATTCTGCTTGTTTCTGTATAGTTCTGATATAGAATAGTACTATCTTTTTCTAATGGGTAGAATATAATTTGTACATTCCCGATGACTTGATTCTCTTTCATTTTACCATCTTTATAATAGGAATGCATTTCTTGGCCGCTGATTTGGTTATAGTGTAGGCTATCTAACTGCTCAACTAATAAAGCTTGCCTTTCTACATAGATACTATCAATCGTTGAATCATTTAAAAAGATATTTATTTCTTCTCCTAAAATTTGGCGTGGTCCACTCCAAACAATAGGATCTTTGTACATTGCCATTTTATTAGATTTTGTATTAAAGGCTAAAGAGTCGCATACGGCTTGAATATCTTTTCGATAGGCTCGAACATGAAAATAACCATGTAATGTTCTATACACAGAGTCGGTATTGATGTTGTATGTATATAACTTTAATGTATCAGCATGTACAAATAGAGTATCCTTTTTATTTGAAAAATCCTTTACTAAAGCTTTTTTTGTTACAATAGCTTCTCCAGTTAATTCATTATAATAACAATAATCTCCAATTAAAATGTGTTTGCTTATTGTGTCTTCATATATAATATTATTATATGCGGTTGTGACGCCTGCAATTTTATCATAGTAAACGCTATCTCCAACCATCTTTTTACCTTGATTGTAATATTCTGGTCGATTAAATAGTTTTGCTTTCTGGGAACTGGTGTTGTAATATCCTTTTTCTGTATAGATTAAGCTACTACCACTAATAATTCTTGAAGGCCCACAGACCTCAGACCATTTTGTTGATAAATCGTAATGTAAAGTATCTGAAGTTAAAGTATATTGTGGATTCTCTAATTTAACATCATAGTTAAAAGAGGACTTGCGTGTAGATGTATAGTATTCTCCCCAATCTGCAGTTAAAGTGTTTTCTCCGTCAATCAAAATACCTCCTTCAAAGAAATATCCTTTACTATCTAAACGATCATAATTTAGACTATCGGTTAGTAGTATAGATTCTCTATGACGCATCTCTACATTGTTTCGTATTTCGGCAATTTGCGTAATTCCATTATAGAAAAGGTATTCACCAACAAGCGAAAGTGAGTCGCCTTGTTCCATTCTTATATTACCAAAAGCTTGAAAAGAATTTGTTGATGTATATAGGACTGCACTATCACAATACATCTTTAAGCCTTTGTGGAGAAATTCAACATCTCCACTAAGACATTGAGCATCAGGATTACTTATTTTGTCAAATTGTAAGTTGTCCGCATGAATAAGATGGATTTTTTCTTCAGAACTTTGAATTGGTTTACTTTGATTTACCGTAAAATTAGTAGCATGGATATATAGTAAACCTGCAACTATTATCCATGCTAAAAAAAGAACTCGCAAGAAAATTTTAGTGTGTTGTTCGTTCATTTTATCCATCCGGAATATTTAAAATCGCAATTTTTCCATGCTGGATCAATCTTGATATAAGTTTTCTGTATCTTTTCTTTAATCCACGTCTCTATTTTTTCGTTCCTTTTCTTTTCTAAAACAACTTCTTTTAGAACTTGGAAATCTTCTGTTGTGTTAGCATGATGTCCATCAATTCTATTTTTTAGTTTTACTATGGCACAAATTTTTTGTCCTTTTTCATTGTTCATTGTAAAAGCTTTAGATATTTCTCCCACATCCATATTATTTACAACCTTTGCAATTTCTTGGGGAAGTTCCTCCATCTTAAAACGAGATGTTCGTGTGTACCTTTCTTTATCTTGATAAAACATTAACCCATTATTGTTACGTGTATCTTTATCATCAGAAAGTATAGAGGCCGCAGCATCAAACGTAAACTCTCCATTTTTTATATCTGTGGCAATGGAATCTAATCTTGTTAAGGCTTTAGTGAATTCGTTTTCTTCAATTTCTGGTTTAAGGAGGATATGTCGTACATTTATCTTATCTCCTTTTTTATCTATTAATTGTATAATGTGAAAGCCAAACTCTGTACGTACAATCTTAGAAACTTTCTTAGGATTATTCAAGCTAAAAGCTACATTAGCAAATTCGGGTACCCATTGATTCCTTCCGTTATATCCGAGTTCTCCTCCCAATCGAGCTGAGCCATCTTGGGAATAAAGCATTGCGAGTGTTGAAAAATCAGACTCTCCTTCATTCACTCGGCGAGAAAATTCTCTAAGACGTTCTTCTATACGTTCTATCTCTTTTCGAGTGACTGCGGGTGTAAGGGTTATGATCTGAACTTCTACTTGTGTAGGGATGAATGGCAAACTATCAGTAGGGAGATTCTTGAAATATTCACGAACATCAGCAGGGGTAACTTTTACATTTTCTGTGATTTTCTTCTGAACTTCCCTCATACGTTCACTATCTCGTAGCATCCTTTTTTGCATTTCTCTAAATTGGGGTAGCGAACGATGGGCCATGGTTTCTACATTTTCTTTTGAACCATAAGTGTGGATAAAAAGGTCTATTTTTTCATTCACAGCTTGAATCAAATTGGCTTCATCAATTTCAATACTGTCAATATCTGCTTGATGTAGAAAGAGTTTTTGAATTGCTAATTGCTCAGGAATTGTACAATATGGATTCTCTACCGGTATACCCTGCATTTCTGAGCTAATTCTTGCCTCTTCTACGTCTGACAATAGGATAGGTTCGTTACCAACAACCCAAACGACTTTGTCTACAATATTTTTTTGAGCCATCAAGATTGTTGGTATAAAAAATACCAACCAGCTATATACTAGTACTTTTCTTAATGTATAGTACATTTGTTTAATGTTTGTTGATAGTTTTAGCAACTTCTTTATCTATTGAGAATGTATATGAACTACGAAGTGATTCAACCCATTTTTTTTCTAAGACTTCTTGATAGTCGTTTATTAATATTGACTTAACATCTTTCCAACTTTGAGGCTTGTTAAGTTTTTTTCCAACTACTCCATAATAGGGGAATTTGTCCTTTGGAGTAGCTTTCCCTTGATTGAATATAAGTTCATCTACATATTGATTCTCATTCTTTTTGCAAAGATATGGACCAGAAACAAGGACGCGAGATTCTTCTTTGTTGAAATTTTCTTTGATAGCTTTACGCCATTCTCCCTCCAAGTTTTTCTTTAGAACGGATTTAATCTTCTTTTCCAACTGCTTGTCCTTTGTGTGAAATACAAAACCCTTAAAACGAGGTTCTGTCCAAGTATATTTTTTCTTGTTGGCTTTATAGAAATCTGAAAGTCCTTTTTCATTTGTTGCAGCTACATCCCATACTTCTTTCTTAGAAATCTCATAGAGTAGAAGACCATCATAGTATTCTTGAATGAGATATTTTAAGTCTGGATTCTGAGTTAGAGCTAACTGAAGGATTGAATCCATTACAATCTCCCTAGAAAGTCTACCATTAGAGTTCTCAATGAGTTTTTTTATTTTATTCTCAGCAGAGATTTCTTCAATACCTTGTTTTTTTAGAGATAATACAATTTGAGGCTTCAGTTCGTCAAAAGACTCAAATTGTTTTCTATCCTGCATCTTAATAATATGCCAACCTACTGCGGTCTTGAAAGGGATGGACATCTCATTTACATTTAGTTTATAAGCAACATCCTCAAATTCTTTCAAAGTAGAGCCAGGTCCAATCCAAGGTAATTGCCCTCCATTTCTTGCAGAACCAGGGTCTTGTGAAAACCTTTTTGCCAGTTCTGCAAAATCTGCTCCAGATTGCAATGCTTGATAAATAGAATCTATTTTGCATTTAGCTCTTTCAAGCACTTCTGGAGACGTTGATTTATCTTGAGAAACTTGAATTAAAATATGGGCTGGTTTTAATAAATCCTTTCCATTCAATTGTGAGGCTGTTTGATTATATAGAGAATAAGCAATAGAGTCAATGAAAAGACTATCTACAAGATATGGCGTGAGTTGCATGTCTCGATAAGTGGCAAATTCTTTATTGAAAGAGGATAATGTATCCATCTTTGCCTCTTCTGCTGCCGCAACCTTGAGCTTGTAATTGATAAACATATCAATATATTCATCTATGCTTTTTTGCTCAACAGCTCCATCAATCCCTGAATTCTTATTATATGAATACTCAAATTCAGCTCTTGTAATAGGCTTATTGTTAATGCGGAATAGAATAGGATCTATGTTCTGTGCCACTAGAGATAGTGCACAGAACATATAGATTGATATGAGCAAAGTCTTTTTCATAAGTTGTTCTAGTTGTTTTTGTAAAGATGAAATTATCTATCACTGCGGCTGTAGTTCGGAGCTTCGCTAGTAATGGTAATGTCATGTGGGTGGCTTTCTAGTACTCCTGCATTGGTGATGCGAGTAAACTTGGCATTGTGTAATTGCTCAATTGTGTTTGCACCACAATATCCCATACCAGAACGTAAACCTCCAATTTGTTGGTAGATTACTTCTTGAACAGAGCCCTTGTAAGGAACGCGGCCAGCAATACCTTCTGGTACTAATTTTTTGACTTCTGCTACACCAGATTGGAAATAACGGTCCTTGGAACCATTTTCCATAGCTTCCAAGCTTCCCATACCTCGATAAGTTTTGAACTTTCTACCATTGAAGATAATTGTTTCTCCTGGTGATTCATCTGTTCCTGCCACTAGAGAACCAATCATTACAGAGTATGCACCGGCTGCTAAAGCTTTGACAACATCTCCTGAATATCTGAGACCTCCGTCTGCAATCAAGGGTACATCTGTTCCTTTTAATGCGCATGCAACATCATATACAGCAGAGAGTTGAGGTACTCCAACACCCGCAACAACGCGAGTAGTACAGATAGAGCCCGGTCCGATACCGACTTTGATACAATCTGCACCTGCTTCTGCTAACATTTGCGCTGCAGCACCAGTTGCCACATTTCCGACAACGATGTCTACTTGAGGGAATGACATTTTTGCTTCTCGGAGTTTTTCGATGACGTATTTGGAATGACCATGTGCTGTATCAATTACAATGGCATCAGCACCAGCTTTAACTAGAGCTTCCATACGCTCTAATGTATCGATGGTTACACCGACACCGGCTGCTACGCGTAGACGACCCTTTTCGTCTTTGCAGGCCATAGGCTTGTCTTTTGCTTTTGTGATATCTTTATAAGTGATAAGACCTACAAGCTTACCTTCTTTGTCTATTACCGGGAGTTTTTCGATTTTATTTTCTTGTAAAATCTGAGCTGCAGCTATGAGATCTGTTTGCTGTGTGGTCGTTACAAGATTTTCGCTGGTCATTACCTGATCAATAGCTTTATCCAGTTGGTGCTCAAAACGCAAATCTCTATTAGTAACGATACCTACGAGGTGCATATTTTCATCCACAACAGGGATTCCGCCAATGTGGTACTCGCTCATTAGACGAAGGGCATCTCCTACAGTCTTTCCGCGTTGAATGGTTACAGGATCATAAATCATGCCGTTCTCCGCTCTTTTTACGATAGCTACTTGGCGAGCTTGATCTTCAATGCTCATATTTTTGTGGATTACACCAATTCCACCTTCGCGAGCAATTGCTATAGCCATAGGAGCTTCTGTTACGGTGTCCATCGCAGCTGTAACAAAAGGAATTTGGAGTTCAATGTTGCGTGAGAACTTTGTTTTTAGTTCTACTGTTCGGGGTAAAACTTCTGAGTAGGCTGGAACTAAAAGGACATCATCATAAGTGAGGCCGTCCATAACAATTTTGTCTGCAATAAAATTAGATGTCGTCATAGCGCATAATTTATTTATTGCAGACAAAATTACAAATTTTCTGTGATAAGCTGAAATTCTAGATGAAAAAACTGCTATTCTCTAAAAAAATAGTGTGTATTTTCTTAGTTGTAAGTCAAATTTTTCAACTTATTTATGGAGTGTTATTATTGAACTCCTTAACTTTTTTGAATAGGTCGGATGCAAAAATAAAATTTTTGAGATTCTTGTTGGTTGAAACCAATACATCATCTTTAGTACCCTCCCATTCGTTGTGTCCTTCGTGGATGTAAAGGATATGTTCTCCGATACCTAATACGGAGTTCATGTCATGGGTATTGATGATGGTTGTAATATTAAATTCTTTAGTGATATTGAAGATGAGTTCATCTATCACCAAAGATGTTTTAGGGTCTAATCCTGAGTTGGGTTCGTCGCAAAAAAGGTATTGGGGATTCATAGCAATTGCTCTTGCTATAGCTACTCGTTTCTGCATGCCGCCAGAAATTTCTCCGGGGAATTTATTGGCCGCATCTAAAAGGTTAACATGGTCTAGACAAAATTCAGCCCTACTTTTTCTGTTTTTATAAGATTCGGTAGAGAACATATCAAGAGGGAACATGACGTTCTCCAATACACTCATAGAGTCAAATAGGGCTGCATTTTGAAAAATCATACCCATCTCTCGGCGTAGCATGGTGCGTTCTTGTTTGCTCATGGCAACAAAATTGCGTCCGTCATATAATATTTCCCCATTTGTTGGTTCAAGGAGTCCTACGATACACTTCATTAAAACTGTTTTTCCAGAACCGCTTTGACCTATAATAAGATTGGTCTTCCCACTTTTGAATTCGATACTTATTCCTTTAAGTACATCCTTGTCTTCAAAAGATTTATATATGTTTTGTAGCTTAATCATTTTATGAGAGCATTTGAGTTAGGAATAAGTCGGAGAAAAGTATTAACATACTACTGGAAACTACGGCATGGGTACTGGCTTTGCCTACTTCAATACTTCCGCCTTCAACTGTATACCCCCAGAATGATGCCACGCTAGATATGATAAAAGCAAAAAATAAAGATTTTATAATGCCCATCCAGAAGAACCATTGAGTGAACTCATGCTGCATTCCGGCAGTCAAGTCTGATGCTGTAATGATGTTGGCAAAGTAAGCTGTTGCATATGCTCCGGCAACACCACTTACGGTACTGAATATTACAAGAAAAGGCATCATGGTAATGAAACCCAGAATTTTTGGCAGTATTAAAAAAGATGCAGAATTCACTCCCATAATCTCTAGAGCATCAATCTGTTGTGTTACTCTCATTGTACCGATTTCTGAAGCTATGTTTGAGCCAACTTTTCCTGATAGGATGAGGCACATGATTGACGAAGAAAACTCCAAGAGCATAATCTCGCGTGTCACATATCCCGAAACCCAATTAGGCATCCATGCACTTTGTACATTTAGCTTTATCTGAATGCATATAACAGCACCAATAAAAAAAGAGATAAGCAACACGATGCCTATAGAGTCCACGCCCAGCTGAGCCATTTCTTTCAGATATTGTTTTCCAAACATTCTCATACGCTCTGGGCGTGAAAAAACTCTGCCCATGAGCTGTATGTATTTGCCTAGTTGTATAAGTGTTTTCTGAATAAACATAGGATTTATATTTTCTGCAAAGTTAGGAAAAAACACTGAAATAATTAAACGGATTCCTAAGAATGATATCTGAGGGATGGGTGTAGGGATATATCTGTAGATTTTATAGGAAGTATGGAACTCATGCTCTATTAAAAAAGTGTCACACTCTTTCTTTAATATATTATTGTGGAGACATAGCATCACTGTTGCTGTTAGCAACTATTTTATTGAATCTATTTATAAAGTCATTTACTAAATCCACAATAGATTCATATTTCCATGAGGTTGCATCTGTCTGCCCGTTGAATACATTTAACTTTATATTCTTTTCTTGCCCTTGGGCTTTATATTTCATCTCAATGTAAGTTCTACTTATTTCTTTTATTCTCTTAGTGCTAACACTTATCCATCTATATCCCATGATCGTAATTGGAGAAATGCCTCCGCGAGTAACCTTTTTTGATTTTGAAATTTCTACAGGCTGCAGTGAAATTACATCACAGAATGGGATGGTAATGATTTCTCCAGGGGTTTCTATGTCTTGTATGATAGATATTATTTTACGCTTCTCGTCAAATAATACCAAGCAGTTTTTTAGGAGGTAATCGTAGGTTGGTATAAAGTTTTCAAGGGTAAAAACTTTCTTGGAGATGAAATATCTAAGAATGGTTTTTCCTTCTTTTTGGTTGATGTATGAAAATAGTAAACCTCCATGCATCTTTTTTGTTTTGAGAATATCTTCTGGTAGGTTCTTTTCATATTCTTTTTCTTTCTTCTTGTTAAAAATAAAGGCTATGATTGCACTGGCAAAAAATAATACAATAATAATAAAAATAAGAGTTCCCATATTTTTCTATTTTTTTATGTGTGATAAAAATGATTGATATGTGTTATCCCTATAATGCCGAAGGAGGTGAGGAACATAAAAATTAGAAAAATAAGGGTGTCTCTAAAGTAAAATGAGACACCCTTATTCTTTCTGTTTTTCCTACTATTTAGAGGCGTTCGGGCTTCGTGATCTTATTGTAAACTTTCAGATTTGTTACCTTACTATTGAATTTGCCAACTTGTTTCAATGGGAAAACCAATGTGCGCTGATAGTACATTTTTTCTTTGGGCTCATACATAGTCGGTGTGAAAGCATTGTAGTTTTGGCCGTAGTGGTTATTGACTTTGTCTTGCTCTCTGAATACATACACGGTCTGTGGTCCAAGTTCCTCTTTCTTTTCGCCGTTCACCCACAAGTTGGTCATTTTGTTGTTGCCTTGGATGCTTAAGGTTACTTTTTCTCCTTTGTTGATTTTGTAATTAAAGCGGTTCAAGAAACCATCGCGGTAGAAACCAAGTTTTCCTTCAACTGGATCGGATAGGTAGAATGTGGCATTGGCTGATTTGAAAAGTTCTGTACCTTTTTCTTCAGCAGCACCATCTATGGTAAACGTTATAGTATAGTCATAACCTATCTCGTCTAAAGCCAAAGTCATACCAGGATTTACCTCTGCAACGGTATATGCGGATATACCTTTGGGGAGTCGGCCCAGCTCGTTTACGCCAGGGGCTTCGCTCAGGGCCTTTCTGGCCTCGTCAAATATAGTATAAGGTAATTGAACCTTGTTTCCGGTCCAGCATTTTACGGAAAGAGTTTGCAATGCGGGGTATACGCGGTGGTGGATATCTTTTGTGGAGATACCATTAACATGGTCGTTCCATACGGCAAACATACCACCAAGGATGGCCGGATCGTTTTCTTCAAACTTTTGGTTGCCAATTGAGGCGGGAGTCCAATGGTTGTACAGATAATCACAATTGAGGTAGTCATAATAATAACCTGCTGCAGGAACAATATAGACAGCTCCATCGGGAATGCTGACCAGCTGGTAACCCTGTTCTTTCATATCTTTCGGATTAGCGTATCCATTGTACCAGCAGTTCATGATTACATTTTCCGATTTCACCGGGGTTTCTCCCTTGGCATGTGTTAAGGCTCCCCATACCATGGCCTGTTTTCCAAAGCTCTCTACATATTTAATATAATGGTCGGTGAAATAGCGGAATTTTTCTACCACGTCTTTCTTAGCATTGGAATATTCATCCGTACCGATATGTACACGTTTACCGCGGAACACAGGCTCTTCGCCTTCCAGGTATTCTTTGAACAGACCATCTACAAATTTGTAGGTCTCGGGGTTGAAAAGGTCAAGGTGGTCCATGCCATATTCCTTAGAACCTATTTCGGGCTTGTAGTGTGTGAATGCCAAAGAGTGGGCCGGTACGTCGATTTCAGGGATGATTTCCACGTAGTTGTTATCGGCCATCTTTTGGAAGTCAATAAATTCTTGTTTGCTATAAGAACCATCTTTAGCAGTAAGTCCGGGATAGGTGTCACATTCCAAGCGGAAAGCAGATTGGGTTTGGTTCCAGTCGTAGTTAAAGAATTGGCGGAAGCCGTTGTCGTTGAGGTGAACTTGCAATGTGTTCATCTTATAGTAAGACATTACTTTAACTAAATTCTCCAAGTAGTTCATTGGCACGAACTTACGTGCTACGTCTATCATAAATCCGCGGAGCGCATATTCAGGTACATCGGTGGTGCTTCCTTTGGCTAAGGCCGCTCCTTGCAGTTCTGTCATTTGTAGCAAAGTGCGTGTGCCCCAGTAGACGCCTTGGGGGGTGGCGGCTGTAATTTGTAGCTGCTCTCCGATGTTCATCTGGTAGCCTTCTTGACCAAGAGAAGCGTCTTCTTTAAGGGAGAGCACAATGTCGCCGGCTTTACCTTTTCCTTTGGCTACGTTCAGCTGTGTGCCAAACATTGTTTCATAGTCAGCAGCCAGCGCTTTGGCTATGTGCATCAACTCTTTGGAGTTTCCAACTACCACAACTTTACCGTTAGGCACAAATTTTCCTTCTGCACCTTTCCAAGTTTTTAGTTCCGGAATGACAAAGGGTTTGGGGTTGACTTCTGCAAATGCGGCGCCGCCGATGAAGAAAGCAAGGCAGACGCATGCGATGAATCGCTTGAATAACTGTTTTGTTTTATCCATGACAAATTTTGTATAATAATATATAAAAATATTTCTCTAAAATGTTCTGGTAATCTAAATAACCTTACAAAGGTATGAAAAAAAAGAGAAACACCATACCCGTTCCTTGATTTTCTCTTGACTATCATAGGAGTGCGATGAATGGGGAATATTAAAATAGTCAGGAGATGAATAGAATCACCTCCTGACTTATAAGGTCAATTATAGAAAATTTATTGTTCGGCTTGTTCCTTTTCAAAAGTCTCTATGAGCTTGTTCTGCAAATCGCCGGGAACAAGTTCGTAGCTGGCAAACTTCATGATGAACGAAGCTCTACCACCGGTTAGCGAACTGAGGCTGGTGGAGTAGGAGCCCATTTCTTTGAGAGGCACTTTGGCTTGCAGTTTTTCGTAGCCGTTCTCGCTGCTCATTCCTACAATCATACCGCGGCGTCCTTGCAAGTCGCTCATCACGTCGCCCATCTTGTCGGCCGGAACAAACACTTCTACGTCGTAGATAGGTTCAAGAATCTTCGGACCGGCTTCCTTAAATGCTTGGCTGAAGGCATTGCGTCCTGCCAGCATGAAAGAGAGTTCGTTAGAGTCTACCGGGTGCATTTTTCCGTCGTAAACAATGACGCGCACGTCGCGAGCGTAGCTGCCGGTCAACGGGCCTTGTTCCATTCGGCTCATTACACCCTTGAGAATCGCCGGCATAAAGCGAGCATCGATAGCACCGCCCACTACAGAGTTGATAAATACGAGTTTGCCGCCCCATTCCAAAGGAATTTCCTCCTTGCCTTTGACGTTGATGCGAATTTCTTGTCCACCGAATTTATATACAGTAGGATCGGGCATATCTTCGTAGTAAGGTTCTACGATGAGGTGTACTTCTCCAAATTGACCTGCACCACCGCTCTGCTTCTTGTGGCGATAGTCGGCACGAGCTGCCTTGGTCAATGTCTCGCGATAGGGGATGCGCTGTTCGTAGAATTCTACGGCAATCTTATCCAGGTTTTCCAAGCGCCATTTCAGTGTGCGCAAGTGGAACTCTCCTTGTCCGTGAACGAGAATTTGTCTCAGTTCCTTGCTCTGTTCCACTTCCCAAGTGGGGTCTTCCTGGCGCATACGGTTCAAGGCTGCCATCATCTTTTCAGTGTCGGCCTCGTTCACAGCACGTATGGCGCGGGTAAACTTAGGATTGGGGTATTTGATAAAGTTGAAACGGTGCTCGCAGTCCTTGCTGTTGAGCGTGTTGCCCGTCTTCACATCTTTCAGTTTCACGGTACAGCCAATGTCGCCGGCCACCAGTTTTTCTACCTTCTCGCGGTTGGCTCCGGCGCAAACAAAGAGTTGAGCCATGCGTTCTTTTGAGCCGCGGTCGGCGTTGGTTAAGTCGTCACCCTCGTTGAGTGTTCCGCTCATCACCTTGAAGTATTGCACTTCGCCGATGTGTGGTTCCACACCTGTCTTGAAGAAATAAATGCTGGTTTCTGCTTCGGGATTGGGCAGCACTTCTACGCCGCGTGTGTTGTGAACGGCTGGCATTTCGTCTACGAAGGGAACCACGTTGCCTAAGAATTCCATCAAACGGCCCACACCCATGTTCTTCGTAGCGCATACGCAGAACACCGGGAAGATGCTGCGTGTCACCATACCCTTACGGATACCTTCACGCATTTCGTCTTCGGTCAGTTGCTCGGTCTCAAAGAATTTCTCCATCAGTGTCTCGTCGTTTTCGGCTGCAGCCTCCACGAGCGCTTTGTGCATCTCTTGAGCCTTCTCCATTTCCTCGGCGGGGATGTCTTCTACGGTGGGTTGTCCGCCGTCGGGGCCCCATGTGAGTTTCTTCATCAGGATGACATCGATGAGGGAGTTGAAGTCGGGACCGGTCTTTACGGGATACTGCACAGGCACCACTTTCGGGCCATAAATGCTCTGTAGCTCTTCCAATATCTTATCGTAGTCACAATTCTCGCTATCAAGTTGGTTTACAAGGAAGATGACAGGTTTGCCCAGTTTTTCAGTGTAGCGGAAATGGTTCTGTGTACCCACTTCAGGTCCGAACTGTCCGTTCAGCAACAACACAGCCGTGTCTGTCACACCGAGAGCGGTCATGGCAGCGCCCACAAAGTCGTCAGAGCCCGGGCAGTCAATGATGTTGAGCTTCTTGCCCATCCATTCTACGTGGAACACGGTGGAGAACACCGAGTAGCCATAATCCTGCTCTACGGGGAAATAGTCGGATACGGTATTTTTAGCGGTGATGCGTCCGCGTCTTTTAATCAGACCACTCTCAAAAAGCAAAGCTTCGGTGAGGGTGGTCTTACCTGAGCCGTCGTTACCAAGGAGGGCGATGTTTTTGATAGCATGAGAATCGTAAACTTTCATGGTTCTATGTTTTTAGGTTATTGTAAATAGATAGATGTTACATTTTGGCTTTAAGAAAAACCGAGCGCAAATTAGCGAGAAAAACTCGGGCTGCCAAATCCCTGCGATATGTTATTCAGCATTTTTTAGGATGCTTTGCCTAAAAACTTCTTATTGTGAGCACGTAGCATTCGCCATTTGTTTATAGCCCTTGCCTAAATTCGTTTACTAATTCAGTTCTTTCAGCCTCGGAAAGGGCTGTGGCTTTTTCTGAGAGGAGTTTCTCAAGTAGTTCTATTGCTTTGCGTTTGGTCGTAGCCCTTCCGGCACGCACGCCGCTTTGATAGTCGTGGTAGGGCAGAAGGTTGCGGTTAAAGTTTCCGTCACTCATGATTGTAAAATATATGGTTTATGGCAAAGATACGCTTTTTATCTTACAAAGAGGGCTTGCCCTTTATAATATAATATAGGTGTGGGGGTGTGTAGAAGGTACTGATATGGACTAATGGGCTGTTGTGGTGAAGGTGATAGTAATGAGGCATTAGTAAGTGGTTGTTCCCGTAAGTCTCTAAAAGCTTGAAAATCAATAGCTATTTTGGGGCGTTTCTTAGGTAAAAGCTAGGTGAATTTCGGTAACTACTAGGAAAAATTCGGTAACTACTAAGAACGCGAAAGTAACTACTAAGAAAAAGGGGATGATGTATGGGAAAAATTAGGAGATTTATGGTTTGGAGTTCGTGAATAGAAAATGGCCTTTGTAACCATTTGATTTTCAATAGCCTATTTTCTGGCGTTTCTTAGTAGGTGCCGAAGAAAAGGGAGGTAAATAGAGGGTGGAAAGTATGCACAATGATAGAATAATCTTAGTCCAATAAACTCAGATCTATATCAGGAACAATAACCTCTGAAAGTTTATCCTTAACAAGGAATCCCATATAAAGAGGTATTGTAAGAATCTGCTCTTCGCGGCCTACATTATATTTTCCAAGTTTAATAGCATGATTAACATGATAAACGCTTTTGTTTTTCAAGACAGTTTTTAAGCTTTTTGTTTTGCCGGATTTTGCCTTGACTTCAAGCACAACACACTCGCCCTTGTAGCGTACAAGGAAGTCTAATTCAAGGCCACTATCTTTCTGAAAATAATATAACTTTTGTCCGGATTTATAAAGAAAATCTGCCATGAGATTTTCAAATATAGCGCCATACACTTTTTCAAGCGAACGGACAAGTGTTTTTACATTTTTTCAAGCGAATAATTCAGTTTGCTTACACTTTTTCGGGCGAATAAACAATATACTCTTACACTTTTTCAAGCGAATGAATAAAAGGGTGGAATTGTTGTCGATTTTTCTGACCTTGATAGAACTGCATTTATGATTTTGTATGCCGAACTCACATTCCTAAGAGAAAGGGGATGATGTATGGGAAAAATTAGGAGATTTATGGTTAGGAGTTCGTGAATAGAAAATGACCTTTGTAACCATTTGATTTTCAATAGTCATTTTGGGGCGTTTCTTAGTAAACTTCTAGTTTTTCCTAGAAGTTTACTAGGGAAAACTCGGAGTTTACTAAGTTTTCCTAGAAAGCTACAAAGAAAATGGGGGAGATGCTCGCATTTTCTTTTCGCTATATTCTGCCTAACATATACAAAAAATCCCCGCCGCTGCGGGGATACCATTCTCTGAGAAAAATATTGGAAAACTGTCTTACTTGACAGCATCGGAATGGATTATTGCCAAGTGTTTTTCTCCTCAGCCTCGGTTTTCTTCAACCAGCCCGGGGCGTGGAAGCCCTCTTTCTTGGGCGCATCGAGTTCACCTTCGCCGCCGCCGGGGAGTTCAGAGGCATTCAGAATATACCCTTCGCTGTAGAGTTGCAAAGAGCGAACGCCGGGAGACATATAGATTTTCTTCTTCATAAGTCTATTTCTTTTTAGTGGCACAGACAAGGAATTCCCCGCCTGTGCCATTGTGTTCAAAGTCTTTATTTCACAAACTTCTTTCCGTTCACGATGTAAACGCCCTTGGGCAGTTCGTCAAGGTTCTCGGCTTGGGCCTTCACCATGCGGCCGTTCAGGTCGTACACGTCGGCCGGCCATTCTTCCAGTGTCACTTCTTCTATGCCTGTCACTTCTCCTTCTACAATGTTATACCAATTCCAAGGCCATACATTATAGGCCTCGGATGCGCCGACAGGTACATAGATTGTCTCAAGGTTTCTGGATTCGGCGAATAAAGCGTCCCCAACAGCAGGGGGTGTAGCCCTTTGCATAGTAATGCTCGTTAGGCCGGAGCAACTAGAGAACGCATAATCTACTATATAGGTCACGGAGTTGGGAATCTCTATGCTCGTTAGGCCGGAGCAATATGCGAACGCTCCACCTCCTATCGAGGTCACGGAGTTGGGAATCTCTATGCTTGTTAGGCCGGAGCAACCAGAGAACGGACTTTTTCCTATCGAGGTCACGGAGTTGGGAATCTCGATGCTCGTTAGGCTGGAGCAATTATAGAACGCTTCATTTCCTATCGAGGTCACGGAGTTGGGAATCTCGATGCTCGTTAGGCCGGAGCAAT
>CALCHR010000121.1 GCA_937901185.1 uncultured Bacteroidales bacterium
CGTTCTCTTTGAAATCACCAAACTTGCCATCTGCATCGCCTGCGGGGTCAATGCTACACCAGTCTTGCACAAAGCGCATGCGGTAAATGCCCGGTTGGGTGGGAGCAGTAAAGGCAGGGAGAGGGGGATTACTTCTGTTATCCCCGCTGATAACTTCGCCTACACTGTTCCATCCCGAAGCATCGTCGTCCGTTCCATTATTATAGAATGAGTAAGACACGAGGTCGCCGGCAGGTTTCCATTCGCTACCGGCAGCAATAGCACCGGTAAATCCATTTTTGTCTGTATCAATATACACTGCATGGTGCATCCAGCTAGCATCATGCTCTACTTTAGGAGTAAGTTTTTCTCCAGGTTCCACCTGGAATACCACAGAGGCTGTTACGTCTGTATAGTCTTTATTTCGCTCTGCAGAAGTAAGAGTATATACATGATTACCAGAAGATTCTCCTATTAACTTTACAGCAGTTACGGGTCGGCCGTTACGAGTTTTTGTGCCATTATGGCGAGGCTCGTAGTTGGGGGCGTTATCTGGAATTTCTGGAACACTTTCTACAATGTTATACTCATTCCACGGCGCAACATTATAAGCCTCGACCGCGCCTGCGGGTACATAGATTGTCTGAAGTTTGCTGCATTCTTTGAATAAATTTTCTCCTTCAGTAGTAGGTGGTGTAGTTCGTTGCATCGTAATGCTCGTTAGGCCGGAGCAATATGCGAACGCACGTTCTCCTATCTCTGTTACGGAGTTGGGAATCTCTATGCTCGTTAGGCCGGAGCAATACAGGAACGCATAATCTTCAATCGTGGTCACGGAGTTGGGAATCTCTATGCTCGTTAGGCCGGAGCAATAATAGAACGCACCAAATCCTATCGAGGTCACGGAGTTGGGAATAACCGTATTCTGACAACCAGCAATCAATTTATTACTTGCAGTTTCTATAATGGCATTACAATTTTCTCTGGAATCATAATAAGAATTACCTTCCTCTACCACGATGCTCGTTAGGCCGGAGCAATAAAAGAACGCATATTCTCCTATCGAGGTCACGGAGTTGGGAATATCTATGCTCGTTAGGCCGTAGCAACTAGAGAACGCATATTCTCCTATCTCGGTTACGGAGTTGGGAATATCTATGCTCGTTAGGCTGGAGCAATTATAGAACGCCCAAGATCCTATCGAGGTTACGGAGTTGGGAATCTCTATGCTCGTTAGGCCGGAGCAATCATTGAACGCATGATCTGCTATCGAGGTCACGGAGTTGGGAATCTCTATGCTCGTTAGGCCGGAGCAATCATTGAACGCATAATCTCCTATCGAGGTCACGGAGTTGGGAATCTCTATGCTCGTTAGGCCATCGCAATTATGGAACGCACCATATCCTATGGAGGTCACGGAGTTGGGAATCACCGTATTCTGACAACCTGCAAGCAATGTATTACTTGCAGTTTCTATGAGGGCATTACAAGTTTCTCTGGAATCATAATAAGAATTACCTTCCTCTACCACGATGCTCGTTAGGCCAGAGCAACCAGAGAACGCACCATCTCCTATCGCGGTTACGGAGTTGGGAATCTCTATGCTCGTTAGGCTGGAGCAATCAGAGAACGCAGTTCCTCCTATCGAGGTCACGGAGTTGGGAATTACGATGTTCGTTAGGCCGGAGCAAAATACGAACGCATATTTTCCTATTTCGGTCACGGAGTTGGGAATCTCTATGCTCGTTAGGCCGTCGCAATTATAGAACGCACTTTCTCCTATCGAGGTCACGGAATAGTCTACTCCATACACCGAAATACTGGCGGGAATCACTATATCACCGCGGTACCTTGCACCACTGGTCACCTCAGCAGTATTTTTTGATTCATTAAGATAGTAGTAGATACCATTTCTTACTACCAAGGTTTGCGCCATTGCTGTCATAGCAAATACCAGGAGCAATGATAAAATGGATAACTTCTTCTTCATAAGTTTAAGAATAAAATAAGGCGTAAACCATTCTGTTGCTTGTCTCATTCATGGTTACCGCCAAGTGACCTTATCCCAACAAGCACGAACAGTTCACGCCTATACAGCATGAACTCTCAGTCGCTTGTTCTCGGGATAGAATTTTGGCGGTATTCTGAATGAAGAGAACAAGAGCTAAAAGCTCAAAGATATATTTTTTGTATCAGCTTAAGAATGGAAATGCACCTCTGTTGTGAATAAATAGAATAGAACTTGGCTAAGCCAAAAGTTGTAAACACATATTTGAGTGAGGCGCTTCGTAAAATGAACGGGCAGCCTCTGTACATTTCTATCAAATTTCTTGGGTGGCGGTCCTCCTTTCTTGGATAAAATGTTAATAGAATACGGGTTAAAAGTATTTGGGGCAAATATATTATTTTTTTAAGAAACGAAGAAATGTCTCCTTGAAAAAGAAACCGGCATGCCAAAGGGGGAGTGTGGCGTTGTGAATATATAATATATATAATGTGTATGTTGCTGTATGTCGCAGAAAAATTGTATCTTTGCGGAGTTTTTGTCTCAGTGACAATTCTTAAACGAACTGACAATATGAAGAAAGAAGATATGCCGCAGAATCCTTTTTCCCTAATTGCTGACTTTGATGGAGATATCTCCGAACTTTTCAATACACGCCCCGAAGGGGAAACTCTTCCTATTTTGCCTTTGCGCAACATGATGCTCTTCCCCGGAGTGGTGGCCCCGATTTCTGTGGGTAGAGAGAGTAGCTTGAAGCTGATAGCACAGGCTTCGAAGACAAATGGTCTGATTGGAGTGGTGTGTCAACGAGATGCAGAAGTGGAATATCCTGTGGAGAAAGATTTGTATCCCATTGGTGTGTTAGCCAAGGTGATGCGTGTGCTAGAACTTCCCGATAACACCACAACCGTCATCCTGCAAGGATTCGGTCGCTTCGAGTTGGGTGCGATTTCCCGCATGCGCCCTTATCTGCGTGCTGCTTGTCGTGCTCTTGGTGAGCAATTGCCGGAGGAAGAGGATAAGGAGTTTCAGGTGCTGGCCGATGCATGTAGGGACCAAACTATAAAGTATCTGAAGTTGGGCGAGGCCTCGCGCGAGGATGCTATTTTTGCAATTCGCAACATCAAGCACCCCGTGTTCCTCATCAACTTTGTGTGTACCAACTTGTCTTTCCCTATAGAAGAAAAGGCAGAAATCCTTGCTGAGGGCGACTTGAAACAAAGGGCTTTCCGCTTGTTGCAAACGCTGAATAGGGAATGTCAATATGCCCTGCTGAAACAGTCTATCCAGAACCAAACAAGAGAGGAACTGGACCAGCAGCAACGCGAATACTTCCTGCAGCAGCAAATCAAGAATATACAGAGCGAGCTGGGCGGTGGCCAAAATCCGGATGTAGTGAGTCTGCAAAATAAAGTGGAGAAACTGGCGCTGCCGGAAAATATACGCGAGATGTTTGCGCGAGAGCTGGAAAGGCTGGAGCGTCAGAATCCGCAAAGCCCTGACTATAACGTACAACTCAACTATCTGCAAACCATCGTGCAACTGCCGTGGGGCGTGGAGACGGTGGATAATTTGAACTTGAACTTGGCAGAGCGTCGCCTGGATCATGACCATTATGGTATGGAGAAGGTGAAGGAACGCATCCTTGAACATTTGGCGGTGCTGCATTTGCGCCGCGACTTGAAAGCGCCGATTCTCTGCTTGTATGGCCCTCCGGGTGTGGGCAAGACGTCATTGGGGCGCAGTATAGCTGAAGCTTTGGGGCGCAAGTATGTGAGAATGTCGCTTGGTGGTGTACACGATGAAGCTGAGATTCGAGGCCACAGACGCACCTATATTGGAGCGATGCCCGGGCGCATTATCAAGAGTCTGATAAAAGCAGGCACCAACAATCCGGTGGTAATGCTCGACGAGATTGACAAGGTGTCACAGAATAATTATAACGGCGACCCACAGTCGGCTCTGCTTGAGGTGCTCGACCCTGAACAGAATGTAGCTTTCCATGATAACTACCTGGATATAGACTACGACTTGTCAAAGGTGCTTTTTATAGCAACTGCCAATAGCTTGTCGACCATACCGGCTCCATTGCTCGACCGCATGGAACTGATAGAGGTGGAAGGCTATCTCACTGAAGAGAAAAAAGAGATAGCCCGTCGTCACTTGATTCCGAAACAACAGGCTATGCTGGACTTCGGAGAAAACGTGGCTCTAAAATTTACCCCGACAGCCATTGAATATCTTATAGAAAAATATACACGCGAGAGCGGTGTTCGACAGTTGGAAAAACAAGTGGAGAAAGTCTTCAGAAAGGTGGCCAGACTGACAGCGCAGAAGGGTGCAATGCCATATTCCGGAGTGTCGTTGAAACCGCAAGACATAGAGAACCTGCTGGGTAAACCTATCTACAGCCGAGATAAATATCAGGGCAATGAATATGCCGGCGTGGTTACCGGTTTGGCCTGGACTGCTGTGGGTGGAGAAATCCTATTTATAGAAACAAGCGTGAGCCGAGGTAAGGGTTCCAAGTTGACTTTGACAGGCAACTTGGGTGATGTGATGAAAGAGTCGGCAGTGCTTGCCTTGGAGTATGTGAAGACTCATGCCGCTGATTTGGGTATAGACTATCGTGTGTTTGATCATTGGGGAGTGCACATCCATGTGCCAGAAGGAGCTACGCCTAAAGATGGACCTTCGGCCGGTATTACAATAGCCACTTCTATTGCTTCAGCATTTACCCAAAGAAAGGTGAGAAGCAATACGGCTATGACAGGCGAAATTACCTTGAGAGGAAAAGTTCTTCCTGTTGGGGGTATCAAAGAAAAAATCCTTGCAGCAAAACGTGCCGGGATTACCGATATACTTTTGAGTTCAGAAAATCGTAAGGACATTGAGGAAATCAATGAAAAATATGTGAGCGGACTGAATTTCCACTTTGTAGAAGATGTGGAAGATGTATTCCGCTTTGCCCTGCTGGATGAGAAAGTGGCCCACCCGATAGAGTTGGTGGTTGATGAAGATGGGAAGAAAGAGTAGACTGTTGTCCTTATATCTTCAAGAGTAGTGTAACACAGAAAAGCTAGAACATAGGTTTATGACATTCGACCTTTTGCATACAGATAAAAATAGTGGAGCACGTGCCGGGGTTATCACAACAGACCATGGCCCGATAGAAACACCCATATTTATGCCTGTGGGGACATTGGGCACAGTGAAGGGTGTGCATCTGCATGAGATAAAAGATGATATTCAAGCCCAGATTATCTTGGGGAACACTTATCATTTGTATCTTCGTCCAGGCTTGGATATTATAGAAAAGGCTGGCGGCTTGCATCGATTCAATGGTTTTGATAGACCAATGTTGACAGACAGCGGGGGGTTCCAGGTGTTTTCTTTGGCCGGCATCCGTAAATTATCTGAAGAGGGATGCGAATTCCGCTCTCACATAGATGGTAGTAAGCATTTCTTTACCCCGGAGAAGGTGATGGATATAGAACGCACTATTGGTGCAGACATCATGATGGCTTTCGATGAGTGTCCTCCGGGAACAGCCGAGTATTCTTATGCCAGGAAGAGTTTGGATCTGACTCATGGTTGGCTGAAGCGCTGCATGAAAAGATTCAATGAAACTTCTTCTAAATATGGTTATAACCAATCGCTATTTCCGATAGTGCAAGGTTGTGTATATAAAGACTTGCGCAGAGAGAGTGCTGATTTTATGACCCAGTTTGACGCCGACGGATATGCCATTGGAGGATTAGCCGTGGGTGAGCCGGCCGAGGTGATGTATGAAATGGTAGAAGTGGTGAACGAAGTATTGCCCGAGAACAAGCCTCGCTATTTGATGGGAGTAGGTACGCCGCTTAATATTTTGGAAGGAATAGAGCGCGGTGTGGATATGTTTGACTGCGTGATGCCTACAAGAAATGGTAGAAATGCGATGCTCTTTACCTCAGAGGGTATACTCAATATGCGTAATGCAAAATGGGCAGACGATTTTTCTCCCGTAGATCCCGCGGGAATCTCTTTTGTGGATGTACAATACTCGCGAGCTTATCTCCACCACTTGTTCAAAGCCAAAGAGCTATTGGCAATGCAGATTGCTAGTATCCATAATCTAGCCTTTTATCTTTGGCTTGTCAAAGAGGCAAGAAAGCAAATTCTGCTTGACAACTATAAGGCTTGGAAGGATGATATGGCTTCACGCTTGATGAGACGCCTATAATATATATATAATGAGTAAGATGAAAAGGTTCGAAGGTGGCAGGTTGAAATCCGTTTCCTCCAAAGGGTGGAACTGGATGATGGACAGGCTAAATATATCTCGAATAGATCGTTATATCATAACGAAGTTTTTGAGTACGTATGCTTTCTTGATTCTCATTATTACCTTGATATTTATTATCTTCGACTACAATGAGAAGATTGATAAGTTTGCACAGAGTAATGTGGGGATGGAGAGGGTTTTTTTCGATTACTATTTGAATTCTGTACCCTATTTCTGCAACCTTTTTAGTCCGCTCTTTGTCTTCATCGCCGTTATCTTTTTTACCTCTAAGTTGGCGGACAATTCTGAAATTATAGCCATGAAGGCCGCCGGCATGAGTTTCAAGCGATTATTGCGTCCTTATATGGTATCAGCAGCCCTCATCGCCTTAATGTCCTTTTTATTGGGTGCCTATGTGATTCCTAAGGGAAATGTGGCTCGTGTCTATTTTGAGAATACATATATTAAGAAGAAAAAAATCACTTCGGTAGACAATATACAAATGAAAGTAGATACCGGTGTGGTTGCCTATATTACGCATTTTGACAACAAGACCAAAAGCGGCTATGGATTCTCTTTAGATAAGTTTGAAGACAAAAAACTGGTGTCGCATCTGACTGCACAGACCATTCAATATGATACACTCTCAGATAGAAGATATAGTTGGACCTTGAGAATGTATCGTATCAGAACACAAGAGGGTATGAAGGAGAAGATTGAAAGCGGGAATAAGTTGGATACGATTATCATGATGGAACCTACCGACTTTTTCTATACTAATAAACAACAAGAGACTATGACTCTGCCTCAGTTGGATGAATTTATAGATAAACAAACTATGAGAGGAGCCAGCGGAGTGAGTACGTTTGAAGTGGAGTATCACAAAAGATTTGCTATGCCTTTTGCTGCTTTTATCCTAACCCTAATAGGAGTGTCACTCTCTTGTGAAAAACGAAAGGGTGGTATGGGTGCATCAATAGGAGTGGGGCTGGCATTGAGTTTCTCCTATATACTTTTTCAAGCAATCTCTGCCACCTTTGCAACGAATGCAGGTTGGTCCCCAATGCTGGCTGTTTGGATACCTAATATTTTATTCGCAATTATTGCATTCTTCCTTTATCGAAGAACTCCGCAATAGTATTTGTAAGTATTTCGCTATATGCAGTTTACAGATTTAGATTTAAGTGATGACGTGCTTGATGCACTTTATGATATGCGTTTTGAGGAATGCACTCCGGTACAGGAAAAATGTATTCCTCCAATTTTGGAGAATAAAGATGTAATAGGTATTGCACAAACAGGAACAGGAAAAACAGCAGCCTATTTATTGCCTATGTTGACTTTGCTCTATCGTGATCCACATCCGGTAGATGCGGTTAATTGTTTGATAATGGCTCCCACTAGAGAACTGGCTAAACAAATAGATCAAGCTCTCCAAGGATTCGGATATTATATGGATGTAAATGGGGTAGCGGTATATGGAGGTAATGATGGTATACGTTATGAGCAGGAGAGAAAAAGTTTAAGTAAGGGAGCAGATATTGTGATTGCTACACCAGGTAGATTGATTACCCATCTGAATTTAGGCACACTAGACTTAAGCAGGACAACACATTTGGTACTTGATGAAGCTGACCGGATGTTGGATATGGGTTTTTGTGAAGATATTCTGAAAATAGTAGAGCAACTTCCTAAAAATCGACAGACAATTTTGTTCTCAGCGACCATGCCAGAAAAAATAGTAAGTCTGGCTCATCAAATTATGCATGATCCTCAGACTGTTAGTATAGCCGTTTCAAAACCGGTAGATAGAATCTCTCAAGAGGTTTTTGTTTGTAGAGAACAAGATAAAGAAAGCTTAGTTTGTAATATCTTCAGAGAAAATCCTCCAAGACGAGTTATAGTTTTTGCTTCTTCTAAACAGAAAGTAAAGGCCCTTCATTTATCACTTTTAAGAAAAGGATATAATGTGGCAGCTATGCATTCGGACTTAGAACAAAAGCAGCGTGATGAGGTAATGATGGCTTTTAAGGCCCAACGAGTAGATGTTTTGGTGGCTACAGATATTGTGGCGAGAGGGATAGATATAGATGATATTACGCTAGTGATTAATTATGATGCTCCTCGTGAATCCGAAGATTATGTACATCGTATTGGGCGAACAGCTCGTGCTGGAAAAGATGGGCGTGCTGTAACTTTAGTAGGGGAAAAGGATAGGGGTGCATTGGCCTCTATTGAAAATTTCCTGGGACATAAAATAACGCGTATGCCTTTACCTGAAGGTATGATTGTGCCAAATGATATAGAGGTGGGCATAAAGAAAAATTCTAAGAAAAATAGAAGACACAGAAAAACTTCTATTAAGAGGAAAGGAAAAAGTTCGAAAGAACAGAAAGGAATTTCAAATTCCAAAAGTACGGAAGGAGAACCTAAAAAGAACGGAACGCCCCATAAAAAAGTGAGTAAAATAAAAACATAGGCATAGCTTTTATATAAAGGAGTAGAACTTATAGTTATACAGGTTTTATAAATAGGTTAAGATATTTATTCTTGTTTTTTAGTTTTTTTAGTATCTTTGCACTCTCAATTTGAAAATATGATAAATGAAGAATTATATCCCGACTATCTTTTTGAGGTAAGTTGGGAGGTTTGTAATAAAGTAGGCGGCATATATACAGTGTTGTCTTCGCGTGCAAAAACGCTTCAAGATAAAAATAAAGACAAAGTTTTTTTTATTGGTCCTGATATTTGGAAAGATAAAGAGAATTTACTTTTCTCAGAAGACAAACTTTTATTGAAGAAATGGAAAAGTGAAGCTTCAAAGAATGGTCTTCAAGTTAGAATCGGTCGATGGAATATTCCTGGAGAACCTATAGCTATCTTAGTGGATTTTAATCCTTTCTTTGAACAGAAAGATAATATATATAAAGAGGCTTGGGAGTTCTTTGGAGTAGATTCTCTCCATGCTTATGGTGACTATGATGAGGCCTCAATGTTTTCTTATGCTGCAGGTCGCTTTGTTGAAATCATTTATAGCTTGATTCCTAAAAAAGAAAATAAGGTTATTTATCAGGCACATGAATGGATGTCTGGTTTAGGAATGCTATTCTTAAAAAAACGACAACCCCAAATTGCTACGATATTTACTACTCATGCAACAAGTATTGGCCGTTCAATAGCTGGTAATAATAAGTTGCTGTATGAATATTTTGAAGGTTACAATGGTGACCAAATGGCTGCAGAGCTGAATATGGAGGCTAAACATAGCATTGAAAAGAAAAGTGCTTGGAATGCCGATTGTTTTACTACAGTAAGTAGCTTTACCGATATAGAATGTGCTCAATTGTTGGACAAAAAGGCAGATGTAGTTTTACCTAATGGCTTTGAAAATGATTTTGTTCCCAAAGGGTCAGCTTTTACAGCAAAGAGGAAAGCTGCAAGAAAAAAGATCTTACAAGTAGCTTCAGCTTTATGCGGTCAAGAAATAAAAGATAGCACACTTATTGTATCGACGAGTGGCCGAAATGATTTTCGTTGTAAAGGCTTTGATGTTTATCTAGAGGCTTTAGCACAACTAAATAGTCGTTTGCGTAATCGTATGGCTATTGATGGAGAAGTTGTTATGGAAACTTCAACTCGTGTGTTAGCTCTTATTGAAGTTCCCTGTTGGACTATCGGTCCTCGTAAAGATTTGCTGGATAAGCTTAATGGAGAATCTGAGATAGGTGAATTGGATAATCCGATGATTACCCATGACCTTTATAATCTAAATGAGGATCGCATTTTGTGTCTGATTAAGAGTTTAGGTCTTTGGAATACATCTGAGGATCCAGTGAAAGTTTTGCTGGTTCCTTGTTATCTGGAAGGACAAGATGGAATTTTTGACATGCCTTATTATGACATCTTGACAGCAAACGACCTATGTATTTATCCTTCATATTATGAACCTTGGGGATATACTCCGCTGGAAAGCTGTGCATTCAAAACTCCTTGTATCACAACAGACTTAAGTGGATTTGGTCAGTGGGTTAATTCTTTGTTAGGACATAATGGAGAACTTGAAGATGGGGTTAAGGTCTTGCATCGCACAGATATGAATTATTTTGAAGTCTCTAGAGAAATTTGTTTGACTATAGAACAGATTTTGCATTCAGACAAAGCAGAGCGTGATGCTATGCGAAAAAATGCAGCTCGTGTCGCAGAAAAAGCTCAGTGGAAATATTTTATTAAACATTATTATGAAGCCTATAAATGGGCTTTACAAAAAATAGAAAATTAATAACCAAACTATTTATAGTGATGAACGTTAAAGTAAGTAATGCAAATACGCCTAACTGGAAAACAGTGACCGTGAAAAGTCATATTCCCGAGGCGTTGAAAAAACTAGATGAAATTGCTCATAACCTTTGGTGGACATGGAATGCTGAAGGTCGCAATCTTTTCCGTAGCTTAGATCCGGAACTTTGGGCACAAGTTGACCAAAATCCTGTAGAATTGCTCTGTCGCTTAGATTACGATCGTTTGATAGAACTTTCAAAGGATAAAGAATTGATTGCACGCATGGATAAAGTCTATAAGAACTTCCGTGCTTATATGGACGTTAAGCCCAATGCAGAACGTGCGAGTGTGGCTTATTTCTGTATGGAATATGGTTTGAATCATATCTTGAAGATTTATTCTGGTGGTCTTGGTATCCTTGCTGGTGACTATTTGAAAGAGGCTTCAGATTCAAACGTAGATATGGTAGCTGTAGGTTTCCTCTATCGATATGGATATTTTACTCAGACCTTATCAATGGATGGACAGCAAATTGCTAATTATGAAGCTCAAAATTTTGATAAGCTTCCCATCGAACGTGTTTTAGACAAGGATGGTAAGCAAGTGGTCGTAAATGTGCCTTTCCCCAACTTCACTGTTTATGCTTCTGTATGGCGTGTGAATGTAGGTCGCATTTCTCTCTACCTGCTTGATACTGATAATGATTTGAATTCAGAATATGACCGTCGCATCACTCATGCTCTTTATGGTGGTGATTGGGAAAATCGTATTAAGCAAGAATACTTGTTGGGTATTGGTGGTATGTTGATGCTGAAGCAATTGGGCATTACCAAAGAAGTTTACCACTGCAATGAAGGTCATGCTGCACTCTGCAACGTTCAGCGTCTTATTGACTTTGTAGAAAGTGGTTTGACTTTCGGTGAGGCCTTGGAACTTGTAAAGGCATCTTCTCTCTATACTGTTCATACTCCTGTACCTGCAGGTCACGACTATTTTGAAGAAAGTCTTTTTGGAAAATACCTTGGAAATGTTCCTGAAAAATTAGGTATTTCTTGGGATGATTTTATGGGACTTGGTCGTACAAATCCTGAAGACAAGGGAGAACGTTTCTGTATGTCTACATTCTTGTGCAAAACTTGTCAGGAAGTAAATGGCGTGAGCTGGCTTCATGGCAAGGTTTCTCAGATGATGTTCAAAGGCATCTGGCCGGGATATATGCCCGATGAGTTGGCCCGTAAACATTCTGTACGCTCACATAGTGAATATGAAGAGTGCTATAATGTGAATGAGGATGAAAGCCATGTTGGTTATGTTACAAATGGTGTTCACTTCCCCACATGGGCTGCAAATGAGTGGAAAGAACTCTATACAAAACACTTTGATAAATCTTTCATGGAGGATCAAAGCA
Source organism: uncultured Bacteroidales bacterium (assembly GCA_937901185.1). GTDB lineage: Bacteria > Bacteroidota > Bacteroidia > Bacteroidales > Bacteroidaceae > Alloprevotella. Next base: position 11,938 of record CALCHR010000121.1, read on the forward strand.
ATGGTGCTATCTGGGAAAAGATTTATGAAGTAAGCGATAAGGAAGTTTGGGAAACTCGTTGCAAACTGAAGATGAAGCTTATCGAGTATATTCGAGTACGCTTCCGCGAAAGCTGGTTGAAGAATCAGGGAGACCCCAGCCGAGTAGTTTCTTTGCTGGATAAGATTAACCCCAATGCTTTGTTGATTGGTTTCGCTCGTCGTTTTGCTACTTATAAGCGTGCACATCTGCTTTTCTCTGATTTGGACAGATTGGCTAAGATTGTAAATAATCCTGACTATCCTGTTCAGTTCCTCTTCGCAGGAAAGGCACACCCTGCTGATGGTGCAGGACAGGGCTTGATTAAAAAGATCTATGAAATTTCTCAACGTCCGGAATTTATTGGCAAGATTATCTTCCTTGACAATTACGACATGGAATTGGCTCGCCGTTTGGTATCTGGTGTTGATATCTGGATGAATACTCCAACACGTCCTTTAGAGGCTTCCGGAACTTCTGGAGAAAAGGCTTTGATGAATGGTGTTGTGAATCTTTCAGTTCTTGATGGCTGGTGGTATGAAGGTTATCGTCCCGGTGCCGGTTGGGCATTGACAGATAAGCGCACTTATCAGAACCAAGATCATCAAGACAAGCTCGATGCCTCTACAATTTACTCTCTCTTAGAACAGGAAATCATTCCTCTCTATTATGCTCATAGCGCCAAGGGTTACAGCGAAGCATGGGTAAGGACAGTTAAGAACTCAATTGCTCAAATTGCCCCGCAATATACCATGAAGCGTCAGTTGGACGATTACTTCGATCGTTTCTACAACAAGGAAGCTGCACGCTATAAACTTCTTGCTGCCAATAATAATAAGTTAGCTAAAGAAATTGCTGCTTGGAAAGAAAGTGTGGCAGAACGCTGGGATAGCATCCGAATTGTGAAGTCAGAATATGATGAACAATTCTTGAATGGCAACTTGATGAGTGGTAAGGACTTCTCTGTAACTCATGTAGTAGATACTCAAGGATTGGAAGACTCTATCGGTATCGAAATGGTTGTTCTGACAACTGTAGAAGGAAAAGAAACTGTACATGAAAAATTCCCCTTGGAGGTTGTTAATAAAGAAGGAAATCTTTATACATTCCAACTTACAACCAGTCCAGATTTGGCAGGTTCTTTCAAAGTAGCTTTCCGTATGTATCCCAAGAACAAGCAATTGCCTTATCGTCAAGATTTTGCATATGTGCGTTGGTTCGTATAATAATTAAGAAAACTATATTAAGAAAGAGGGCTTCATTGTATATGAAGCCCTCTTTCTTTTTTTGTGATTATTATGACTTGACGCAGTCAATAAATAGGTTTATTATTCTAAATGCAAAGAAAAATGTTGTAACCTATATAGTATCTAATGTTAAACTTGTCAATTTTTTTAGTACACCTCATAAAATAAGATTTGTAACAAGCCGTGTTACAAAAACTATGTTTTGACTTATTTCTATTTAATCATAAAATGGTAGTTCTATCATTTCTGTATTTGGAACTTAAAAGGGATGGTGTATTTAGATCTAACCGGTTGCCCATTTTCTTTCGCTGGAGAGAACCTTTTTAACTTTTTTGTAGCCTCTATGGCAGCACAGTCACATTCTTTGGAAAGGCTCTTCTGTATTCTTGTATTTTCTATTTTCCCATCTTTCCCAATAGTCAATTGTAGTAAAACTGTTCCTTCTATACCATTCTGTTGAGCTATTGGGGGATATTTGATAACTCGAGAAATCTCTTTTAATAAAGCAAAGGTTCCACCAGGATAGGAAGCGTGTTTAATGTTGGGATTTTGATTGTCGTTTTTCGTTGGTTCGTTTGAGGTCTGAGCAGAAATACTGACAATATTCTTTCCGGGATGGCCCATCTCCTTTGCAGTCTTAGGATTTTTTATGACATTTACATACTGAATACTTTTAGGGTCTAAGTCTTTTAAGTCTTCTTCTTGTATTTTTTTACCATTAAGAAGGAACACTTTAGACGTGTCGTTGGTCACTGCTTTTTGTGGGCTTTCAGATATCCTGCTATCATAGCCAACTACCCGTATGGTGTCTTGGGTGATGTTAGATTTTTTATTAACTTTGTCTCGAATGTTGGGCACGTTTGTGTCAACTGTCGACGTTGATGAACTTGTGGCGAAGGCACTAAGAGCCAATGTTGCCACTGGAACGATGTACAGTACTTTACTGCGCATCCAAGTGTTTGATTTTTTCTTTTGCATCATAGCGATACGTTTTAATGTTAAACTATTGCAGAGGTTGTTGGCGAAAATGTAGGAGTTGGAGCCAACAACTCTTTTTATGAGTAATTGTTGATATTCTTTTGAGGAGATATCTTGTGATAAAACGTAGCTGTCTGCTTCGTATTCATGTATGTCGCGCAGACTGTTTCCAAAGATATATACAATAGGATTCCACCATTGAAAGGATTGAAATGCAGCCAGTAATAACAAGTCCCAAGAATGTCTGGCTTGAATGTGCCCCATTTCGTGTGTGATAATTTTGTGAGCATTTTCTTGGTAGTCTTTTTCACTGATAACTATATTGTTCATCCAACTATAGGGCGCAATTTCTTCAGCATGGCAATAGATTGTTGTATGGCCATTTTGTTCTTTCCACAGACAGCCCCTTTGAATATTGTTCCTTAGTTTGTAAAGTCCCAATAATCGCCAAACTAAGAACGCCAATACGCCAATGATGTAAATCCATGAAGCAATGCCCATCCAAGAAATATTTAGCTCAGAATATGTGTGAGGTTCTATAGTGGAGATTGTCTCTATGACCGCATTCTCGACCAATTCTGATACAGCAACCGTTTGCATCGCCGAAGAGAATCCCCATGTAAGTGCCGGAATGTTTAGCCAAGGCAGAACTATGGAAACTATCACTATGAGTAGCAGAATTTTACGATTGAAGCTAAAGAAACTGTCTCTACTGAGTAAAAAGATGTAGGGGACGTAAAGTAGGATAAAAGCAAATGCAGATTTTAGTGAGTATAATAAAAATGCTTCCATTGTTCTTAATTTATTGATTGAAAGATTCTTTTTCTAATGAGAGCAGGAGTTGTAGAATTTCCTCTCGGCTTAACTTCTCCTCTTCTATGAAATAGCAGAGCATGGATTTAAGATTTCCGCCGAAGAAATTTTTCTTGACCTCCTGCATGGTCCTATGTGTATATTGTGCTCGCGAAACTATAGGGACATATAAGTGGGTCTTGCCTTCTCCCTTGCTCTTCTTAAACTCAACAAATCCTTTTTCATAAAGCACTCTTAAATAGGTGGCTATTGTAGTATAGGCCGGTTTGGGCTCTTCCCATTCATTGATGATGTCCCAAGCACAAGCAGGGCGACCTAGACTCCATAAAATAGTCATTACGTCGAATTCTACTTTGGTTAATGTTTTTCCATCCCGTTTCATTTAGGTCTTTTCTTCTGTTTAGTTATGGCAAAAGTGATGATAAAATAGAATGTTGCAATATTTAAATATCTAAAAGTTTCGATATTCTTTAGCTTTTAACTTTTATTCGTAGATATAGAGGTGTAACTAGTACAAGAGCATATCTCTAAAAGGAGTTTTTTTCTAAAAAAATCTCTAATTATAGACTTAAAGAGCTATTTTCTTTTGGATTCTAGTTTTTTCCTTTAACTTTGTGGGAGAAATATTTTAATAATCAATTGAACGTGGAATCCAAGACCTTGAAAATAGGACATATTTCGCAGATTATTGGCCCTGTAGTCGATGTCTGTTTCGAAAAGAATGGTAAGGGCTCAGAAGATGTGTTGCCCAAAATTCATGAAGCATTAGAGGTGGTTCATCCTGATGGTAGAAAAATTGTGATTGAAGTGCAGCAGCATATCGGTGAAGATACAGTGCGAACAGTCGCAATGGATAATACCGACGGATTGCAACGTGGCCTTGAGGTGAAAGCTTTGGGCGCTCCGATTTCAATGCCTACTGGTGAGCAGATTAAAGGTAGAATGCTGAATGTAATCGGTGAGAGTATTGATGGTTTGCAAGCCTTTGATAAGAGTACAGGTGCTTATCCTATTCATCGTGAACCTCCTAAATTTGAAGATTTGAAGACCAGTAGTGAGGTCCTTTATACCGGTATTAAAGTGATTGACTTGCTTGAACCTTATGCTAAGGGTGGTAAGATTGGTCTCTTTGGTGGTGCGGGTGTAGGAAAGACTGTGCTTATCATGGAGCTAATCAATAATATTGCTAAAGGACACGATGGTTTTTCTGTCTTTGCTGGTGTGGGAGAACGTACCCGTGAAGGTAATGACTTGCTACGTGAGATGATAGAATCAGGCGTTGTGAAGTATGGTGAAAAATTTGTGGAAGCCATGGAACGCGGAGAATGGGATCTATCAAAGGTTGATTATGAAGAAATGGCTAAGAGTCAAGCCACTCTTGTTTATGGCCAGATGAATGAACCTCCTGGAGCACGTGCTTCTGTTGCATTGTCTGGTTTGTCTATTGCTGAGTCATTTAGAGATAGTGGAGCAGCAGACGGTAAACAGACTGATATATTGTTCTTTATTGATAATATTTTCCGTTTTACTCAAGCTGGTTCAGAAGTTTCAGCGTTGTTGGGACGTATGCCTTCTGCTGTGGGTTATCAGCCAACGTTGGCCAGCGAAATGGGTGCAATGCAGGAACGCATTACCTCCACAAAAAATGGTTCTATTACCTCTATACAGGCAGTCTATGTGCCTGCTGACGACTTGACAGACCCCGCTCCTGCCACAACTTTTACCCACTTGGATGCAACAACTGTATTAAGTCGTAAGATTACAGAGCTGGGTATTTATCCCGCAGTAGACCCATTGGATTCAACTTCTCGAATTCTTGATCCTAATGTGATTGGTAAAGAACATTATGATTGTGCACAGCGTGTAAAACAGATTTTGCAGAAATATAAGGAATTGCAAGATATTATAGCAATTCTAGGTATGGATGAGCTATCTGATGAAGACCGTTTGACAGTGAATCGTGCTCGTCGTGTGCAGCGTTTCTTGAGTCAGCCATTTACGGTTGCTGAGAAATTTACAGGTGTACCGGGTGTTATGGTTCCCATAGAAGAAGTTATTCGTGGTTTCAATATGATTCTTGATGGTGAAGTAGACTATTTACCTGAACAAGCATTTTTGAATGTAGGTACAATAGATGATGCCATAGAAAAAGGTAAGAAACTTTTGGCTTCTGCAAATGCTTAATATACAATAATAATATAATGAAAGTAGTTATTGTATCTCCAGAACGAACACTCTATAATGGAGAGGCCGAGGGCGTAATTGTTCCCGGAGATTCTGGGTGCTTTGAGATTCTTAAGGATCATGCTCCGGCTATTTCAACGCTTTCAAATGGAGTCGTTGTTTTGAGGGGAAATCAGCCTATGGAAATCCCTGTTAATGGGGGATTTGTTGAGGTGGCTCGTAATGAAGTATCCTTATGTGTTGAGGTCGCTGTCAAAAAATAATAATTTGATGATGAGGTTGTTGAAGCAATTGTCCGTGCTGTTTATAATCTACCTTTTGTTAGGGGGATTGCTCTTGCTGATAGAACCAAAAGTGCTAGCAGACTTAGATATGCTTAGTTGTGCAGTTCAGATATTCTATATTGGAATAGTATTCTGGGTATATACGCTGATAGAACTTTATGTCATTGCTAATGTTCGTAAAAATCAACCCAAGGTATTGCCCGGACTCTTAATTGGCTTTAAGGGTGGTCGCCTTTTGTTGTCCTTTTTTGCTATAATATTGTTTGGGATATTGGAAGGGAATAGTGTTGTGGTATTCAGCATAAATCTAGTACTCTTTTATATAGTTACCATGTTCTATAATTCAATATTATTGTTGAGGGAGGAAAATAAATCTGAATTGAAAGGATGAAAAAAATAGTATTTCGAATATTCCTTATAGTATGTATGCTTTTAGGAGTTAATACTCCAATGCATGCTTCTCATTCTTCTAGTGAAATAGATGTACAAGAAATTGTATTGGGACACATGGCTGATGCTTACGATTGGCATTTGTTTACAGTTGAAGGAAAGCATGTCAGCATTCCGTTGCCTATTATTGTACGAAGTGAACGAACAGGAGAATGGCATTGTTTCAGTAGTGCAAAATTAAGCCATTTAGAAGAAGGACATTCTGACTATATGGGATTTTACTATAATGAAGAAAAAAACGGAAAGATTTACGAGCGTTTATCAGACGGCACTTCTGTGCGACCATGGGATTTTAGTATTACTAAAAATGTGGCTCAAATATGGATTGTGGTCTTTATACTTATTGTGCTGTTCCGTTCTTGCGTTCGTTGGTATAATAAACATGATAACAATCAGGAAGTTCCTCGTGGATTTGTAGGAACAATGGAGATGTTGGTCATGTTTATTCATGATGATCTCATTAAGGCATCTATTGGAGAAAAACATTATCGACGTTTTGCTCCTTATTTGTTGACCGTATTCTTTTTTATTCTTCTTACCAACTTGATGGGCTTATTACCGGTTTTCCCTGGTGGTACTTCTGTTACAGGTAATATAAACATTACCTTTTTCTTAGCTTTCTGTACAATGTTGGCTATTAATTTATTTGGTAACAAGGAATATTGGAAAGAAATTTTTTGGCCAGACGTACCAATCTTTCTGAAAGCTTATCCATTGCCAATTATGCCATTGATCGAGATCTTTGGTATTTTAACAAAACCTTTTGCATTAATGGTGCGTCTTTTTGCCAATATGATGGCTGGACATGCTATTATACTTTCTATTACATCTATTATATTTATTGCTTGGACCTTAAACATGGTTGCTGGAACAGGCTTGACAATCGTCAGTTTCTTGATGATGGTATTTATGAACTGTTTGGAATTCTTGGTAGCTTTTGTTCAAGCATATGTGTTTACAATGCTTTCAGCGGTATTTATAGGTATGGCCCAGCCCGAACATGAAAGTCATAAATAAAAAATAATAACGAAATAATATTAACTCATTAAAAAATTATTACTATGATTTTATTAGCTCTTCTTGAAGCAGCAGGTATTGCTAAATTTGGTGTTTCTGTAGGTGCAGGTATTGCAGCTATTGGTGCAGGTCTTGGAATTGGTCGCATAGGTAGTAGTGCGCTTGAATCTATTGCTCGTCAGCCTGAGGCTGCCGGACATATTCGTTCTAACATGATTCTGACTGCAGCATTTATTGAGGGCGTAGCTCTGTTTGCTGTGATTGCTTGTGTTCTTTGTTTATTTGTATAATCCAATTTTTACCGCTCATTATTAGGAATGGGTGGAACAGAAAAGATTAATACCCAATAAAATGGATTCAATCAACTTGCCATCAATACTAACTCCTGATATTGGTCTCCTCTTTTGGATGCTGATTGCATTTGGATTGGTTTTCTTTGTGCTGGCCAAGTTCGGTTTCCCCATCATAATCAAGATGGTGGAAGAGAGAAAGGCTTTTATTGAAGAAAGTTTGAAGAATGCACATGAAGCTAACCAAAAGTTGGCAAACATTCAGGCTGAAGGTGAGAAAATCCTGAGAGAGGCCCGCGAGCAACAGGCTAACATTCTTAGGGAGGCGATGGCAACCCGTGACCAGATAGTCAAGGAGGCTCGTGATAAAGCTCAAGCAGAAGGTACGAAAATCCTTGAAGCGGCCAAAGTGCAGATTGCTGTTGAAAAAGAGAATGCTCTTCGTGACATCCGTTCTACTGTAGCCGACCTGTCTGTACAAATTGCTGAAAAAGTAATGCGTCGTCAGCTGGGTCAAGACAAAGAGCAAGAAATGTTTATCGAGCGTATGTTGGATGAAATAACAGGACCTAAGTCCTAAATAGTTTATGGATATAGGAATCGTTACAGCCCGCTACGCAAAGGCTCTTTTGAGGTTTGCCACAGAAAACAAAGAAGAGGACGTAGTCTATCAAGAAATGAATTGTTTCTTAGATACGTTTCTTAAGGTTCAAGCATTGCAGCCAGCTCTTTTGAGTCCTGTACTCAAAGAGCAACAGAAGAAAGAACTTCTAAAGAGTGCTTGTGGAATAGCTGAACAAGTCTCTTCTTCTACTACTCGTTTCATTGAATTAGTGATAGAAAAAAGAAGAGCCGACTTTATGCATTTCATAGCGCAGTCTTATATTTCCCAATATCGTAAATGTAAGAATATTGTAAAAGGACGTCTCGTCGTTCCTATGAAGGTAAGTGATTCTGTTGAAAAAAGGTTGCAGCAGATTGTGGAACAGAAAACTCACAGAGAGGTGGAGTTTGAAGTTTCTGTAGACCGAGATATAGAGGGTGGTTTCATTCTGGAATATGATACCTATCGTCTTGATGCTAGTCTACGTACTCAGTTAGAAAATCTTCATCGTTCACTCAAAAGTTTGTAATGAAAGCATTCTTTTCAGCTTTAAATAAAGAAAAATATGTCCAATAATATCAAGCCAAGTGAAGTGTCAGAGGTTCTACTTCAACAGCTGAAGACACTTGACACAAATATTAAGTTTGAAGAAGTAGGTGTGGTGCTTTCCATTGGAGATGGTGTAGCCCGTATCTATGGCTTAACCAATGTTACAGAAAACGAACTTATCGAATTTGAGAACGGCGTAATGGCTGTTGCGATGAATTTGGAAGAAGACAATGTTGGTGCGGTTCTTATGGGACCTTCTGAAGGAATCAAGGAGGGTCAGCATGTGAAACGAACAGGACGCGTTGCTTCCATCTTGGTAAGTGAGCAGATGCTCGGTCGTGTTATCAATCCTCTTGGACAACCTTTGGATGGTGGTGCTGAAATTGGTGGCGAAAAGTTTTTAATGCCCTTGGATAGAAAAGCTCCCGGAGTAATCTATCGCCAGCCCGTAAATCAGCCTCTTCAGACAGGCCTTAAGAGTGTTGACTCAATGATTCCCATTGGGCGAGGTCAGCGCGAACTTATAATTGGCGACCGCCAGACAGGTAAGACAGCTATTGCGATTGATACAATTATCAATCAGCGTGAGAACTTTGAAAAGGGAGATCCTGTATATTGTATTTATGTAGCCATTGGTCAGAAAGCCTCTACGGTTGCCAATATTGTAAATATCTTGAAGGAAAGTGGTGCACTTGCATATACGATTATCGTATCTGCCACAGCAGCAGAGCCTGCCGCCCTTCAGTATTTTGCTCCTTTTGCCGGAGCAGCTATTGGTGAATATTTCCGTGACCGTGGTCTGCATGCATTGGTCGTTTACGATGACCTCTCTAAACAGGCTGTAGCCTACCGAGAGGTATCACTGATTCTTCGCCGTCCGTCAGGTCGTGAAGCTTATCCCGGTGATGTCTTCTATTTGCATTCGCGCCTTTTGGAACGTGCCGCTAAAATAAACAATCAGGATGAAGTGGCTCGTCAGATGAATGACCTGCCAGAATGCTTGAAAGATAAGGTGAAAGGTGGGGGCTCGCTTACTGCATTGCCTATCATTGAGACTCAAGCTGGCGACGTTTCTGCTTATATCCCGACTAATGTGATTTCTATTACAGACGGTCAGATATATCTTGATACCAACTTGTTTAACCAAGGTTTCCGTCCGGCTATTGATGTAGGTATTTCTGTTAGTCGTGTGGGTGGTTCTGCACAGATTAAGAGTATGAAGAAAATTGCTGGTACTTTGAAAATAGACCAGGCACAGTACCGTGAGCTGGAAGCATTCTCAAAATTCTCAAGCGATATGGATGCTGTAACAGCAATGACCATTGACCGTGGCCGAAAGAATAATCAGCTCTTGATTCAGAAACAATATAGCCCGATGCCTGTAGCCGAACAAGTGGCCATTCTCTATTGTGGTACAAAAGGACTTTTGAAAGACGTACCTTTGGATAAGGTTAGAGAATTTCAAGACAACTTTTTACAGATTATGCAAACCAATTATGCAGAAACTGTACTTGGAGAATTGTTGCGTGGAAATTTAAGTGATACAGTTTGTCAGACTATAGAAAAAGTAGCTTCAGAAATAGCCAGTCAATATAAATAAAGATTACACCTATGGCTTCACTTAAGGAGGTAAAGACCCGAATAGCATCTGTGAATAACACCCGTAAGATTACGAGTGCTATGAAGATGGTTGCTTCGTCTAAACTTCATCGTGCTCAGCAGGCTATTGAAAGTATGCGCCCTTATGAGACCCGCTTAAACAAGATGATGGAAACATTTGTACATAGTCTTGAAGGAAGCGTAGAGTCTCCTTATGCGCAGATTCGGGAGTTGAAAAAAGTAGCATTAGTATTGTATACATCCAACACTAGTTTGTGTGGAGGTTTTAATGGTAATGCCATAAAAGCTTTTCGTAAACTCGTAGAAAAGTATAGAGAAAGTGGAGTAGAGGTAGTACGTATTTATGCCATAGGCAAAAAAGGAGTAGAGGTTGTTAAGAATTTGAATTTTTCAGAGACCAATGATTGCTCCGCTTTGCTTGATCATCCCCAATACGATACAGCAGCGAAGATTGCTGCAGAGTTAATGCAACTCTATGTAGAGGGAGCTATTGATGGAGTAAATCTTATTTACCATCACTTCAAGAGTGTAGCTTCGCAAGTTCTGACAGAAGAAACATTCCTCCCCATCTCTTTTGAGGAAAAAGAGCAATCAGCCTCAACAGAGAATACAGATTATAATTTAGATTATATCGTAGAACCCTCAAAGGAGGAAATAATTCGTCAACTGATTCCTAAAGCGCTCTATCTCAAAATCTACACAGCATTGTTAGATAGTTTGGCTAGTGAACATGCAGCTAGAATTATAGCAATGCAAGTGGCCACAGATAATGCCGATGAATTGCTGCGTGAGTTGAAACTGACTTACAATAAGACTCGACAGCAAGCCATCACCACAGAGTTGCTAGATATTGTTGGAGGTTCAATGCAATAAGAATTTCTATACAATACTTGAATAAGAAGCCTTGGGAGATTATTCTTCCAAGGCTTTTGTTTTATCTTAAGAGCGTATTGAAATATCTAAGATAGGAGAGGTCTTTTCTTAGTAAATATCTAAGAAAATTTCGGTAACTACAAAATTTACCTAGTAGTTACCGAAATTTATCTAGCTTTTACCGAAGAAATGGCCTAAAAAGACCTCTGTAAATCAGATTATTACAAAGTCAGTTTTTGGCTTGTATATTTTAATCTGCGCATATATTATTATGTACTTGAAAAAATTACATAATATGTTAGTCATGTAGAATAATTAAGTAATTTTGTCTTTGGCGAATATTGTTATTCTTATTTTGCCAGAGTTTGAGTTCCTGTATTATGAATTTTCTAATTCTTCGAAGAATAGATAAACAGTTATTTATATAGTTATGAGTTATTGTGTTAATTTTATTACTCAAAAACAAGTTTCTCCAGACCAAATTTTCCAGAAATTAGCAGATAATGGCGAGAAAATCATGGTTATTTCAGATGAGTTTCCCTGTGTAAAATTCGGAGTGATAGATGAAAGTTTACGTGGAATAGAGGTTAATAAAGAAGATGATGGCTATGAAATAAGAATATGTACCTGTTCATCTCGGGCAGATTATTCGCTTTTTATCAAAACCGTAGTTATTATGCAGGAACTTACCGGTGAACTTGGTTATACTGAAAATGAAGAATGTATAGAAAGCCCATACGAAATGTTTAATGAGGAGTGGCTAGAGACTGAATTTTATTCCGCCTACAGACTGCTTCGTATATTGGTAAAGCATGCTGATTCTGCTATTGTTATGCAAGGTATGTTCGAAAGTTTTTGTGTGGGTCCTAAAATGTTGATAGATAATGATATTAGTCTGTATCTTTCTTCTGACGATGATAAAGATAAATGGGAAAGATTGATATGTTACTTAACAATCATACAATGGAAGTTGGCTGATTTGAAGAGTACGCACTCTCAATTGGCATTGTGTGATAGGAAAGGTGATAAGCATGCGATGTCTATAATCTATATAAAAGATAATCAAGTCCTGGATTTTGATTATATCTCATATGCTCCACTTATGGGATTTGTCAATTTAGATACGGATGAATTTTTAGTTATAAGATTTAAGGATTTACATAAGGCCATTAAGATTACAGAGTATAAAACTAGTTTTTCAAAATTTGATGAGTATCAATTAATTGTATGCCCGAAAGAAAATAGCAGTGGAATCATCTCCATGGAGGAAATCAATGAGATAATTGCTACAGCTAAAAGATATGAATTAAAGGAGATCTCTATAGGAGATAATTTTCCTGGTGATGATTATGATGAGCATCAAAACACATTTATATTTACATGGGATGCTGAAAATTCAGATATAACACTGGATGAGTATGTTGAGAGTATACAAAACTTCCACATAGGGCATTTTGAACGCAAAATTTATGAATGGAAAGAGGCCAAGATGGGAGATAGGTTCTATGTGGTAAAAGTTGGTGATGGAAAGCTAGGCATTGTAATGGCAGGAGTTCTTGGTTCGCATCCGTATATATCTCCTGATTGGAATGGGCGTGGAAGAAAACCTTATAAAGTAGAATTGAAACCCAGTTTAATGCTTAACTCGGATAATGTTCCGATGTTGAGTACAGAAGTATTAGAAGAAAATATTCCGGATTTTATGTGGAGAGGAGGTTACTCTGGGCGTTTACTTGAAAATAGACAGGCTAAAGTCTTAGAAAAACTGTATGCTACTTACTTAAAATCCCTAGAAGGGCTAGATGATGGTATCAATATTTCTTTTAGAGAGACAATGAAGTAAGTTGTGCTGATTATTCTTAGTAAGTATAGGAGCAATAGTTTCTAGGCTAATCATAATATAAAGATTAAGTACAGAATCTATTGCTCTTTTTATTTTAATGCTTGATTACCAAAAGTTTATTGAATATTAAAAAACCATATCTATGGTATTGAAATCGTTCCTTCAAAAACACTCTGTGCGGGGCCGGTCATATAGACAGATTCGTGGTTGATAGGCCATTGGACGAATAGGTTGCCCCCGTCTAATATCACTTCTACTTCTCGCTCTGTTTTGCTATGAAGAATGGCTGCTACGGTCGCAGCACAAGCTCCTGTGCCGCAAGCTTGCGTGATGCCTGAACCACGTTCCCATACCTTGACACGGAGGGCTTTTCTTGATATGATTTCTGCAAATTCTATATTACATCTTTTGGGGAACAGAGGATGATGTTCCAAGGACGAGCCTATTTCTTCTAGGGGGATTGATGTTACGTTGTCTACGAAGATTACAAAGTGAGGATTTCCCATACATACAAATGTTCCTTCGCAGTGGAGGTTGCATATGTCAAAAATAACCCCGTCGGTGTTTCCACTTTCTGTAGCAACAAATTCTTTATTTTGAAATGTGGGAATCCCCATCTCTACCTTTGCGCTTTCCACTTGGTTGTCTGCTACGTATAGAGATAAGGTTCTTATTCCTGAGAGTGTTTCTAATGTGATATGTGTTTTTCGGGTAAGGCCTTGTTCATATACATATTTTCCCACACAGCGACAGGCGTTTCCACACATTTCAGCTTCTGAGCCGTCTGCATTGAATATCCGCATGGAGAAATCGGCAGTCAGACTATTACCTATTAAAACAATTCCATCAGCACCAATTCCGCAATGGCGGTTACACCACAACCGAGCATATTGCTCAGGGCTACTGATTACTTGCTCTCTTGTGTCAATATAGATATAGTCGTTACCAGCTCCGTGCATTTTTGTGAAGCGAATCTTTTTGTTCGGCATATCAGGTAAGGTTTTGATATAGGATTCTTATCTGTTTACAAAAATACATTATTTCAATAGAATATTGATACTATAGTTTTGTTAAGAATGAAGCTCAGAGTTAATTGCAAACTTATTGGGGTAGGAAAGAATATGGAATTAATCTATGTTGGAATCAAAATTGTCCTTGCCCACCTTTTTGTACAGTTTAGTTTTTAAGAGTTACGAGCCGTGTAACCAAGAGTTTCAAGCCGTGTAACCAAGAGTTACGAGCCATGTAACCAAGAGTTACAAGCCATGTAACCAAGAGTTACAAGCCGTGTAACCAAGAGTTACGAGCCATGTAACCAAAATAAGTGAAGGGGTGATATAAAAAGAAAAATTGATTGTCTCACGACAACCAATCTTCACTAACCTTAAATCTAATACCATGAAAAACAATGCAAAGATAAGGACGTTTCTTCTTTTGTGCAAATGTTAGGGTAGGTTAGGCTTGTTGTTTAATTTTATTTGTGATTTATAGGCCTTGTTTGATAAGTGGACTTGCTATTTCTTGGCTTTTTCTGTTGCAGGAACTGTATCTTCTTGTTCTGCTTTCTTTTTAGTTCCTCTTACGGAGAATAGGTCTTTCAGGTTGTAGAAATCTCTCTTTAATTGAATACCAATGCCTTGCGTAGTGAGGGAGGACTTGGAGAAGTATCTGTCGTTAGTTTCGCTATAGGCTTTCAAACTTATACCGCCAGATGGAGTAATCAGATAGTTCACATCAAAGTCTCCGACAAAGTTAGTAGACATTGTGGGGCGGTCGTGGTAGCCGAAGTTTCCGTTAATAAGCAGCCGGTTGTTAAGTAGACGTCCGCGTATCAAGCCTTCTACTTCCATGTCGCTCCAGCCGATTTGTCCGGTGCTGAGATTGGTTCCGAAGGTCCAATTTGAGGAACCTATGGCATTGGAGATGATGTCGTTTAGCTGATTGCTTAAGGTGTTTGAGAGGAAAGATTTCATGGCTACAGACGACTGAGATTGGTTGGCATTGTCTGCGCTTGCATAGTCGTAGGTGTAGAATCTGCCTATTCCGAGTAGATAGAGCACTTGCATGTTGAGGTCTTCTTCTGTGCTGAGCAAATTTTTTACCATTTGCTTTTCTTCTTCGTTGATGTTGGGTAGGTCTAGCTCGAAACTAATTTGCGGAGAATTGGTCTTACCTTTGATTTTTAGAATACAATCAGCTCTTGTGGGGCCTTCGTTGAATCCACTTCCGATATTAAGGTCGCTTAACGATGCAGAGTTGACAGTGTAGATAGCCTTCAAATCAAGATCTGCATTATAAGGGTTGCCTGCGAATACAATACGTCCTCCGGGCGAGAACTCAAAGTTCTTTCTAATGACCTCTTGTATACTCATCTTATAGTTGCCTCGCTCTACATTGAGTGTGCCGAACATATTAAACTCGCCCTTATTATACCAGTTTGCTCTTATGGGACCATTTCCATAGATTCTGATGTTGTCGCCGGAACGCTCGTCCATAACAACTTGCAGTTCGGCAGATGGGGTCATATTGACAAGGAAGTTGAGCCTCAAATCAAGAGGAGCACTATGGACTAGCTGCGCTTGTGGGAGGGAGTCAGATGTTTGGCTTGTGGTGGGTAGTAAACTCTTGTCTCTGAAAGTTACGAACTTCACTTCGCCAAAGTTGTCGGGATTATCAAGGATGTAAACAAGTCGGGATTGAGATGTGGGTGTAATGGATACATCAGCTTGAAGTTTTCCAGCTCCTCCGTCAATACTGATATTTCCGTTCCCGTAAATTGTGGCATAGAAGGGCATATCTACTTCTTTTCCTTTGTCGTAGACCAAAAGGTTGTTTGCACTGACATTGAAGTTGTAGCGCAGGTTTTTTAGATGACTATGTATCAGACTGCCATTGACAACGCCGGTTTTACCTAAATAGTCTGAGATGGTGATATTGTGAAAATCAAAATGGCCAGGATGAATTTTTAATTGGCCGTTTTGTATGTTGTATCTCACTCCGGTGGCCAATAGCTCTGTCGTGAGATCTACTTTCTCGTCTCCTACAAAATCAAGTTGTTTGAAAGGACCGAATAGGCGTATTTCTCCGGTGGTGTGACCTTGCAAATCCTTAAATATACCGGATACATATTTGTTAAGGAAACGTATATCTGTTTTATGGCTCTTTATATGGAGGTCCAAGCCTTTTTTAACTGGTGATATATAGCCTTTTACTTGTGTTGAATATAGTCCTTTCTCTCCCATATCGGCGTCAAGTTCTATGTTCTTTTCTATGTTGTTCCAACGACCTATTACCTTTGTGGGACCCATTGGGGAATCATTGAACTTGAAATTTTCAACATCTAAAAGAGCATAGCCGTTGATGCTATCTTTGTGGCCAATCAGATTTCCTTCTCCGCTAACGTAACCAGAGAAATCTACAGCCTTGAACTTTATCAAGTCGAGAACGTAGGCTAGGTTTATTCTGTTTAATTTAACATGTAGGGAGTCTCCTAGATTATTGGAAACTATTCCGTTAAGAGACAGGTGCTGTTTGTCGTGATTAAATGCTATGTTGTTTAATAGTAGCCTGTCTTTCGTATATTGGATTTGTCCAGGAGCAATAAACCAGACGGAGTCACTAATGGCTATAGATGTTGGGTGGATGTTGGTGGTAAACGATAGGTTCTTGATATCTGTGAGTGATTGGGGATCGTAAAGCGTGTTGATACTTATCTCCCCTTTGTTTTTATGTGCATCTCCATCATCCCACAATAAGTGGGTAGAAATGTTATTGTTCAGAATATTATTGCTGAGAGATACTTGTACGTAAGATTGGGCAGTTGGCTTCTTGGCTTGTATCAAGGACGTAAGTTGCTGGTCTCTTCCTTGTAGAAATAGAGTCAAGTCCTGGAGTTCTACGTTATTATAGTTAAGTCCTTGGCAATATGAACTTAGGTATATGTAATCTTTTTGAGGTTGTAAATTTCCTTCAATAGAGAATGTTCCGGATGTTCCTATCGGGATGTTTAGTAATTTCTGTAAGATGTCTGTTTTCTTGATCTGGGCTGATAGTTTCCAATCTTTTAGATTTCTGGTATCTATATTCTTAGATTTAACTGAGTCTGCTAAATAGTGTGTTACTAAGTATTCTCCATATTTTTTTATAGAGTTAGGAGCTAAGTCTCCTTTTAGATAAACGGTAGCAAAGTCACTCTGCATCTTTAGTTCTGAGAGATTATCAGAAGGATATAATTGAAGTGATAAATTATTAAGCACATAATTTTCTTCCTGGCTCTCTAACTTGAAATCTTTGATGTCTAAGTCTCCATAGGGTAAACCTTTCCTTATCTCTTTAATATAGAGGGATAAAAAAGAAGAGAAGGACGCATCCTTGAAACGCTTTGTCCAATTTAGTCCTTGGGGATTACATTCTGTTAAATGGCAGGTTGAGCTAAAATCTGAAATCTTTTTACCATCAAATTTTCCTGCCCCTTCTGCTGAAAATTTTAGATGAGGGGATTCTGAATTTACTTGGAATTGTAAATGTTTGTTTTTCCATTTACTTGTAGCATGAATTCCAGAATAGCTGGTGTTTTTATGTTGGAGTTCATTTATAATTAAATCGGCTTGTAAGTTGGGATTCCCTTTCTGTTGTAAATCAAATTTTCCTTTTAAGTCAATGCTGGCTAAGTGGGGGAGAGATTGATTGTTAAGCAATTGTCTGAGAGAAAAATCTGTGGTAGAAAGATTACCTTGTATAGTTTTGTTGTCATAGGAAACATGGGTCTTAAGGCTACCGGCTAAAGTGTTGGCAGTACCTATTAGGTTGGCCTTGTGTGCAACATCATAGTTTGCTTTACCTTGGAATTTTATATATCCAATACCTTCTAATTTTTTATTAGGGAATTGGGGGGTAAAACTAGATAAGGCTTTCTTGATTAAAGAATAGTCAATATCTAATTTATCAATATTTGCAGAGAGGTTTGTTATTTCCCCATCTTTCCTACTTAGGGAAATATCAGAAGATAATCTGAATGAGTGGTTTAGATTATCAATATTTATTTCTTTAAGTAAAATATGAGTGGGGCTAATATCTAAATTGGTAAATAAGTTGAATGTTTCATTTGTATTCTTTAATTGAGGAACTAAGAACCCAAAATCATTTGTGGAAATATAAGTGTTGTCTAATTTTCCACGTAGAGTAAAAGTCTTTAATAGACTAAGAAAATCTGTGGCACTATAAGTTGCGGTTAAATCCTTTTCTTCTATATGGCTGTTTGGAAGGTTTAACTCTAACTTATGTATATAACCAACTTCTCTATTAGCTGTTACTCGTAAGGCTAAGTTGTTTATTTGTAGTCCACTTTGTTCTTTCATGCTGAAAGATCTAATCCTTAAGTTTATACTATCGGTTGTTAGTTTGCGTAGACTTATGTTTGTATTTAGGTCCTCAATGTTGAGATGACTTAAGTCAAATCTATCTTTTTTTTCTCTCTTGTATAATTCGTCGTAGGAAATATTACAACGGCGGAGAATAATGGAGTTGATACTCAAATTGATTTTCTTTGAGGCTGTAGGCTTATCTGACTTAAAGGCATCTATGATGAATTGGAAATTATAAGGCAAATCTTCTTTTTCTTTGTAGATTTGGATGTGCCCATCTAATAGAGATATGGTTCTTAAAGAGATTTCTCCTTTGAGTAGGGGAGCCCATTCAATTTTACAGGTGGCTAGTTTTCCTGCAAATAGTTTCTCTCCCTCTTGATCTATTATCAGTATATCTTTTAAGATAATACGATTAAAGAGTCCTAAGTTTATAGAACCAATCTCAATTTCAGTCTTTAATACATTCTCTAATAAAGTCTCAGTGCATTGTGTAAGAACTTTTTGCGTAATGGGGATATTGAATAATAAAAAAATAGATAAATAGCCCCCTAATAGAAGGCCAATTCCCCACCTTATTATGTTCTTAATATGTTTGATAAAAGAGATTTTTAATGTTGAATAAACACCCTAAGCAACTTTATGCAAAAATACAAATACTTTGATATTTTGCCAACAAATACTTATAGTAAAACTCTGCATGCTCTAAATAATGTGTGTTTGTTCCAAGAAAATATGAATAGATATATAAGTAAATAAAAAAGAAGGGCCACAAAATGAATGGCCCTTCTTGTGATTTCCTAATTGATAAATTAGCAAAGTTTGCGTGAACCGTCACCGATTACTACATCAATAACGATGGGTTTCTTGCCGTATTTAGCTTCAAACTTTTCTACTACAACCTTCTTGAAGTTGTCTACGAGTTCGTCAGCTACGAGGTTGATAGTGCAACCGCCGAAGCCACCACCCATGATGCGTGAACCAGTTACGCCTTCTTCCTTAGCGATTTCGTTGAGGAAGTCAAGTTCTTCGCAGCTTACTTCGTATTCCTTTGAGAGGCCGTAGTGTGTTTCGTACATCATTTGACCTACTGTTTCATAGTCGTTCTTTTGGAGTGCATCGCACACGTTCAATACGCGTACAACTTCACCGATGACGTAGCGAGCACGCTTATATTCGTCTGCTGTGATTTCTGCCTTTACTTCTTCGAGCATGTCGTAGTTGGCATCGCGGAGAGAAGTTACTTCGGGGTGCTTCTTAGCAATGATTTCAGCAACGTGTTCGCACTGGAGGCGACGTTCGTTGTAAGGAGAACCTTTCAACTCATGTTTTACACAACTATTTACCAATACAAGTTGGTAACCTTTAGGATTCCAAGGGAAGTATGCAATTTCACCAGATCGGCAGTCCATACGCATAAGGTTGCCGGCTTTACCCAAGCAAGAAATGGCCTGGTCCATGATACCACACTTTACACCGATATACTTATGCTCTGTACGCTGACCAACACGAGCTAATTCCAAACGTTCAATCTTATTTTCGCCCCAAAGATCGTTGAGCGCAAAAGCGTATGTGCTTTCGAGTGCTGCAGATGAAGACATACCAGCACCGAGGGGTACATCACCAGCAAAAGCTGTGTTGAAACCTTCAACAGGAACACCGAGAGCCATCATTTCGCGGCATACACCGTAGATGTAACGTGCCCAAGTAGCCTTAGGACCTTGTTCGTCATCCAGGCTGAATTCTACATAATCCTTTAAGTCAATAGAGTAGGCGCGAACGTTGCGAGTGCCGTTGGGTTTGATTTCTGCAATCATACCTTGCTCTACTGCGCCAGGGAATACAAAACCATTGTTATAATCAGTGTGTTCACCAATCAAGTTGATACGACCGGGAGAAGCATATACACTACCAGTTTCACCATCGAAGTGCTTGATAAAGCGACTGCGAACGTCATCAATTGTCAATTTCATGATATTATTTATTTAAGAGGTTTATTATTATTTATAGAATGGTGTTGGCAAGCAATCTTGCCAACACCCTATAATTATTATTCAGAACGCTTTGTTACGCGGCTACCGATGAGTGCGTAGAAGAGGAGGTATGCAGCGCAACCAACTACTACCCAGAAGCTGGTCATATAGTTTGTCAAGTCAGCTACCCATCCTTGGAGCCACATCATCACTGCACAACCAAATACCATGGTCATGAAGATACCAGAAGCAATAGCGGTGTATTTGCCGAGACCTTCTACTGCCATATTGAAGATGGCACCCCACATTACTGATGTGCAAAGACCAACGAGGAGGAATGAGAAGATACCCACAGGAATGGGTTGCCAAATTACTTCGAGTTTACCCCAGTCAACACCCGGGAATTCAACAAGAATATCAGCAGGAGCATACATACCATAGAGTACCAAAGCCAATGTTGCAGTTGATACAGTTGTAATCATTACGCGTGCGCTTACCTTGCTACCGATAGAAGCACCAACGAATCGCCCAACAAGCATCATAGCCCAGTAAACAGCTACAATCATACCTACAGTACCAGCGGGGATAGAGTAGGGAGCTGATGTGAGCATCTGCTGAACAGCGTTGGGCACACCTACTTCGATACCCATGTAGAGGAAGATTGCGAGCGCACCGAGTGCGAAGTGGCTGTGGCTCATAGCACCCTTGATGAGGTCAACGCGTACGGGAGCCTGTTCGGGTTCATCGATCTTAGTGAAGAGGATTACGATGAATGCAATCACGAAGATTGCGAGCGCAATCATAAGAGCGGGAGTAGCGTCAGCAATCTTAGCCTTAGTAGCATCTGAGATGAGTGCACCCATGAGGATGTAGCAAGCTACTGCTGCTGAAGAGTTGAACACACCACCAATCTGAATCAACTGGTTACCAGTGTTACCACCACCACCGAGGAGGTTGAGCATGGGGTTAACAACGCAGTTGAGGATACACATGCAAAGACCTGCGATGAAAGCACCAACGAGGTAAACACCGAATACAAGACCGATGTTAGCCTGTGCGTCGAGCTGACCGCTGAACCATTGAATAAGAATGCCGGTAGCACCTACTACAAGGCCAATTAAAGCTGTTTTCTTGTAGCCAAATTTTGCAATAAGCATACCTGCCGGGATACCCATTACAAGATATGCAAAAAAGTTGCCATAGTTGCCAATCTGAGCGAGTACGTTAGAAATGTCACCCTGATTTTTGATGATGGTTGCCATAGGTGTACAGAGGTTTGTCACGAAGGCAATCATTGCGAAGAGCGCAATCATTACGATGATGGCTCCCCATTGCTTTGCTTGATTACTCATTTGTTTAATTTTTTTGTTTAATATTTAATAATTAGAATTCTGTTTCTCAATAAATTAAAGATTATTCTACACCAAATTTATAAATGGTTTTTTGTGTGTAGACTTCACCTGGTTTTAGTACAACGCTGGGGAAGTGTGCACGGTTGGGAGAGTCGGGGAAGTGCTGTGCTTCGAAGCAGAGTCCGCTGCGTTTTCCAAAAGTAGCACCATGCTGTCCTTTATAACCATCAGCCCAGTTGTCGCTATAGAATTGCACACCAGGCTCTGTCGTATATACTTCCATTGAGCGACCGCTCACCGGCTCTACAATCTTTGCAGCAAATGACAATTCTCCTGGTTCACGTTTGTTAAGCACGTAGCAGTGGTCATAGCCTGCTCCATTCTTTATCTGCTCATGGTCGGCATTGATGCGTTCGCCGACTGTGTGCGGTTCTGTAAAGTCAAATGGAGTACCCTTTACACTGCGAATTTCGCCGGTGGGAATGCAGTTTTCATCAATGGGGATATAGAAATCTGCATTGATGGTACATACTACATCTTCTTGTGAGGGTGTGGGGTTGGCAATTCCTGTGAGGGAGAAGAAACCATGGCTGGTCATGTTGACAATGGTTTTCTTATTGGTAGTGCCTTTGTAATCTATTACCAATTCGTTATCCTCTGTCAAAGTATACATGACGGTCATCTTTAATTCGCCGGGGAATCCTTCTTCATAATAAGCAGATACATAACGAAGTACGAGACATTTATTAGAGATTTGCTCGGCGTCCCAAACTCTGGCGTGGAAACCCGTAGGACCTCCATGGAGGTGGTTAGGACCATTGTTGATTGCCAAGTTGTATTGCTTACCATTCAATGTGAACTTGCCATGACAAATACGATTCCCGTAACGTCCTACCAAGGTTGAAAGGAAAGGCTCAGGTGAGTTGAGACAATCTTCAATATTGTCATGTCCTTGAATAACATTGGCGTATTCACCGTTTCTATCGGGTACCATGATTCCTACTAAGGAACCTCCGTAGTTGGTTACGGCTATCTCCATTCCGTTGTTGTTGGTCAGGAAATATAAATCGGTTTCTTTTCCATTGATTACTTTCTGGAAGTTTTCTCTTTTAAGTCCACAAAGAGAATGGTAGTTATTTTCCATAGTTGTATAGGTTTAAAAAATTACATTCTTCTTGCAAATTTGCTTAAAAGATTTGAATGCGCCAAGAAAACTGTACTAAAATATAGCAGTTATATTGATATAATAGGCTTTTTCTGGCCAAAGTTATATATTCGGATATTGTGGACTTGTGTTGAGCCGGAGGATTTTGTTGTGCTTGAGTTTGCTCCCTCTGTAGGTGAAATGTATACTCGAGTTTGGGAACTGTTGATTGCTTGTTGAGATTTTGATTTTGTAAATCTCTGATTTTCAGTAGGGATTTTCTGCCATTTCTTAGGTAAAAGCTAGGTGAATTTCGGTAACTACTAGATTTACCTAGCTTTTACCTAGTTTTTCCTAGTAGCTTTCTAAATTTTATGACGAGTTGATTCATGAATTCCTTATGCTTTTTGTATTTGGTTTGGGTGGTATAAAAAAGGATGAGGACTACTTATTAAAAAGCAGTCCTCATCCTTAGTGGTTTTATGGGTTATTTTTCTTAAGAGTTCATAGATAGCAAATATTCTTCGTTGTTCATTGTTGCTTCCATGTGTTTCTTTACATCGTTCATGGCTTCTATAGGTGTCATTTCTGAAATGTATTTTCTGAGAACCCACATTCGGTTAAGCGTATTTGCATCTTGTAGTAAGTCGTCTCTACGTGTGCTTGAAGCAACAATGTTAACTGCCGGGAAAATACGCTTGTTACTGAGCGCACGATCAAGTTGTAGTTCCATGTTGCCGGTACCTTTGAATTCTTCAAAGATGACTTCATCCATCTTGCTTCCGGTTTCGATGAGGGCGGTGGCGATGATGGTCAGACTGCCGTGATTTTCGATGTTGCGCGCCGCACCGAAGAAGCGTTTGGGTTTGTGCAAAGCTTGTGCTTCCACACCACCCGACAAGACTTTGCCACTGGCAGGTGCCACCGTGTTGTACGCGCGCGCAAGGCGCGTGATACTATCTAATAATATAACTACGTCGTGTCCACATTCCACCAATCGTTTAGCTTTCTCGTGTACGATGTTCGCTACTTTCACGTGGTTCTCTGCGGGTTCATCAAAGGTAGATGCTATGACTTCGGCGTTCACGGAGCGTGCCATGTCTGTTACCTCCTCTGGGCGTTCATCAATGAGCAGCACAATCATATATACCTCTGGATGATTGTTCGCGATAGCGTTGGCTATATCTTTGAGCAGCACCGTTTTACCTGTTTTAGGTTGTGCTACGATTAGTCCGCGTTGTCCTTTGCCTATAGGTGCAAAGAAGTCGATGATACGCACGGATAATGGGTCGCTCTTGTCGCCTTTGCAGAGTTTGAATTTCTCATCGGGGAAGAGAGGGGTAAGGTTCTCAAAGGCAATACGCTCTTTGGCCAATGCTGGTGCAATGCCGTTGATACGAATCACCTCTTTCATAGGGAAGTATTTGTCGGTATCTCTTGGTGGACGGATTGTACACTCTACTGTATCACCTGTTTTCAAGCTATATTGGCGAATCTGTTGTTGCGATACGTATATATCATCGGGCGAGGATATATAGTTGTAATCGGCACTACGCAAGAATCCGTAGCCATCAGGCGCACACTCCAACGTACCAATAGCGGTAATGGTGTCGCCAAACGCCTCCACACCTTTGTTGAGCATTTCCTCTTCGGGTGAGAGTTGTGGTTTGGGTTGTGGTTTCTCGTTGATAGGTGTGATTTCTTCGCCATTGGCTATTTGCTCTTCGCGTTTAGCTATTTGCTGAGTGATTTGTGCGATGCGAGCATTTACACGTGCCTGACGTTCCTCGTGTGTTTCGTTTTTGCGACTTGGGGTATGTGGGTTTACCTCTTTTTTGTCCGTTTCGTCCTTTTTTGCAGCGTCTTCTGTGGCGGGTGTAGCATTGTCAGCAGTCGTTTCTTTGGTGGTGGTTTCTGCAGCGGGTGCATTTTTCTTTGGGCGACCACGTTTCTTGCCTTTTGCTACTTCAGCGACTTTTGCTTCTTCTGCTTTTGGTTCTTCTGCTTGTGGTTCTTCGGCTTTTGTTTGTGGTTCTTCGGCAACTATAGGTGTTTCTACAGTTGCTGCTGCTTCAGTATTCTTCTCGGTCTCTACGTTTTTTGGTTTGCGACCGCGTTTTTTCTTGGCTGTTTGTTCTTCTGTTTTCACTTCTTGAACTTCTGGTGTCTTAACCACTGGAACTTCTGGAGTTTTAGCCTCTTGTGCCTCTGCGTTTCCGAAGAGGGAAGGTTGCACCGCAGATACTACAGGCTTAGGAGCAGGCTGTTTGGCTTGTTCTTCTTTGATTTGTCCGAGTGTTTCCTCTTTGCTTCCCACAGTAGCGAGTACGCGATTACTTTTGAGGTTGTCGGTATTCACTTTTTGAGGTGTATTTTGGATACGTGTGCGTTTGCCTTTTCGTCGTTCTTCGCGTGCTTCGGCGCGTGCTTGTACTTCGGCGCCGTGTCTATCGGCTTGTGCATCTAAGATTTGGTAAATTACGGATTGCTTTTCAGGATTCTTGCCTATTTTCAGGTCGAATGTCTGTGCAATCTCAATCAGTTGTTCGAGCTCCATTTGCCCGAGTTTTCGCATATCGTATTGCATATAAAGATGTATGTAAAAATTTCGTAATTGAGGGAATTGGTTTAAGGGAGAATCAACACAACGATTTGTATTGAGTCATGGTTTTCTTCCATTGACGCTGCAAAGGTAGTAAAAATAAATTACATACGCAAAGAATTTTGCAGAAATTAATCTTTTTTGATAATTTTACAATTATTTTGGAGTCGGGAATCGCGAGTCGCGAGTCAATCTTTATCGGAGTCGCGAGTCGCGAGTCGGGAATCAATCTTTATCGGAATCGGGAATCGCGAGTCGGGAGTCCAATTATTTAATCGCGGGTGCCGTCGCAGCGGGGATAATCAATGCACCCCCAGAATGTTTGTCCCTGCTTAGTTCCCTTTTTTATCATTCGTTGCAGCATCGGTTTGCCACATTTGGGGCAAAGCGGTGCCTTGGCAGATAACGCCTCTTGCTGGCGATGCTCTAAACGGGCTTGGGTGAGACTCTCGGTAAAACCACCATTTTGCGTAAACTCATCAAACAACTTATCTATCAAACGGGATAACATCTGCACCATCTTTCTGCACAATACGAACAGGGCATTTGCATAGTCCAACATGTTGTTGGTTGTCATCAATGGCTCGTATAGTGCTACTTGCTTTTTGATACGCTCCGCTGCATCGTGCGACCAGTTGTTCTCCTCGTAGTCGGTGCGTATGAAGGGTACCTGCTGCAAGGCTTGCATAGTCGGGTGGTTAGCTTGCCAGAGTTCTCCGTTTTGCTCGATGATGAGTTGCATTAGGTCTTCCGATAGTTCGATGGCGCTGCCTCGTGCGACATCGGTGAGACGCATCTCCGTTTCGGTGGAGGTGTTGTGCCGTGCATTACCCTCGGCTATATTGGCATATACGGAACGCGCAGCCATGTACATCTGGTCGTAATGCCGTGCTTTGGGATCGTTTTGCGAGGTTAAGAACCGTTCGCAAAAACGCCGTGTGAAGATGGCTATACAATGTGCTAATACCCATGCATCGAGGTTGTAGTAACCGCTGCAAAAGAATCTGGAGGCCATAATAAACTGTTTTTTGTTATTCGTTTTTTGGGAATCGGGAATCGCGAGTCGCGAATCCAATTATTTTTGGAGTCGGGAATCGCGAGTCGGGGGTCAAATAACCTGTTTCTTTCCCACATAAATGGCGTAGCCCCCTGCCAACAGGAGCATCAGCAGCCAAGGAGTGTCACCGAGGGGGGTGGCATTTGGGTCATCCCAGTTGCTACCTCCTTGGTTATTTCCTGTGCCAGGTTTGTCATCTCCCTCACCTTCTCCACGCTGAGGAGGGCGAACACCAGATGATTTGCGACGACCACCATAGCCATTATTATCATCCATGGTTGGTAACATAGTCGTAATCTCCATGCTGGGTGTGGAAGAGAAAGTGTTAGCCGACACACGGTCTTGATACATATCCCCGCTACGGTACGATGCATGATAGCCATCGCTCTGCTCTGCGCCGTAATGCGCAGAGCGAGAGGAGGTTTGATATATTCCACCATATTGTGACTGATTGTATGTGTTATACGAATCTTGCGTACCATATTGGCGATGCGAGATGACGGAGTATGGCGATTCGGAGCCTTGAGCATATACACCGAATGAGAACACTGACAAGAGAAGTACTAAAATTAAACGTTCCATAATTTTATTTACTATTTGACAATTTACTATTTACAATTTATTTACCATTTAATTATATTTACCATTTAGGGTATTATAGTGTTGATTACTACTGCATGTTGCTTGTCAGCAATCCGCACGAGGTAATAACCCGTAGGTAATGTGATTTGCATCTCTGTCGGTGCGTTAGGTGTAGCGTATATTACTCGTCCTAATGCATCAAATACTTGTACTCCTGCATCGGTTGGCAGGTTGTTGAGGAGGAGGTTGTTGCCATCTACAGCCACTTGGATAGTAGCATCGTCTACCCATTCCACGCTCGTTGCATTTTGTGGTATGAACGCCACTTGTAGTGCAAAGCGCTCATTATTGGTACCCGCAGTAGTCACGAATGAATAGTCGGTGTGCAGAAGATTGGTTGTCTCGTTACGGTCGTAGTCGATGAGGTAGAGTGCGCTGATGTCAGTTGCATTGTAGCGGTCTTCATCGAAAGCGATGGTGTATTCACCATCAGCTGGTGCACCGTAGCCAAGTGGTATTGGTTGCTCCGCCAATGCCTGGTTGATAGCCATGAAGGCGAGTTTGCCATCTTTGCCGATGGTGTAGAGATTGATACCGCTATTCTCGAACTTAGAGAGGTCGGCATTGAAGTCATACTCCTCGGTGAAGTTGTCGGCAATGAGCAATCCTGTGCGGTCGGTTTGGTCGTTGCCTGTGAGGATGATACCTGTGGTAATCTCTTTGGCTGCTTCTTGCTGTGCAGCGTAGTGGCGAGCTGGTGCATTCTGCGCACGCGAAGCCGATGCAAATTGCAATGCGCCATTATTAGCTGCCTGAATGAAGAAGGTGTTGAATGGCGAGAAGGTGGCTTTGTCCACTTCCACAGGCGTATAGTTTTGTCCGTCGGTAGTAGTAGTGATATAGCGTAGGTTGCCAATATGTTTCCACCCGCCAGTCCATCTGCCATCTACCATTTCTTGTTCCAGCAATCCGACTTGGACATCTTCATCCGAAGCTGAGAGTCCTCCATATTGTGCGAGGTATGGGTTACCGAGGAAGTTCCAACCCATATCGTTTGGTCGATTAGCTTCGTAAGCGGTAATGTCAATATTCTTGTCGCTGTTTTCTGCTGTCAACAAGGGATCCGCACCTACGCCCAGTTGGATACGGTGGATACCATATTTCTGGCGTTCCATAGCACCGCCATTGACACTTACTTTGCGAGGTGCGCCCCAGAAGGTATAACCTTGGTATGGGATGAGTGTTGGGTCATCACCTGATTCATCGAAATCTTTCCAACCCGAAGCGCCTGTGGCACGTGCAGCGCCATCATAGTACTGGAGAGCGAAGCTGGCTCTGTTGCCACCATCTTTGAGGTTATCGCCATAGATGTCAGCAGGATACTTGATGTTCTTAGTCTTGACTGAATAAGGCACGGAGAGCGCGTAGTAGCGTTCGTAGGTGGTGATGTAATCCAAATAGATACCCGATGTATTGGAGTACTTGCCATTCATCACGAGTTGTGGATAACTATTGGTGTAAGTGCCGTTCTCTATAGTACCAGAGCGCATGACGAGTGAATAGATGCCTAAGCCTTCCGCAGCGGAAACAGGAACGACCAATTTACCGCCACCATAAACATGGATGGTTCGGAAGGTATATTTGTCTTTCTTAGTACCCGCAGCAGTAAATGTTGCATCATTCAGCACGACTACATCGGTCCCAGCAGCCACCTCCT
>CALCHR010000122.1 GCA_937901185.1 uncultured Bacteroidales bacterium
TTTACTAAGAAAAATTTGTAGTTTACTAAGTTTTCCTAGAAAGCTACTAAGAAAAAGCCTTTCTTCTTCTATCTCTTTCCGGTTTCGCTCAGGGGGGTAAAACAAAAAGGAGAATGTCCCGCCGGGACACTCTCCTTATGCATAGAGTTATCTGACCGTAGTCAGTAGTGGTCTTACTTGTTCAGCTTGAGCTGGGGCATTGTCATTTCCTTCTTGGGAGCGCTCGTCACCTCGCCGGTGATGATGAACTGGTCGTTGTCAACACCATAGATGTATTGATTGTCGAGCAGTGCGAGGTAGAAGGTGAAGATGCCGTTGTCTACATCGTAAGTAGAAGGATGCTCGCCGCAGTAACCATAAGAGTCTACAACGTAGATGGCACCTGCCTGACCGGTGAAACCTGCGGGTGATTGTTCCACAGTGATGTAACCGGTTTCGTTGTTAACGGTGAACACCATCTCAGAGTTTTTGGACCAGGGGCTAATCTTGTACTTGTTAGACTTCTTAGAGCTTCTGAACAGATTGGCTTCATAAGTGCGAGAAGGCAGGTTGGCGCCCAACATGTTCTCAAATGTGTGGTCGAATGCGCTGAGATAAACACCGCCGGTCACACCGTGAACGTACTTACCGTAAGCATAATCTTCCCAAGTTTCGGGGTCGGGAGTAGAGAACTCGCGGTCGCAGAAGTAAACTACACCGTCCTTGTCTGTAGCAGTCAATACGCCGGTAGCCATGTCATAGTTGAGGTTGAAAGTCAAGTTAGAAGCTGTACCGGTAAGGGTAGCTGTGTTGCCGTTGATGGTGTAGCTTGCCATTTCCTGGGGAGTAGTAGCCGTAACCACTACGGCTACAGTGTCACCCTCCATTTGGAAGAGAGCAAAAGCCAAGGTGGCTTGTTCAGCATAAGAGGTATTGCCTTCAGCATCTTTCACAGCGGGGTAGCCGCTGAAAGTACCGATGAAGGTGGGCACCTCGTTTGACTTAGAAAGGCGAGCAGCGATTTTCTCTTCACCGTATGAAAGGTTCATCATGATAGTCTTGGCATCTTTTTGGTAAGCCAGAGCTACACTGATTTCGAGCTCGAAGTGAGAGTTTTCCTCGGCAACTGTGGCAGTGAGCACACCGATTTCGGGGTTGTACTCTACGCCTTCAGCCTTACCGAGTGTGCGTACAACGCCAGCCTCGTCTGTACCGGGCTTGCCGATAGAAGTCAGATAGAGGATAGAGTCGCCTTTAGCGTCGGTGGTGAAAATCACACCATAGTTGAAGTCACCTTTAGCGGTGTACTCAGAGGTATAGTAGCCTAAAGCCGGAGCTTCGGTGGCATAGTTTACCTTGTTGGCCGCGTCGTCGAAGTCCTCAAACTCGTTACAAGCGGAGAAAGAGATACCTACGAACAGAAGGGCAAGCAATGATTTGAAGTATTTCATTGTCTGTAATTTTTTAGGTGTTACTTGTATCGTTAGTTCTTAGGCCAGTTTCCTACAAGGTTCTTGTTAGCCTGTGTATCCTGTGAGGGAAGTTCCCAAATCATCTTATAGTAGAGATAGTCAGTGGGGTTCACTTCCAACTCAGTTTGTTGTTCGGGCGTCAAGTTCAAGATGATGTTCTTGCCACCAAACTCCTGGGGCTTCATACGCTTCACGGGGTCGTTCCAGCGCTTCAAGCAGTCGAGACGGAAACCTTCGCCGACCATTTCGCGTACCCATTCGTTCTTCATTTCAGCTACGAGCGCATCGCCGGTTTGAGTCAACTGGCTGGCACCACGGGCCTGACGCAAGTTGTTCAAGTAAGCAGCAGCAGCAGCTTCGTCCTTGTCAGCCTTGAAGAGGTTAGCCTCGGCAGCGATCAAGTACATCTCGGCTACACGGAAAGGCTTGTGCATATTAGCCCAAGTGTTACCATCGAGACCGGTGGTCTCGCCGCTCTTAAGAAGCTCGGGGTTACCGGGGAACTTATAGAACATATAACCCTTAGCGTTGTCAGAAGCAGTACCCATTACCGGAGAGATAGTAGTTCTTACGAAGAAAGTACCCTTACGAACGTCGTTTCTCTCATAGAGGTCCATCAAGCCCTGAGTGGGGAGATAGTAGGGATTGTTGCCTTCAGTAGCGATGTTGTAGTTGATGAAGATGGGAGCGTAGCCGTTCACACGCTCATCAACAGTTTGTGTAGGCTGATAGATAGTTTCGTAGGTAGCATCGTCGGCTGCCCAAGTCAACATATAATCAGTCTCAGAGCCCAGAGGATAGGCGTCGATCAACTCGTCAGCCAGTTCGATAGCCTCTTCATAGTTCTTCATGTACAAGCATACACGAGCCTTGAGAGCCATCAAAGTGTAGCCGGTAGGCACGCTTGTTTCCTGATAAACGGGAAGCAGCGCCTCAGCCTTGGTGATGTCGCTCATGATCTGTTGGAAAGTCTGCTCCAAAGAAGCACGGGCAGGTTTTGCATTTACATCCACCTTGGTAACGAGGGGCAAGCCCAGTTCGTTAGCAGCTGTGGCAGCATCGTAGTTCTTGCAATAGCGGTTTACCATGTTGGCATAGCCGTATGCACGAGCAAAGTAAGCAGTACCCTTGATCATATCAAGGTAAGACTTGTCTTCTTCAGTCTCCACCTCGATGTTGTCAATGTTGTTGATGATGTTGTTGGCTGAACAAATCAAGCTATAGTTGCCTGTCCAGACAGCGTCGCCGCCAAACTGGCTTGTGGTAAAGGTCCACTCGTGAACCTGGTTCTGAGAACTGCTACCACGCACCTCGTTGAAAAGGTCAGACTGGCACTCGGATACATAGTTGTAACCACCGCCGGAGATGGCGCGTAAGCTGGATTGCAAACCTACATAGTAGTTGTTGGCGTCCTCTATCTTTTCCCAAGATTGCTCTGTGGAGATAGTACCTTCAGGAAGCTGATCCAGCTCGCAAGCTGTCGTTAAGGGCAAAGCCAACGCAGCACAAATTGCGGTCTTGAATATATAGTTCTTCATATAGTCGTACTTTTTTGTGTTTGGAAATTAGAATGTTACCTCAACGCCGAGTACGAACTGACGAGTAGCGGGATAGTTACCGTAGGCGATGTTCGTGTTGATTTCGGGGTCGGCACCCTTGTATTGAGTTACGGTGAAGAGGTTACGTGCTGTGAAGTTGAGGCGAGCTGCGCGCAACACCTTGGTAGCATCCATCCACTTCTTGGGAAGGTCGTAAGCAACTGTCAAGTTCTTCAGACGCAAGAACGAAGCGTTCTCCAAAAGGTGAGTGTCGAACTGAGGATCGTAAGCAAAGCCCGGAACGTCGGTGATGTCACCCGGTTGCTTCCACATATTGAGCATGTCACGGTCAGCGCCGAAGCCGCTAATCATGTTCTGAGGAGAGGTAGCCCAGAAGTAGCTGTTGTTCACCATGTACTTACCCAACATGAATGAGAAGTCTGCTTGCAAGCTCAAGCCCTTCCAGCTGGCGAAGAGACCAAAACCTCCGGAGTGGGGAGTGAAGCGGCTCTTGCCTGTGTCTTGGTGGAGAGCTGAGATGTTGCTGGCGTCTTTAGTCATAGTCTCAGGGTTGAACTCGTGCTTAACGCCGCCTTTGTGGCCCTTCTTGTACCACATCGGTGCACCGTCTTCTTTGTCAACACCGGCATAGATAGGCATGTAGTAGTTCAAAGCTTCGCCCACCTTGTAGCAGAGGAGGCTGCTTTCCATAGCCCATTCGTCGAGGCCGTTAAAGAGCTCGTCGATCTTGGTAGTGTTGTATGCATAGTTGGCGCGTACGCTTACGTGGAGGTCGCCTTGCTTTTTGGCGCGGATAATGTCATAGTTTACAGAGAGCTCGATACCCTTGTTGCTCATCTGACCGATGTTCATCTGCTGAGAACCGAAACCGGTTGTGGTGGGGAGGGGCACGCTCATCAACATATCCTTAGTCTTGCGGTTGTACCAGTTGAACTCGATGTCCAAGCGGTTGAAGAGGCGGGCGTTGAAACCTACGTTGGTAGAGATTTGCTTTTCCCAGCCGAGCTCTGTGTTAGAAGGCTGTGCAAGACCCCAACCCGGTACGCCGGCGTATTGGGTGGTTCCTGTAAGACCGAGGGCGGTGTAGTTACCTATGTCGGCGTTACCTGTGCTACCCATGCTGAAGCGGATGTCCATGTTGTTCAACCACCAGAGGTCTTCCATGAAGCTTTCGCGGTTGATTTTCCAGTTCACACCACCTGAGTAGAACATTGCAGAACGGTTGGTCTTACCGAAGCGAGAAGACTGGTCGTTACGCACGGTGAAGTTGGCGAAGTACTTGCCTTTGTATGGTAATCAGGAGGTAAGAAGAGATGTCTAGAATTGGTAGAAAAGTTATCGTTGTTCCCGCCGGCGTTGATGTCACAATTGCTGACAACAACTTCGTTACCGTAAAAGGACCCAAAGGCACTTTGACGAGAGAAGTAGTTGGCAACATCGGTTTTGAAACGGTGGGCAACGAACTGCTCGTAAAGGCTTTGGACGACAAGAAGGAAACGAATGCAAAGCACGGTCTTTACAGAGCTCTTCTCAACGGTATGGTAACGGGTGTTACGAACGGATTCGTAAAAGTACTC
>CALCHR010000123.1 GCA_937901185.1 uncultured Bacteroidales bacterium
AAATTCACCTAGCTTTTACCTAAGAAACACCCGAAAATGGCCCTTGATTTTCAAGGGATTACAACGGAGCAAAAATAGCGTCCGAAGAGAGGGCTGAAAAGCCCCCTTCTCACGGAGAGAAAGAGCAGATTTTCTGCCCACTCCTCGCCGGGGAGCAGCCATCTGCGGCCTTGCCCAAACAACTGAAAAAATAGCCGCCACCACAGATTTTAAGAGCAACGGCACACTACTTATCCAAATTATTATTAGTTTTGCAAAAGAGAAAGTGTGCCCACGCAAGAAGAAGGGCGTACCGACCTCTTGTTTACCTTAAACCAACCGCCCATCACGCCTAAGAAAACACTGCTATAATGAACACAGAAAGCATTAAGAACTTCGGCGACATGGCACGCCACCTGCAAAGCCGTGCCGGCCGTCAGCGTGCAGCCATCGTTTGCTGCTACGACGAGTCTACGCTCTACGCCGTGGAGCGCGCTCTGAAAGAAGAATTTGCCGACATCATCCTTGTCGGCGAGCGCAGTCGCATCCCCCAAAGCCAAGTGCTGGAAGAACATGCCGCCCACGTGAGCCACGTAGAAGCCGCCACGCCCGACGACGCCGCTCGCCTCGCCGTAGCCCTCGTACGCGAAGGCAAAGCCGACGTGCTGATGAAGGGTCTCATCAATACCGACAACCTGCTGCGCGCCGTGCTCAACAAGGAAGAAGGCATCCTGCCCCGCGGCCGAGTATTGACCCACATCGCCGCCGCCCAAATGCCCGGCCACGAGCGCCTGCTGTTCTTCTCCGACGCCGCCGTGATTCCCTACCCCACCCACGAGCAACGCCTGGCGCAAGTGGGCTACATGGTCTCCCTCTGCCACGCCTTCGGCATCGAAGAGCCACGCATCGCCCTGAACCACTGCTCGGAAAAGGTGAACGAGAAATTCCCCCACACCGTGGGCTATGCCGAAATCCGCCAACGTGCCGAACAAGGCGAATGGGGCAAGGCCATCGTAGACGGCCCGCTCGACGTGCTCACCGCCTTCGACACCGAGGCCTGCAAAGTGAAAGGCATCCAATCGCCCATTGCAGGAAAAGCCGACGCCCTTATCTTCCCCGACATAGAAGCCGGCAATGCTTTCTACAAAACGCTGACCTGCTTTGCCGGAGCCGAAATAGCCGGCATGTTGCAAGGCGCCGCCTGTCCCGTGGTGCTCTCCTCGCGCGGCGACAGTCCGCTGTCGAAATACTACAGCCTGGCCATGGCCGCCGTCAGCAACGGATAAACCTCTCCAAAAGACTACCCAAATCTCTAACCTACCTAGCAGAAAACCACCGTGCAAATCCTCGTCATAAACCCCGGCTCCACCAGCACAAAGATTGCTGTCTACGAAGACGAAAAGCCCATCATGCTCAGCAACATACGCCACTCGATGGAAGAGCTGAGCCAGTTCAAAGAAGCTACCGACCAGCATGAGTTTCGCAAAGACCTGGTACGCGAAGAGCTTCGCAAGATGAACATCCCCTTTAAGTTTGACGCCATCATCGGCCGCGGCGGACTGGCCAAGCCCATCGCCGGCGGCGTGTATGAGATCAACGAAAAAATGCGCCGCGACACCCACAACGCACTGCGTAAGCACGCCTGCAATTTGGGCTGCCTCATCGCCTCCGAACTGGCCGAAGAACTGCCCGGATGTCGCGCCTTCATCGCCGATCCCGGCGTAGTGGACGAGTTGGACGACGTGGCACGCATCAGCGGCTCGCCCGCCATGCCGCGCATCGCCATCTGGCACTCACTCAACCAGCGCGCCATCGCCCGCCGCTTTGCACAAGAGCACGGACTCAAATACGAAGAACTGCGCCTCATCGTCTGCCACATGGGAGGCGGCATCTCCATCGCAGCCCATAAGTATGGCAAAGCAGTGGACGTAAACAACGCCCTCGACGGCGAAGGACCCTTCTCGCCGGAACGCGCCGGCTCACTACCTGCCGCCGACCTCATCCACCTCTGCTTCAGCGGAAAATACACAGAGGCCGAACTGCTGAAACTCATCTCCGGAAAAGCCGGATTGGCGGCCCACCTCGGCACAACAGACATGAAGGAACTCCTGGCACGCATCGACGCCGGCGACCAAAAGGTGAAGCTCCTCGTAGACGCCATGATCTATCAAACAGCCAAGAGCATCGCCGCACAGGGAGCCGTGCTCTGCGGAAAAGTAGACGCCATCCTCATCACCGGAGGCATGGCCTACTCAGAATACATCACCTCGCAACTGAGAGAACGCACCGGCTTCATCGCACCCCTCTACATCTATCCCGGAGAAGACGAGATGAAAGCCCTGGCGCTCAACGCACTCTACGTGCTCAAAGGACAACGCGAGCTCAAAGTCTACGAATAAAGTCCCGGAGCCTCCCCATTCCCGGAAAAAGTTGTAACTTTGCACTCCGAATTTTAGAAATACTCCTACGGAGAAACACCGAAGAAAAAAATGAAGATAGAAAAACAGCTGACCGCTGCCATCCTCGCAGCGCTGAAAGCACTCTACGGACAAGAGGTTGACGCCGCACAAGTCCAACTACAGAAGACCAAAAAAGAATTTGAGGGACACCTCACACTCGTGGTATTCCCCTTCCTGCGCATCTCCCGCAAGAAGCCGGAAGATACAGCTCAAGACATAGGACAATACCTGGCCGAAAACACAGACATCGTGGCCGGCTTCAATGTGATAAAGGGATTCTTGAACCTTACCATCGCCCACACACAATGGCTCTCCTTGCTCGCCGACATTAACGCCGACGCTCAATACGGCTTCGTGGCTGAGACAGAGAAGTCGCCGCTCGTCATGATAGAATACTCCTCGCCCAACACCAACAAGCCGCTCCACCTGGGACATGTGCGCAACAATCTGTTAGGCTGGGCCGTTTCACAGATAGCCGCCGCCAACGGCAACCGCGTGGTGAAGACCAACATCGTAAACGACCGCGGCATACACATCTGCAAGTCGATGCTCGCATGGCAAAAGTATGGCAACGGAGAAACCCCCGAAAGCTCCGGCAAGAAGGGCGACCACCTCATCGGCGACTACTATGTAGCCTTCGACAAACACTACCGCGAAGAAGTAAAGCAACTCTGCGAACAATATAAAGCTGAAGGCCTTGACGAAGAGGCTGCCAAAGCAAAGGCCGAGAAAGAAGCACCCCTTATCAAAGAGGCACACGAAATGCTGGTACGCTGGGAGCACAACGACCCTGAAGTGAGAGCCCTCTGGCGCAAGATGAACGAATGGGTATATGCCGGCTTCGACGAAACCTACAAAGCACTCGGCGTAGGCTTCGACAAAATCTACTACGAAAGCGACACCTACCTCGAAGGCCGCGAGAAAGTACTCGAAGGTCTTGAGAAAGGACTTTTCTATAAGAAGGAAGATGGCTCGGTATGGGCCGACCTGACCAACAAAGGCCTTGACGAGAAACTGCTGCTTCGCTCCGACGGCACCAGCGTGTACATGACGCAAGACATCGGTACTGCGAAGCTCCGCTTTGAAGACTACCCCATCAACAAGATGATCTACGTGGTGGGCAACGAGCAGAACTACCACTTCCAAGTGCTCTCCATCCTCTTGGACGAGCTGGGCTTTGAATGGGGTAAAGACCTCGTACACTTCTCTTATGGTATGGTGGAACTCCCCAACGGTAAGATGAAGAGCCGCGAAGGCACCGTGGTAGACGCAGATGACCTCATCGCAGAAATGGTGCGCCAGGCACGCCAGACAGCCGACGAGGCCGGAAAGTTTGACGATATGAGCGAAGAGGAAAAGCAGAACGTGGCACGCATCGTTGGTATGGGCGCACTCAAATACTTCCTCTTAAAAGTAGACGCCCGCAAGAACATGCTCTTCAATCCCGAAGAAAGTATAGACTTCAACGGCAACACCGGACCCTTTATCCAGTACACCTACGCTCGTATCCGCTCCGTACTCCGCAAGGCAGAAGATGCCGGCATCAACTACAAAGACCTCTGCGGCATCAACTGCGAGCTCTCCACTAAGGAGGAAGAAATAGTACAACACGTAGCCGACTTCGCAGCCGTTATACATCAAGCCGGACAAGACTTCTCGCCCTCGGCCATAGCCAACTACTGCTATGAACTGGTGAAGGAGTACAACCAATTCTACCACGAGTTTAGCATCCTCAAGGAAGAAGACGAAGACAAGAAGCGCTTCCGTCTCGTACTCTCAGCCAACGTAGCAAAAGTAGTTCGCCTCGGCATGGGACTCTTGGGTATCGAAATGCCGGAACGTATGTAGGCCGTAGAAACAGCTTATTGCCCTTATGAGCAAAGCCAAGAAAAAATACTATGTAGTATGGCACGGTGTGGAGCCGGGCATCTACAATTCTTGGCCAAAATGTCAGGAACAGATAAAAGGCTTTGAGGGCGCATTATACAAATCTTTTGATAGCGAGGAGGAGGCTGAGGAAGCCTACCACTCCTCGCCTTATCTTTATATAAAGCCCAGAAATTCTGAGGCAGCAGAAAAAAAAGACAAGCTACAAAACCCGCCGACCAACAGAACAGACACGGTGTTGCCACTACCGCTGGAAGTAAAAGCCGAAGCCCTGGCTGTCGACGCAGCATGCTCCGGCAATCCCGGACCAATGGAATATCGCGGCGTCTATTTGAAGACGGGACAGGAGGTGTTCCACTATGGTCCCGTACATGGCACAAACAACATCGGCGAGTTCCTGGCCATCGTACATGGTTTGGCGCTGCTCAAGCAGAAAGGCTCGGCAATGACCATCTATTCGGACAGCCGCAACGCCATGCTTTGGGTGAAGAACAAGAAATGCAAGACCAAGCTCGAGCGCACTGCCAAGACGGAGCAGCTATTCCAACTGATTGAGCGCGCCGAACTTTGGTTGAAAGAAAATACTCACAACATACCCTTACTGAAGTGGGAGACAGAAAAGTGGGGCGAAATACCCGCTGACTTTGGTAGGAAATAAAAATTACGACACAGCTATATGAAAGAATTTCTTCGGTTGATGCGACGTTACGTTGCTCCTTACAAAATATACATGGTGGGCTCTTTGGTGTTCAACCTGCTCTCGGCAGTGCTCAACGTCTTCTCTTTCGTATCGCTTATCCCCATGCTGCAGTTGCTCTTCGGCATCGACCAGAACCACTACGAGTTCATCCCCTGGGACTCTGAAGGTATGGGCATGAAGGACATTTTTATCAACAACCTCTATTGGTACACCACAGAGTTGATGGACACTTACGGCGCAGCCACCACGTTGCTCTTCATCGGCCTCTTCCTGGTATCGATGACCTTACTGAAGACCAGCTGCTACTTTGCTTCTGTCGGCATCATGGTCCCGATGCGTACGGGCATCGTTCGCGACATTCGCAGCAGCGTTTACCACAAAATTATCTCCTTGCCCCTCTCTTTCTTTTCCGATGAGCGCAAGGGCGACATCATTGCCCGCATGAGTGGCGACGTCAATGAGATAGAAAATTCTATTACCGGCTCGCTCGACATGCTTATCAAGAACCCCATCCTGCTTATCAGCTACTTCGCAGTACTCATCTACACCAGCTGGCAACTTACGCTCTTCACCATCCTCGTTCTCCCCGGAATGGTATGGATGATGGGAAAGATTGGTCGCAAGCTGAAGCACAAATCGCTGGATGCCCAAGAGAAATGGAGCGACACGATGGCGCAGCTGGAAGAGACTTTGGGAGGTATGCGTATCATCAAAGCTTTCACTGCGGAGCACAAAATGTGTCGCCGCTTTGATGAGAGTGCAAATTCCTTTCGTCAGGCTTCCAACCGTGTAGCTATCCGCCAATCGTCTGCCCATCCTGTGAGTGAGTTTTTGGGCACCTGCTTAATCGTACTCGTTTTATGGTACGGCGGCACCCTGATTTTCTCATCCAACTCTCCCATCGACGCGCCCACCTTTATTTTCTACATGGTGATTCTCTATAGCATCATCCAACCGCTTAAAGATTTCTCGAAGGCCTCATACGCCATTCCCAAAGGTATGGCTTCCGTGGAGCGTGTCAATAAGATTTTGAATGCACCCAACCCTATCTGCGAATGCGAAAATCCCACCCACGTGAAAAACTTGGAGTCGCAGATTGAATTTAAGAATGTCTCCTTCAGTTATGGCGGCGAAAAAGAAGTGCTCCACGATGTCAATCTCACCGTGAAGCGCGGCCAGACCATTGCTCTTGTGGGTCAGAGCGGTTCAGGTAAGAGTACGCTTGTAGACCTTCTTCCGCGCTACCACGATGTGACTTCCGGACAGATTCTGGTGGATGGAGTGGACGTAAAGAATATGTACATGTCCGACCTTCGCGCCCTCATCGGCAATGTAAACCAAGAGGCCATCCTCTTCAACGACAGCTTCTTCAACAACATCGCCTTCGGCGTGGAGAATGCCACCATGGAGCAGGTGATTGAAGCCGCCAAGATAGCCAACGCCCACGACTTTATCATGGAGAGCGAGGACGGCTACGACACCAAGGTGGGCGACCGCGGTTGCCGCCTTTCCGGAGGTCAGCGCCAACGCATCTCCATTGCCCGCGCCATTTTGAAGAACCCCGCCATCCTTATCCTCGACGAAGCCACTTCGGCTTTGGATACCGAGAGCGAGCGCCTGGTGCAAGAAGCCTTGGAGCGCTTGATGAAGACGCGTACCACCATCGCCATCGCCCACCGTCTGTCCACCATCAAGCACGCCGACGAAATCTGTGTGCTCTACGAGGGAAAAATTGTGGAGCGTGGCACGCACGAAGAGCTCTTGGCCATCAACGGATACTACAAGCGCCTTAACGACATGCAACAACTATAAGTCCTCGCCATGCAGCAGCGTCTTTTGTTTCTCCTCCGTTTGCTGGGAGCCTTTCTGCTTCTGTTTTTCTTAGCCAAGGTCGCATTTTTCTGGTTCAACGGCATCGAGAGCCACCAAACCACATGGAGCGACTTGCTCTCTGTCTTGTGGCACGGCTTTCCGCTGGACCTTTCCACCGCCGGCTACTTTTTAGCACTGCCTTGGCTCTTCGTTCTTCTCTCTATCTGGGTGCGCATCCCCGTTCCCGCCACCTACTTCCGCATCTATGCCCTCTGCATAGCCCTTCTGTTCAGCCTCATCTTCGTAGCCGACACTTGTCTCTACGCTTTCTGGGATTTTAAGCTCGATGGAACGGTGTTCAATTACCTTGACAACCCGCAGGGAGCTGCTCAGAGCATCACCTCCGGCTATATCGTCGGAGTGATTTTGGCCTTTCTCTTGGGCGCAGCATTGTGCTACCTCGTGCTTTGGCTCGCCGGCTGTTCGCTTAGCAAGGAGGCGCTCCCCTCGGTGGGCGAAGTGGGTAAGAAACTCAAGGGCAGCTTGCTCCTGCTGCTCATTGGCGGTCTGCTTTTCCTCTTCATCCGCGGCGGCGTGGGTCGTTCCACGGCCAATGTGGGTATGGTCTACTACAGCAACAACCAATACTTGAACCACTCGGCTGTGAACCCCGTCTTCTCTATTTTCTACTCTCTGCAGAAGACGGCCGACTATTCTGAAAAATACAATTTCTTCAAGGAGGGCAATCGCCGTGAACTCTTTGAAAGCCTGCAATATAACGGCAGCAGCACATCTATCGACACCCTGCTCACCTGCCAGCGCCCCAACGTGCTCATCATCCTCATG
The DNA here is from genome assembly GCA_937901185.1 of uncultured Bacteroidales bacterium. Classification (GTDB taxonomy): domain Bacteria; phylum Bacteroidota; class Bacteroidia; order Bacteroidales; family Bacteroidaceae; genus Alloprevotella. Next base: position 7,684 of record CALCHR010000123.1, read on the forward strand.
GAGGGCTGTGGCGCTGCCTTTTTGGAGTCGCTCGGCGGACAGAAAGGCGTGACGCCACGTCTGGACAGCCTGGCGCGTGAAGGCGTATTGTTCAGCCGCTGCTATGCCAACTCTTTCCGCACCGACCGCGGCACTGTGAGTGCGCTGAGCGGCTATCCGGCCTTCCCCGATCTGAGTGTGATGAAGCTGCCGGCCAAGTCGCGCACACTGCCGGCCATTGCCGGCGAACTGCAGCGCGCCGGCTACTCCACCGAGTTTCTTTACGGTGGCGACAAGCATTTCACCAACATGAACTCTTACCTGATGGCCACCGGCTACAAGCATACGTTTGGCGATACCGACTTCGATCCTGAAGTGCGCCGCACCCACGCTTGGGGAGTGACGGACCATATAGCCTTCGAGCGCCTGCTGGAAATGGTAAAGGCTTATCCCACAGACCGCCCTTGGCACACGGCTTTCCTGACGCTCTCCAGCCACGAACCATGGCAGGTGCCCTACGACCGCATAGCCTCCGACGAGCGCGCCAATGCGATGGCCTATCTCGACGACTGCATCGGGCGCTTCACCGACAGCCTGCGCACCACTCCCCTTTGGGACAACACGCTCATCGTCCTCCTGCCCGACCACTCTATCAAGTATCCCGAAACCTTGACCGAGGCCGATCCTCTGCGCCACCACATCCCGATGATATGGACCGGCGGAGCGGTGAAAGCGCCGCGCGTCATCGACCACATCTGCAACCAGAGCGACCTGGCAGCCACGCTGCTCGGACAAATGGGGCTGCCGCACGAGCACTTTACCTTTAGTCGCGACGTGACGAGCGCCACCTACACCTATCCCTGCGCCACCTACACATGGAGCGGCGGTTTGGCGTTTATCGACTCTACGGGCCACAGCGTGATAGACCTCACCTCCGGACGCACGCTGGCCGACCATCCGCAACCCTCCCTCTTGCGAGCTAAGCGAGCCAAGGCTTTTCTCCAAACTTGCTATGACGATTTAGGCAGCAGATAGTAGGGCCATTTCTTAGTAGTGTTCTAGAAAATCTTAGTAAACTTCTAGTTTTTCCTAGTAAACTCCGAGTTTTTCCTAGAAGTTTAC
>CALCHR010000124.1 GCA_937901185.1 uncultured Bacteroidales bacterium
GCTCCCGCTCCACATCCACATACCGGACGATGGGACCGGCGATGAGCTGGGGGAAGAGCACCACATAGCAGCCGAAGTCGATGGGGTTATACTGAACCGCGGCATTGCCCCGGTAGACGTCGATGGTGTAGCTGAGGATTTTGGCGTCCACGGTGTTACCCTCTTTGGCGTCGTCGGCTATGTCGTAGGCTATCCAGAGATAGTATTCGCCCGGTGCCATCACTTTCTCTCCCTCAATGGTAAAGGTGCCGTCGGCCTCAATATTTACGGGCTCGCCGAAAGGCTCGCCGTTCTCTTCGCGCCAAGGCATCTTGTCTTCGTCGTCCACAAAGAGCTCGCGTGAGTTGCTGGCGAAGTAGGCCTTCACGTTGGTCACGTCGGCCTTGTTGCTACCGGCAAACGCGCCTTTCACACCCTGGAACTTCACAGCGCCGCTGAGGCCGCTCACACGGATGGCGGAGCGCACGATGGGTTGGTCTTGGTTGCCAATGCCGGTGCTCACTTTTCCTTGGACCACAGCTGTGTTGCTCATCACGGCTTCGGGGTTGCTCACATCGGCTTCTTCAAACTTCCACAATGAAGCATTGCCCGCTGCAGAGGTCCAGCGCACGATGAGTTGGCCTGCTTCTTGAGCGTGGAGTTCTACGGCATTGTCCTTGATAATGAAGTTGCCGTAGGCCTCGTTGATGTTATAGATGTAGTTGGGCTTGTCCACCACGCCGAAGGCTGTGGAGCCACCGGTGCCGTTGCCTGCTGTGCCGAAGTACTCACCTTTGTAGTTCTTGATAGCCAGCTTGCCATCTTTCTCCCAGAAGCTCCAAACGTAGTTGGCGTCGAAGGTTTTGTTGGCGAAGCGCAGGCGCTCGGTCTCGCCGTCGTAGTAGATGGCTTTATCCTTGCAGTAGTCGTTGGTAGCTGCGCTGAGGATGTAGTACCAATGCTCGTCGCCCTCCTTGCTGACCAAGGGGCGCTCTATCTTGTCTTCTTTAATCTTCACAACGAAGTCCGTCAGCACCACGCCGTTGCCGTTGGCGCCGGCCAGTGTGAAGCTTACGGAAGAGAGTTTCTGTCCCTTCGCACTAATGGTCTGTCCGGTTTTGCTGGTGGGGTACACCTTGCCGTTTTCCATGGTGAGGTTGAGGACAGTGTTGTGGTTGTTGTTGGCAAAGGTAAAGCTGTAGTCTTCAATAACGTATCCGCCGGGGGCAGAGAGTGTGTATGTCGAAGAGCCTGCTGTGCCGGTCATTAGCTGCACCTGGTTGCCTTCCCAGTTCATATTGTTCGGGCCGCAAGAGAATACGAGTTGCGGAGTCTTATTGCTCTTCCACGCGCTGTTCCAGGATTGGTTCACAGAGGTTCCGCGGTAGAGGTTGCCGTTGGCTTTGTCGATGGTGTAAACCAGGTCGCCGGTCACCTCTTCTTTTTCTTTAGGCTCTTCGGCTTCCATGATTTTTATCTGACAACCTTGGTCCACTCTGTCGGCTCCCTTGTTGGCCGTGTCGCTCCAGTTGTATATGGCATATTGTTGTCCGTCGCCGGTTTGGTTCAGCTGCACGTCGCCGGAGGCTATGATGTAGTGGCCGGCGGTGTTTGAGTAGCTGATGGTCCAACCTTTTGCAGGGCGGGTAGCTGTGGTTTTCACCTGAGTGTTGAAGGTGGCCACGGGGTTGAGGTAAGCGTTGTACTCGCGGTTCACCAGGTCGTAACTGCCGTCGCCGCGGTCAACAAACTTCCACATCGAGGTGGCATAGGGCTTTTCTGTTTCCGAGCCCACCACACCGGCTTCTTTTCCTTCCGCTGTGATGTAACGGCCGGGGCTTCTGAGCGAGGCAAACTGATACCAGTGGGCCGTTTCTCCGCTGCTGGCTTTGGGCATAGCCAAAGCGGAGAGCAATGCTTCGCTGAGCGCGTCCACTGCACCGCGAGCTGAGGTTGACGTAAGGCTTTCTTGCATCAAGAGAGCATAAGCTTTTTCTTCCTCGGCATAGAAGGCCGCCATTTTCTCCTCGTCGTATTTTCCTACGCCGTTTCCTATTTCAACGGCTGCGGCTTTTGCGATGGCGCCGAACACTTCATTGCGCAGCGTGGCTTGCTCGTAGCGCTTCTCGGCCTCTTCCAGGCTCACGGCGTGATACTCGTCGGCGGGGAAGTCTTTCTTCAAGGCTTCCTGCATCTTCAGGGCCACTTGCACGTAGCCCAGTCCGCCGAGGTAGTTGTCGGGATAGAAATATTTGCTGTTGGCCACGGTGCCGCTAATCAGCGAACTGTAGATGTCTACGTATTTTACGTTGCCTCCCACGAGGGTCTGCATGTAGCTGTTCAAGGCTGAGATGCGGTTTGTGTTGGTAGAGGCGTTCTTGATGGGGCAAAGGCTCATCAGGTAGATGACGGAGGAGGGCGCCTTGGCTTTTATCTTATTCACCAGCGCCAGATAGTTGCTCTTCACCGTTTCCAAAGCCGTGCTGCCATTGGCATCGGCCGTTCCGGTATAGAGGAAAATGGCCTTGGGTGCTTCTTTGCTCACACCGGTAGCGGCAAACGTGGCGTCTACCAGCTTCGTAGTGGTAGCGATGTCGCCGCCGTAGCCCCAGCCCGTGCCGCGGTTTTTTACATTGTAGTTGCCCAGCAGTTCTTGCCACTCGCCGTTCTTCACCATCTCGTCGCCGAAGACCAACACATCTTCCTTCTCGATGGGCATCAAGCTTAAATAGGTGGCGCGCATGCCGTTCGAGCCGCTCATGGTGCCACTGTTTTGAGCTTTCAGCGCGTCGGGGGGATATACGGGAATCACGCCGTAGCTTTCGCCCTCTGCCAGATAAGAGCAGATGGCTTCGCACCACACCTGGTAGGCGCCGGCTGTGAGGTGCAGCTTGTCGTAGCTCCATGCACCGCCGTTGCCCACTTCGATGAGCTTGTCGTAAAGGTCTATGTAGGTGAGCCAGGGCTCGTTTACCTGTGCTACGTATTCCTTCACCACCTTGTTGGCGTGCAACCAGTGTTCTCTGACACGGTTGCCGGTGGTGTTGTTCAAGATGCTATAGAGGTACACTTTTGTTTCGGGAGAGCGTTTGTGGATGAGCTTCACCATGCTCTTCACGTAAGCCAAAATCTGCTCGCCGCTGAAACTCAAGCCGCCGCCGGAGGCCAAGTCGTTGGTGCCGATCATCATAAACACCTTCTTGGGCTTGTTCTTCAGATAGCTCTCAATGTTGGCGCTCTGCTCCGTAGAGAAAGTGCCGGAGTTGCCGCGGTTCACGATGGGCAGATACTTGCCCTCTGAGGTCTTGAAGGCCTCGGGCCAGCAGTGCATGTCCGTAATGCTGTTGCCAATGAAGACAATGCTTCCCTCGGCGGGTTCTAACGCCTTGAAGGAGTCGTAGCGGTGGTTACGGAAAGGCAAATCGGCCCACGCACACAGCATGCTCAGGCATGCCAGTAGCATCAGTAGATTTCTTTTCATAGTGGGGTAGTGATAAAATGTTGATAAATTTCTGATAGATAGTTGTGTGGCAAAAATAGTAAAATCTTTTTGCTCAGTTTACCCTCCCAATTTGTAAAATATGTTAAAACGGAATGATTGCCACATTCCTGCGTAGCCGCCTACTTCTCGGCAGCGGAAAAGGGCGGTGCTTCGTGTGGGCGTAAGGCCTGAAAAACGGCCTTTGTAATCGCTTGAAAATCAAGGGTCATTTTCGGGCGTTTCTTAGGTAAAAGCTAGGTGAATT
>CALCHR010000125.1 GCA_937901185.1 uncultured Bacteroidales bacterium
GTGCCGCCGTGGTTACGGCTGTAAACCCCAAGGCGGTTACGGCTGTAAGCACCGTTACAGATGTAAACCCCAAGGCGGTTACGGCTGTAAACCCCAAGGCGGTTACGGCTGTAAACAGTCAGGCAGATAAAGACAAAAGCAGCAAAAAAACCACCATATACAGGCACGCATAGCTGATGATGATGGTGGGTGGCTCCCGCCCCAACCAACGTAACGTATTACGGTGGCAAATTTGATGTGGCGTGGTTTGCGTGGGTTGGCGGTAGGTCGCCTGTAGGTCGCCTGTAGGTCGCGGTGTTGATGTCGGCCGCTCGCCTTCGGCTCGCGGCCGACACGCGAGGAGGTTGCCCCAAGGATGTCGGCCGCTCGCCTTCGGCTCGCGGCCGACACGTGAGGAGGTTGCCCCAAGGATGTCGGCCGCTCGCCTTTGGCTCGCGGCCGACACGCGAGGAGGTGGCAAAAAGGATGTCGGCCGCTCGCCTTCGGCTCGCGGCCGACACGCGAGGAGGTGGCAAAAAGGATAGGCGAACCATGCCCAATTTGGACACCCCCATTGCGATGTTGGGCAACTGCCATATTGGCAAACCTCACGGCAGCAGGCTGTTGCAAACGCCAAAATGGCAGTGACACATTGACACTAACATTCTGACACATTGACAGATAATCAAACCAAAAAAAAAGCATACCTTTGCAGCGCAAAACCTAAAAAAAGATAAAGACCATGTACAGAATCATTTTAAAAGACGGGGATACACTCCCCCTTTACGAAAACGGAACAAAAAAAACCGCCATTGCGGTCAAAGACAACCCCGGGGACGAAGGTGAACAGATATGCGTGAAATGTATCTGCTCAAAAAGAGAACTGGGTCACATCTGTTGCGCTTTTAACTGCGTAGTATCAGGCACTCACTTAGAATGGAAGGAGGAATAGCATGTACAGAATCACAATGGAACCGGGTGAAACCATTCGCCTAAGAGAATGGAACCAAGAGAAGATCGCTGTAATAGTAACAGACGATCCAGAGGTAGCCGACACAAGTCTGGCTTGCTTCAAATGCATATGTCATGGAAATAGCAATGGAAATAGCAGCATGGAAAACATCTGCCAATCGTTCAACTGCTGTTACAAAGGCGGTGTACACTTAGAATGGAAGGAGGAATAAAACATGGAAACAAACACAGCCAACTTGCCAAGCAGCATCTATCTACTCAGATACACATGCACAGAAACCGGAGCATATGTCTGTGGCATATGGGATGCATTCGTTACTGCCCCCAAAGCCCGAAAAGAGCTAAGGGCAGCAATGCAGGCCATGAGGGAACAAGGTTATACATGCTCTGTTGATAGCCCGATACGAGACCACGTTATCATGCACCGGATAGATATTGGTAGAACCTATGAACTATACGTCGAAGCATTATCGATACATTGACATGAAAGAGACAACAATACTATCATTATTCAGCGGCTACGACAGTCCGGTTGTGGCGATGCGTAGATTAGGCACCCCATACAGACTGTTAGCATGGTGTGAGATAGAAAAAGCAGCCATCAAGGCACACAACATCCTGCACCCGTCAGATACCGAAAAAAACCTCGGAGACATAACCAGGGCAGACCCCATGCAGCTAAGAGGGGAAGCTGTAGATATCCTATTCTACAGCTCCCCATGCCAAGACCTCAGCAGAGCCGGCACGGGAAAAGGAGGTGAGGAAGGCACAGGAACCCGCTCATCGCTGCTATGGTATACAGAGCGATTTATCCGGCAACTGCGACCGCGTTATCTCATCATGGAGAACGTCCCCACGCTGCTTACATCACACAAAGACACCTTAGCAAAGTGGCTCGATAGACTCAGAAAAATAGGATATCATAGCAGCATATCAGTGATATCTCCGGAGATGGTAGGATTGCCGCAATACCGCCCGCGGCTGTTCGTCGTCAGCTCATCAGATAATCCTCCGCTAATAATGACAAATACGCGAAAGGCCACCAACTGGCGTGCTTACCTCGAGCAACATCCGGATGAGTCTGCCTGGATTAATCCGGGCAGACTCCAAGGACTGAACATCCCCCCTGTAAGCTGCCTTAGCCTGTTAGGCTACAGCAGGGTGTACCAAAAACCGGAACATTCATCATACCATGTCAAGCACACATACAATACCATCACATGCAAAAACACCATCCCCCCGGCAAACCTCATCGCATACAGCACAACAGCGGTGAGAAGACTGACAACCCGTGAGAGACTCCGCATCATGGGACTAACAGACGATGAGATAGACCTGCTACAGGCAGATATCTCCAACACAGCATTAGACAAGTTAGCCGGCAACAGTATAGTCATACCGGTAGCCGCGACAATATTAGAGCAAATCATTAACAATCAATAAAAAACATCAGAATCATGAAAACAAGAATCATGCGCTTCCGCGCCTACAAAGTCACCCGGAAAAGAACCCACATAGACTGCCACACTACAATACAGGGGAAAACAGTCATATTGAAAGACAGAACGGTCAAGGGGTGGGATAACTACTTGAATCAACTATGCCAAGACCTCACAACCATGTATGAGGAATTAGGCATGAGAGAGGGAACTATTGTTATAAAAACCAAAGATTGACCCGCCATGGCAAAGATAGATATCTGTGGCATCACCTGTAGCTTTCCACAGGTGCCTAAGGGCACCTTGGAAAGCTACGGAGTAACGCCCCGAACCCATTATCTGGCATACAAGATTCCATCCACACCAATCCTCGCGGCCACCATCAGCGGACTATTCGCAGCAGCACACGAGATAGGAGCGATGGAACGCCCTGCATTCTTCGTCCAAGACGAAGACGGAAGAGCCATAGTCCTGTTAGAACACCCCAGCCACACGGTGTTAGACAACATTCTCTCATGGCTCGCGTGGACGGTCGGTCCACAAACCGTCAGCTACTGCCCTTATACAAAGGCAGTGGCAGAACTGCGTGACCAAGTAGACAAGCAGCACAGAGACACAACCCTTGAGATTGAGTACAGATACTATGACAGATTATATCGGAAAAACCTCGGAAACGGCTCACCACTCAAAGCACCCGAAGACCATACAGTTGACTAACTGCGATTGGCTGAGCTTTAGCCTACACATGATACTGACCGAAGAGGAGAAAACCCAAGGGATAAGGCTATCATGCCCAGACGGCTACACCCTCATAGAATACCCCGGCACAAACCTGTACAAGCGAAGAGCCATACTCTATAGCATCGACGGAGAGAAGATAGTAACATTACTGTGGGAGCCACACAGCCGCATCATAGATGGCCACAGTCTCTACTGCGAGGTAGCGAACCCTCTGTTGTACGATGGTAGATATCGGGATATACTCAACCTACTACAAGCTATTCATAACCACACATGGCAATCATTGAGCAGATTAGATATCGCTACGGACTTCGAGCCGACAACCCTCCAACTACAGGTGATAGACATGCTGCAAAGTGGGTCGGTATACGTCCAAGGAAAGCAGGATGGGACGATGTGGCATCACTACAACTGCAGCGCCAAGTACGTCACACGAACACCCCATCAACTGTCATGGGGAGGGAAAGCCAGCCAAGTCAAGTGGAAACTGTATAACAAAACCAAGGAGATAATGACCACAGACGACCACGGCCATCAATGGTGCGAAAAGCCGCACATTGCGGCCATGTGGAGAGCCAACGGCCTTACCGGTAAGCAGGACGTATGGCGATTAGAGGTCAGTATAATGTCAAGCAGCCAACTCCAATGGCAGGGGCAGCGGTTAGGATGGTGGACGGTCGACAATCAGCAGGCAATGGAGAGCCTATATTATGACCTCATTGCAACACGAATGAAGATGCGACTCAATCAAGGGCATGACAACAAGCGATACGACAAAGAGGTGCCATTTCTCGTCATGCCCGACGACCCGACACATAGGTTGCAAAGAGTAGAGCCCAGCGACCAACAGACACGCATACTACATGCCGCTACGATGCGCAATCTGCTCAAGGAACTGGAGCGGCCAGAGGTACAGGTAATGCCATCCCTTCGCGAGACCCTACTGAGCGCCACCGACAAAGTCATCAGACAAGCCCATCTTGATGGATACTTCATCCGAGCAGTCGGCAAGCCATGGTCAGATTGGGTCAAGGACTACATAGAGAGTCTGCCGACATGAACAATCTATAACTCAAAAAACCCAAATCGGTCATGATCCACGAAGATCATGACCGATTTTGTTATCAAAAACCACAATTCGAATAATAAAGGGGTGAACATTCTGTTCACCCCTTATCATGGAAGATGAGAAGAAGAGACTACACCCCTTGAGGTGAGTTATCAGAGGGCTCCGGGATAAGGAACTGCGACCGTGACAGACCGCCATAGCTGTCTATAGCCGTCATCAGGGCAGTGTTGCCCTCGAATTGAATAGACATTGGATTGTTGACGGCAAGAGTCTCCGAAGACACATCGTAACCGTCAGCGGTCTCGGTTGAGTGCACCATAGCAGCACCACCAGCCGTCAGCGGGGCACCCAGAGCCAACTTACCCTCTGATGTCCCGAGGATGTTAGCATCGAATATCTCACCGACGAGGGTTGTCTCGTCAGTCACATTGAGGTACAGCTGATAGATGTCAGACTTGATTCGCGGGACATTGTCAGAGTCACCGACAGTCTGATTGAGGATGACAATGGTCAGCTGGTCATGGTCGCGCCACCCGTCGTTATGCTCGATGATGGCTGTGGAGAGCGCAGCCACGGTGGTAGAACCACCGATGGTCAGACCGCCCAGATTGATGTTGCTGACGAACTTCTGCTGGTCATCCAGCAACCCTCCGACCTGCGGCAGACTTCCCTGGGTAATCTGTACCGGTACCACGACACCTGCACCCGCGTCGGCATAGGTTTTAGGCAGATAGACGGTCGCAAAGCCGATGTTAGCCTTGGTGAAGAGGTTAAAGTCGGTCTGCAAGCCCGTTTTGTTAGTGAAAGACGGTCTCCAGCCTACTACATTCAGAGCCTGCCACATGCGGAGTAGGTTGACCCATTTCATCTTCTGCGGCATGTTCTTGAGGGTCTTGCGGTAGCTGATTTTTGCAGGCACCTTTTGTTTTGCAACGGTGATTCCCTTACGAGTGACGTAAGTGACGGCTCCGATGCTTCCGTTTAATGCGGTTTGATTAAATCCGCGGTTTAGTTTACTCATAACTGTTTGTGTTTTTGGGTTTTAAAATACTGCCAAAAAGATGGCCACGCCTATGGTGACAGAGATGCTGCTGATATAGGCGATGGCCTTGATGATGATTTTTTTTGGATTTTTCATGTTGCAAAAATACAACTTTTTTCCGAATTGCAAAAAAAAACATTCTGTTGCCCTTTTTTTTTTGCTGCCGTTTGGCGCGCCTATTCTCATGGCTTTGGGCTTGGGGATTGGATTGTTTACATCTGTAACAACCGTTGGGGGTTGGGGCTTGGGGCTTGGGGATTGGATTGTTTACATCTGTAACAACCGTTGGGGGTTGGGGGCTTGGGGGACTTGCCGTGTTTACAGCCGTAACCGCCTTGGGGTTTACGGCCGTAACCACGGCGGCAC
>CALCHR010000126.1 GCA_937901185.1 uncultured Bacteroidales bacterium
GTAATCACAGTAAAACCAAGGTGTATTGACAATATCCAAATTAGCGTAGTTTTAATTTCCATTAAATTATTGGGTAAAACGTCGCCAAAGAAAATAATGTATAGTAAAAATAGAATTTCAGCAAAATAAATTAACGGACTAAATGGGCTAAGTAAAAATAATCCAAGTTCTTTAAGGCCGGTTCTAACCCATACGTCTCTTAATTCAGCACGAGCATCTTCTCTGATTTTTTTAAATGATGGAAACATATTATTCTCCTTTTAGAAAGATTAATATATTATACTTTAAATATATATATTGAATTAATAGGAAAATGTTGACGATTAATCATTTTTTAATTATGAAACGCATGAGCAATGTATAAAATAAAAAATACTATGGCAACAGATTTATCCTTTAAAGAAGACCGTCATAATAACAAGTTGTACATTAGTGTCGGCTCTGGGGCGCCAAAAATGGTTACTATCGAGTATATTCCAAAGCTAACCAGCGTAGAGGATATTCAAAGTGATTACTGGATTGATATTTTAATAAAATACTGTGTGGCTCTTACAAAAGTTGTTTTAGGCAGAATTAGAACACGTTTTACTCAGTCTAATGCACTTTGGACACAAGACGGTGATAAAATGCTTGAAGAGGGTAATACAGAGTTAAAAGAGCTTAGGGAACTACTAAGACTAAATTCTAATATGACTTATCTAATAGATTAAGGAGAGACTAAATCTAAATGAAAGAATCAATTACTAAATTTGACCTTGAGGCAGCTTTCAAAGCGCTCGACGAGTTAGATATTCCACAGGTTACTGGCCTAATGGCGCGTCGTGCGCCTTTACAGGAAGTTTTTTCAAAGAAAACTAAAATGGAAGCTCTTATCGAAGAATACTATGATATTGGCGATGATGCGGCGCTGGATGAGGCACAGAAAGCCCGTGAGGCTGAAATTGCTGCGGCTAAGCTTGCTCGTATTGAAAAGATCGTAGACTTAGATGCAAAAACCCCAGATGAGTTACTTACATCATATGTTGGTAAGTTCATTATGCAATGTCCACAATGTATGACTCTTTTCTATAAAAACAAAGAAGATATTGAAGAGTCAGAAGACGATCCCACTGTTATTAATGTAAATGAAGTCTGTCAACATTGTGGTAATGAATCTGGTTACACTTTAATAGGTAAAGTCGGCGCAGCAGAAGAAGAGTCACCTGAAACAGAAGAGCTCACAGTAGAAGAGCCAGCAGAAGATACTGCAGAAGATACTGCAGAAGAAGAGGCTTCCACTGACAATAGTGACGATGACGAAAATCTAGAAGATTTTGACTTAGATAGTGACTTAGAAGAGATTAATCTTGATGCAGAATCAGATGAGGACAATACTACAGAAGAGGCCTTTCTAGCTCGAAACAATAGTGAATTCTTGTTAGAATCTAGTCATAGCACAAACTGGGATGATGAAGTCGATGATGAAATGCTTAGTTACCTAGCTGAACAGTCTACAAATGAGTTAGACTTAGATGTATCAGCGGATGATTTTGAAAAACTCATTAAGTCGCCTGAGTTTAAAAAATCAATATCAGACACTGACGTAAAAGCTATGATGGATTCAATGAGTGACTCTGAAATAGATGAACAGTACCGATTAGATGAAGGTGGTCTAGGTACTTTAGGAAAAACATTGATAAAACGAGCTAAGCAAATTGGTAGCAATATTAAAAATAATTTATCAACAGCCATAGATAAGTATGCAGAAAAGGTACAAACTCGTGAAGAAAAAGCAGACTGGGTACTTGCAAATGCTCGTAAAGACTATGACAAAATTAAAGTTAATCAAGCGGGTGAACTGGTACCAGACGAGCCAAATCAAAGATTCAAAGCCTTTGTTGTTATTGGCTACACTAATAAGTATAGTAATGGCAAAGTAATTACTATGGCACCTTCTTTTAATAATAAAGACTTAATAATGGGTATGAAACGCCCAGAAGTTAAAAAAGCTTATAAAGACGCTGATAGTATTGCAAAAGGTTGGAGTATGAAACAAGGAAATGGTCCTGCATTTATTTTCTTAGCAGAAGACCCTGAGGACGAAAACGCAGTATTTCTTTGTGAATATTTCCAAGGTGAACTTGAGTATGACCAGTTAGAAAAATACTTTAATGTTGTTAAGAAAGACTTAGAAGGCGGCAAGCTCATTAGTGGTATGACAAATCAGGCAGACGATGATGAAGACGTCGCACAAGTAGACCCTGTAGATGTCGATGAAGAATAAGTAGTTAGTAAGATACTTTGTATACAAAGTATCTTACTATAGAAAGTTAAAGGAGTTTACTTATGTCTGATGTTAAAACTGACTATGGCTTACTGATAACAAAAGATATAAAGCTACATCGTACGTGGTTTAAACAGATGACGGCTCTACATGGTATAAACTGTAAATATCATGCGCCACTTAAAAATAAAGACTATGACCAACACGGTGATTTAGATGCCAACTATAAACCAGCAATCTTAGTTGGCTGTTTGTTTGAAGAGCACCCAGATCAAAAATCTTTGAAAAAAGCAGGCTGGGTAGCTGAGCTTCAAGAAGGTTCTTCCGTTATACATGTACCATATGACCTTCCTGACATACAAGTAGGCGCTCTTTTTGAAGTACCTAGTGGATTGGATAATGGAGCTAGTCGCACATTCCGCGTAATTAGCTTATCGAATATAATGGTATATCCGGCTTCTATCTCTTGTGAAATCGCCTTAGAATATAAATCTAACGATGAACCGCACTTATTTACTACTGCTTTGGAAACGGCTGATATGCCCCTTCTTATCGATCGAGAGGATGATGATTAATGATTTTGCAAGAAGCTGATTTTTTAAACGTTAATTTGAAAACAATGGTAAAAGCAGCCGGCAATAATGCTTCCACTGCCGCTGACAGCGTTGATAAAACCAGTACAACTAGCACAGAGGCTTCTATGCCTACAAATCAAGAAGACAATGCAACACATAAAGCGTGGGGTGACTTGCTACTTAGTAGGCTTGCTGAAAACCGAAAGTTAAGCGGTGAAGCTAAAAAGCCGGAAGCTGAAATTACTGATACATTTTTTGAAGAATATTTTAAGAATAAAGAAACAGGAGAACTTGAATATAATAATTTAGATGAACTTAAAGCTCATTATGAACGTGGTGGTTTAGGCGATGTTAAGGTGAAAAAGTTTTTAAATAATGTAATGCAAGAATTATTAGCACCAATTAGAAAAAGAAGAGAATATTTTGAAACTAGAAAAGAAGATTTGCTTGAAATGAATGCGAAGTT
>CALCHR010000127.1 GCA_937901185.1 uncultured Bacteroidales bacterium
CGTTCTCGTTGTCGCCCTTGTCGGCCAGTTTGCAAAGAGCAAAGTAGTAGCGGCGGATGATTTCTTCGCGCGCAGCAGTGCAGCAAACGTCTTCGCCGTCCATGCAGCAACCTATCATATTGACGCCCATGTCCGTTGGCGACTTGTAGGGACTCTCGCCATAGATGTTTTCAAAAATGGCGTTCAGCACGGGGAAGATTTCAATGTCGCGGTTATAGTTGACAGCTATCTCGCCGTATGCCTCAAGGTGGAAGGGGTCGATCATGTTGACATCGTTGAGGTCGGCAGTAGCTGCTTCGTACGCCATATTCACCGGGTGTTTCAAAGGCAGGTTCCAAACGGGGAAAGTCTCAAACTTGGCATAGCCGGCCTTGATGCCTTTCTTGTTGTCATTATAGAGCTGACTGAGACACACCGCCATTTTTCCGCTTCCGGGGCCGGGAGCCGTCACAATAACCAGGGGCGAAGAGGTTTCAACGTAGTCGTTCTTGCCGAAGCCTTCTTCCGAACTTATCAGAGCTACATTGTGCGGGTAGCCTTGGATTGTGTAATGGTAATACACCTTGATGCCCAAGCGCTCCAAGCGTGCGCGGAAAGCATCGGCGCTGGATTGTCCGTTGTAGTGGGTCACCACTACGCTACCGGTTACAAGACCTACGCGCTCAAACTGCGTACGCATGCGCAGCACATCTTCATCGTAGGTGATGCCCAGGTCGCTTCGCGTCTTGTTCTTCTCAATATCCTTTGCGCTGATGACAATGACTATCTCGGCATAGTCTTTCAGCTGCATCAACATCTGCAATTTGCTGTCAGGCTCAAAACCCGGCAACACACGGCTGGCATGGAAATCGTCAAAGAGTTTACCGCCAAATTCAAGGTACAGTTTATCGCCAAACTGAGATATGCGTTCTTTGATATGCTCAGACTGTACCTTCAGATACTTCTCGTTGTTAAAACCTCTACTCATAGCATCTGCAAAATTAGCAATTCTATCTCGCCCTGCGAAACAAAGTTCAGCAAAAAAATAGCAGTTTTCTTACTCAGATATGCAAAAGTTGGGAACTGAGGCTACGGAATGGCCGCCCGTTCAGCAAATTATGCTTACCTTTGCACTTTCAAAGATTTGAGCCTCCGGCGACCACGCAAAAGAAGGCCAAAACTTTTTCAGTAAGAAATATCACACACCTTTTATTACTATCTGCAAGATGAAGAAGGACATAGAAATCGCACACAGCACCCCGCTGAAAAACATTGAAGAGGTAGCCGCCGGCATAGGCATCGCGGCCGACGAGTTGGAGCACTACGGCAAACACATTGCCAAGTTGCCGCTCTCGCTCATCAGCGAAGACAAGCGCCGCCACGGCAAACTGATTCTCGTTACTGCTATCACAGCCACCAAAGCCGGTATCGGAAAAACAACCGTTTCCATAGGCCTCGCCCTCGGCTTGAACAAAATAGGCAAGCGCGCCACTGTAGCGCTGCGTGAGCCCTCGCTCGGCCCCTGCTTTGGAATGAAGGGCGGCGCAGCCGGCGGAGGTTACGCACAAGTGTTGCCCATGGAGCGCATCAACCTCCATTTCACCGGCGACTTCCATGCCATCACCTCAGCCCACAACATGATTTCCGCCCTGCTTGACAATTATCTCTACCAGCATCAGGCAGAAGGCTTCGGTCTGAAGGAAATTCTCTGGCGCCGCGTGCTCGACGTCAACGACCGCTCCTTGCGCAGCATCGTAAGCGGCCTCGGCCCCGCCACTAACGGCATCACGCAACAGGCCGGCTTCGACATCACCCCGGCTTCTGAACTGATGGCCATCCTCTGCTTGGCGACAGACGAAGAAGACTTGCGCCGCCGCATCGAGAACATCTTGCTCGGTTACACCTACGAGGGAAAGCCCTTCACCGTTAAGGATATGGGCGTAGCAGGCGCCATCATGGTTTTGCTAAAGGACGCCATTCAGCCCAACCTTGTGCAGACCACCGAGCAGACTCCCGCCATCGTTCACGGAGGTCCCTTCGCAAACATTGCCCACGGCTGCAACTCGCTCTTCGCCACCAAGATGGCTTTGAGCCACAGCGAATACACCATCACTGAGGCCGGCTTCGGCGCAGACCTTGGTGCAGAGAAATTCTATAATATATTGTGTCGCAAGAGTGGTCTCAGCCCCGACCTCACCGTTATCGTAGCCACCGCGCAAGTCTTGAAGATGCACGGCGGTGTGGCGCTGGAGCACATCAAAGAGCCTAACGCCGAAGGCTTACGCACCGGCTTGGCCAACCTGGACCGCCACGTGCGCAACCTCCAAAGCTTCGGCCAGTCGGTGCTGGTGGTGTTCAACCACTTCGCCGGCGACACCGAAGAAGAAATGGCTATGTTGCGCGAGTACTGCGAGCAGGAGCTCGGCGTGCCTTTTGTCATCAACCACGCCTATGCCAAGGGTGGCGAGGGAGCTATGGAAATGGCGCAACTCGTGGTTGACACCATCGAGAAGAACCCCTCAGCACCTTTGCGCTTTACCTACGACGACGAAGACAGCATCCGCACCAAAATAGAGAAGGTGGCGAAGAACATTTACGGCGCTGCCTCTGTCAGCTTTGCGGCTCCCGCCCTCAAGCGCATTCGCCTGGCCGAAGAACACGGCATGGCCCACTTCCCCGTATGTATCGCCAAAACCCAGTTCTCTTTCTCGGCCGACGCCAAGCTCTACGGCGCAGCCTCCGGCTTTAACATCTTGATTAAGGATGTGGTCATCAATGCCGGCGCCGAGATGATTGTGGCCATTGCAGGCGACATTCTTCGCATGCCCGGTTTGCCGAAAGACCCGCAAGCCAACCACATCGACTATGTGAACGGCGAGATTATCGGCCTCAGCTAATCCGCCATGCGCAAACTTTTGTTGCTATGTATCCTCAGCCTGTCCTGGCAGTTGGTTGCTGCCAAGACAGATTCCATAAGCCACACGGAACACGTGTGGCTTTATGGTATGGGATATACCAACGTGCTCGACACTTACCTCTCGCCGTTAGAGTACACCGGTGCCTCGCTCTCCATCACCCACCGCACCGAGCGCCAAGCGCGTTGGGGCAAGGGAAAAGTGACGGTGCAAGGACTCTACACCGGCAACTTGGCCGCCCTCTCCTCGCCCACCGACGATGCCGACGAGTGGGACGGCAATTTCTCTGCGGCCTTCGGCTGGCACTACAACTGGCGCCCCGTGCCGGCGCTGCGTTTAGCCGCCGGCGCCATGCTGGAGGGCGCCCTCGGATTTACTTACAACCTGCGCAACGGCAACAACCCCGCGCAGGGCAGGCTTGGCGTGCAACTCCTGGCTTCGGGCATCGCGGAATACGCCTTTCGCATCTGCAACCGAAGGCTCTCCTCGCGGCTGCAAGTGGACCTCCCCGTGATGGGCGGAATGTTCTCGCCCAACTATGGCCAGTCGTACTACGAAATCTTCTCGCTCGGCCATTACAACCGCAACGTCTGCCTGACGCACCCCTTCAATGCGCCCTCGGCTCATGTGCTCTTCACGCTACAAGTGCCCCTCGGCCGTCGCGCCGTGCTCTCCGTGGGCTACGACGCCGACATCCGCCAAAGCCACGTGAACCATCTGAAGCGCCACCATTGGAGCCACCGCTTTGTCATCGGCTACGTGCGCCGAATCAGTATCCATTAGCCCCCTCCCTGCCCTATGCATTTCCGCTTTCCGCTTTTCTGCACCCTCCTCCTTAGTATGGCGATGAGCCTCACCTCCTGCATCACAGAAGAAGTGCCCACCGATACGCGCCGCGGCAACTTCGAAGCGCTGTGGCAGACCATCGACCGCCACTACTGCTTCTTCCCCTACAAGGCAGAGGCTTACGGACTGGACTGGAATGAGGTGAAGGAGCGCTACGCCCCGATGATAAAGGAGAGTATGACCAACCGCCAGCTCTTTGAGGTGTTGAGCAAGATGACCTACGAGCTGCGCGACGGCCACGTGAACCCCTACGCCGCCCACGACGTGGCGCGCTATTCCGACTGGTTTGAAAACTACCCCGCCAACTACTCCGACTCGCTGGAACGCAAATACCTGGGCCGCGCCTCCGACTATAAAGTGGCCGCCGGACTGAAATACCGCATCCTCGACGACCACATCGGCTACATCCGCTGCGCCAGTTTCTCCAACAACTTTGGCGACGGAAACCTCCACGAGATGATGGTGGAACTGGCCCTTTGCGACGGACTGATCGTAGACGTACGCAGCAACGGCGGCGGCTTGCTCACAGCGGCAGAGAAACTGGCATCGCTCTTTATAAACGAACCCATCACCGGCGGCTACATCTGCCACAAAACAGGCCCCTCCCACAACGCATTCTCCGCCCCCGAGCCCATCCGCATAGAGCCTTTCGTGGGCCTGCGCTGGCAAAAACCCGTGGCCATACTGACCAACCGACGCACCTACAGCGCCGCCAACAGCTTCGTGATGTTCCTCAAAGGACTGCCCCACGTGAGCATCGTGGGCGACTGCACCGGCGGCGGCAGCGGCATGCCTTTCTCTTCCGAACTGCCCAACGGCTGGAGCATCCGCTTCTCGGCCTGCCCCATGCTCAACCGCGAACAGCAACACACCGAGCTGGGCATCGCGCCGGACCTTAAAGTAAACATCTCCGCCGACGACTACGCCCGCTCCGTCGATACCATCCTAGAAACAGCAAGGACCCACCTGCGCAGCGCCGGCCACTAAAGGCCCCGCGCCAACCACATCCCGTTCAGAACACACCGGCAGCAAAAACTCCCCCTTTTCTGCCCGGACATACCCCAAGAAACGAAGCCCCTTGAAGGCTTCTTTTTTATACCCTATATCACCCCCGTTTTCCTAGTAGTTACTTTCGCGTTCTTAGTAGTTACCGAATTTTTCCTAGTAGTTACCGAAATTCACCTAGCTTTTACCTAAGAAATGCCCGAAAATGATATCTGATTTTCAAGCGCTTACAAAAACAAAAAACAGGTTATCCCGGTACTGTCGGAACAACCTGTTTTTCAGGATAGAGAGGTCGGCTTAATAGACCTCTATCTCGTCGGCAAAGAGCCAGCCGCCAAACGTGCTGGGCGCAGCCTGCACCTTCACGTAGCGAGCCTTTGCACTGCCCTGCCATTGCCAAAGCTCCACGTCGGGATGAGTGGTCTTTTCCGAAGCACGCTCCTTGCGGCCCACCTCGGTGAAGTTTTTACCGTCGGTAGATACAGAAACCACGTAGGAAGAGGGATAGAAGATTTCGGGACCACAAGCCTGCATGAAGTTGGTAGCCACGCGGCGGATGCGCTGTGTGCTGCCCAAGTCGATAGTCACGTCCACACCTCCAGCGCCGATAAATCCTTGCCAACGGCCGTCATTGTTGGCCCAGCCGCCACGCAAACCATCGGTGAGCGCTACGGCGCCTCCGGCGGCATACTTGTCGCTATAGGCTACATTATAATTTACCTTGGCATTCAGCGCTTTGTGTTTCACGGGGCGCATGCGCTCAGCGCGCTCGCCTTTCTCTTTTGCAAGGTCAAAAGCCTCAACACCATGGCTACGCAAGAAACTGGTCTGCTTCAAAGCACGCGCACGAAACTCCTTAAAGTTTTTCTCCGGCGTGCCGTTCCAGCCTATTTCTGCAAGAGCCAGGATGCGGGGATAGAACATGTATTCCACATGAGCCTCTGTCGGGATGTATTCTGTCCACAAGTTACCTTGCACACCCTTGACATGTTTCTGTGCTTCAGCAGTCAAGCCTTCCAGCGGGTTGAAGCTATACACCTTTTCAAGGGTAAGATAGCCGCCAATGGCCTCCGGCTGTGAAGGAGGAGCATCCTGATAGTAGTCGAGATAGCAGTGAGTGCCGGGAGCCATCACCACGTCGTAGCCCAATTCGGCAGCCGTACGCGCATATTCTGCTCCGCGCCATACCATCACGGTGGAGTTTTTCTCCAAACCGGGTGCAATCACTTCGTCCCAACCTACAAGACGACGGCCGTGGCTGCGCAAGAAGCGGCCCATGTGGGCGATGAAGTGCGTCTGCAAGTCGTCCACATCCTTCATTCCCAATTCCTTCATCTTGTGCTGACACAAGGGGCAAGTGGGCCACGAAGCCTTGGCAGCCTCGTCGCCACCCACGTGGATATATTCAGAGGGGAACACGTCCATCACTTCCTTCAAGACGTTCTCCAAGAAATCGTAGGTAGCCACACTGCCGGGGCAGAAGTCAGCCTGCTTGTAAGGCTCGTGGGTGCAAGAGAGTTCGGGATAAGCGGTCAGCACTTCTTCAGAGTGGGCCGGCATTTCTATCTCAGGCACGATGGTGATGCCACGCTCGGCAGCATATTTCACCAAGCCACGGAGCTCTTCCTGGGTATAATATCCGCCATAAGCACCTTCACTTCCTTCCTCGGCATAAAGGCGATTGCCGTTCCACCAAGTTTTCCAAGACTTCTCAGGGCGCCAAGCGGCAAAGCTGGTGAGACGCGGATAGCGCTTAATCTCCATACGCCAACCGGCGGCATCGGTGAGGTGCAGATGGAGGCGGTTTATTTTATAGGAGGACATCACGTCAATCTGCTTCTTGAGGAAGCTGAGCGGGAAGAAATGGCGCGACACGTCGAGCATAGCACCACGCCACGGATAAGCCGGCTCGTCGCTGATGGTACAGCAAGGCACTTTTCCATTCTCTACCAACTGACCGAGCGTCTGAATGCCACGCAAAAAGCCTATCGGCGCTGTAGCAGAAAGCACAATGCTATCTGTAGTGACACGAAGCTGATAAGCCTCGAGAGAAGAGCCCCCACGGAGTGTGCGGAAGCACAAAACGGCCGACGGAGACTCAGCAGACGTATGCGGCAATACTTTTGCAAGCAAACCTCCACCAACAGCAGCTACTGCTGCCTTAGGATTTTCCCAGCACAAACGAGTGGCGTCAAGCGAGCCTCGTTGCCACTCTACTTGACGTGGGGCGGGCAAAAGGCGGTCTGCAAAAAGATTACCTCCCACACACAGCGCCAATGCCAACAGGCACATTTTTTTCTTTAAGTATCTCATAGTAATTTTTTGTGAATAAATATTTTTACAAATATACAGATTTCCCATAAACCTGCAAATCAGAGTCCCACAAAAAGGCTTTTTCTCTCTGCTCATAATAGTCAATCGGGATTTTTTCAGTAACTTTGCCCATTCAAGGACACTTATTTTTTACACTACACGCTATGCAGGCTTCCGATTTGCTACCTATCAAACAACGCTATGGCATCGTGGGCAACCACGAGGGGCTGAATCGTGCCCTGGACATTGCGCTGAAAATTGCGCCGATAGACCTCTCCGTGCTCATCACCGGAGAAAATGGTGTGGGTAAAGAAGTGTTTCCACGTATCATCCACGACCACAGCGCCCGCAAAGGCAAAAAATATTTTGCCGTGAACTGCGGCGCCATCCCGGAGGGTACCATCGACTCAGAACTCTTCGGCCATGAAAAAGGAGCCTTCACCGGAGCCATCGAGCGCAGAGAGGGATATTTCTCCGTAGCAAACGGTGGCACACTCTTCCTTGACGAAGTGGGCGAACTGCCTTTGGCTACACAAGCCCGTCTGTTGCGCGTTCTCGAAACAGGCGAGTACATCAGTGTAGGCTCAAGCGAAGTGAGAAAGACCAACATCCGCATCGTAGCAGCCACCAATGTAAATATGGAAAAGGCCATCGCAGAAGGAAAGTTCCGCGAAGACCTCTACTACCGCCTCAACTCCATCTCTATCAGCATACCCCCCTTGCGAGAAAGAGGCAGCGACGTCAATCTGCTCTTTAAGAAATTTGCCCTTGAGATGAGCGAGAAATACAAGATGCCGGCCATACGTCTCAACGATGAGGCCAACCGCATCTTAGCCGCTTACTCGTGGCCGGGAAATGTGCGCCAGCTAAAAAACATAGCGGAGAACATGTCTGTCACCGCTGAGGAGCGCGAAATCACCGCCGACATTTTAAGAAGATACCTGCCCGAGGTGAAACGCCACGACCAACTGGTAATGGTAAAAGAGACAGCCTCGACTCATAGCTTTGAGAACGAGCGCGAGATTCTTTACAAAATCCTCTTCGACCTGCGCAGAGATGTCAGCGAACTAAAGAAAATTGTCAATGAGAACGGCTTGCACCACCCAACTGCTGCCGTATCTTCAGCGCAGCCCTCGGGCGTCACGCTCTATAGGCACCACCCCTCTATCAGCATAGACAAAGAAAAAGTAGAAGAGGAACCACCTATCTGGGAGGCTGAGGAAATCCGAGAGGGCGAGGAAGAAGAATCCGGAAAGTCGCTCGATGAATTAGAAAAGGAGATGATCAGCAAAGCGCTCCTTCACAACAACGGCCGACGTAAAGCCGCCGCCACCCAATTAGGCATCTCAGAGCGTACACTATATAGAAAAATTAAAGAATATGGCTTGGAATAAACACTTGCTGATAGGTCTGTTACTTTTAGTAGCCTCGCTGTGCATCTTTGCAGCTTGCACCGTGAGCTACAAGTTTACAGGAACCTCTATCAACTACGACCTTATCAAAACCATACAGATAAGCAATATCCCCAACCGCGCGCCCTATGGCTGGGCGCCTATGGAGGCCATCTTCAATAATAAGTTGCAAGACCTTTATGCCAGCCAGACCCGCCTGAAACTTGTGAAACGCGACGGCGACTTACAGTTGGCCGGAGAAATTACCGGTTACGACCAGTATAACAAATCTATTTCTGCCGACGGTTTTTCTTCGCAGGTGCAACTTAAGATGACTGTAAACATCCGCTTCAACAACAACAAAACCAACCAAAGTTGGGAGCGACAGTTCTCAGCCACCACACAATACGAATCTTCGCAACAGCTAAGCGCCGTGCAGGAAGAACTGGTCAACGAGATGGTAAAAGACCTCACAGACCAAATATTCAATGCCACAGTGGCCGACTGGTAAAAACATACCACCTACACAATGAACATAGATATTTGCGAATACATAGGACAACCGGAAAGTCTCAACAAGGAGACGCTCTACAAGTTGCGTGAACTTGTGGCGCGCTATCCTTATTTCCAGGCTGCCCGCATCATGTACTTGCAAAATCTGTTTCTGCTCCACGACCCAAGTTTCGGCGAAGAGTTGCGCCGCGCAGCCATCTTATTACCCGACCGCCGGGCGCTTTTCAATATGGTGGAGAGCCACAATTACGAACTACACCCTGTAAATGAGATTCAGAAGGTAGGAAAAGAATCTGCCAACACCAGCCGCACGCAAACTCTCATTGACAACTTTCTGCATACCGCTCTCCCTGCAGAAGAGACTCAAGGCCGACGCATCACAGTGGCCGACGCTACAAGCGACTATACAGCCTTCCTACAAGAGATGGACGACATAGAACCAACTCAAGGCGAAGAAAGTATACACACAGAGCGCAGCAGTTCTTTGATTGACTCATATATAGAAAATAAGCCGGAGCGCATCGTCCTAAGCGAAGAAGTAGAATTCACGCCCGACATCCCCGAAGACCAAGATGAATACCTTGACGAGGGATTTTTCACAGAGGCCTTGGCTAAAATCTACATAAAACAAGGCCGCTATGAGAAGGCAATTGAAATTATCCGCAAATTAAATTTGAATTATCCAAAAAAAAATAGTTACTTTGCAGACCAAATCCGTTTCTTACAAAAATTGATTATTAACAATAAAAACAAAAAGCAATAACCATGTACTCACTTTTAGTAATTTTGGCTGTCATCCTCGCAGTTCTGTTAATCTTTATCGTACTTATCCAGGAATCTAAGGGCGGCGGTCTCGCATCTAGTTTTGCTTCTTCCAATCAGATTATGGGCGTTCGCAAGACCACAGATGTTATTGAAAAAGCCACTTGGATTTTAGTAACCCTCTTGGTGCTTGTCTGCATCAGTACTTCCTTTATCTCTTTCGAGTCTAACGACCCTTCTTCTATCGTGACTGAGATGAAGACCACTATGCCTGCTGCTCCCACTCTTCCGGGACAAGATGCAGCAGTACCCGCGGCTCCTGTAGCCCCCGAAGCACCTGCTACCAACAACTAATATCATATAGTTTTGCAAGTACAGTTCTCTGTCTTCTGCATATTCTTTTAGAACGTAGAAAATGCGCTCTCCAAAAAGGATATACAGAAGACAGAGATTTTTTTATACCACAAATATTTTTTCACCGCCAAAAAATTTCCACTTATGAGAATTGCCATTGTAGGAACAGGATACGTTGGCTTGGTTTCCGGAGCCTGCTTTGCCGAAATGGGTGTCAAAGTGACCTGTGTAGATATTAACCAAGAAAAGATAGACAACTTACAGAAAGGCATCATACCCATCTACGAGCCGGGACTCGAAGAGATGGTGTTACGCAACTACAGAGAGGGACGGCTGCACTTCACTACAGAACTGAAAAGCTGCCTGAACGATGTAGAAGCCGTTTTCTGCGCTGTGGGAACACCTCCCGACGAAGACGGAAGTGCCGACTTGACCTACGTGTTAAACGTAGCACACGAAGTGGGAAGCTACATGGAAAAATACCTTGTAGTGGTAACAAAAAGCACAGTGCCCGTAGGCACAGCCCAAAAGGTGAAAGCAGCCATTCAGCAAGAGTTGGACCGCCGCGAAGTAGACATTGCCTTCGACGTAGCCTCTAACCCCGAGTTTCTCAAAGAAGGTGCAGCTGTAAAGGATTTCATGTCGCCCGACCGTGTTGTTGTCGGCGTAGAAACCCAGCGTGCCAAGGACCTCATGACGCGTCTCTACTCTCCTTTCATGCTGAACAACTTCCGCGTCATCTTCACAGACGTCCCCTCTGCCGAGATGATAAAATATGCAGCTAACTCTATGCTGGCAACGCGAATCTCCTTCATGAACGACATAGCCAACCTCTGCGAACTAGTGGGCGCCGATGTAAACATGGTGCGCAAGGGTATCGGCAGCGACTCGCGCATCGGTTCCAAGTTTCTCTATCCCGGATGCGGATATGGCGGCTCTTGTTTCCCGAAGGATGTCAAGGCGCTCATCAAGACTGCAGAACAAAAAGGTTACAAGATGCGTGTGCTCCAAGCTGTAGAGGAAGTCAACGAGCTACAAAAGAGTGTGCTATTCGACAAACTCTCGGCCTACTATGGCAACGAACTTAAAGGCAAGACCATTGCCATCTGGGGATTGGCTTTCAAGGCTGAGACCGATGATATGCGCGAAGCCACCTCGCTTGTCACCATCGAAAAACTGCAACAAGCCGGATGTACCATCCGTGTCTTCGATCCCGTAGCAATGAACGAGTGTAAGCGCCGACTTGGCGACAGCGTAGTCTACGCATGCGACATCTATGACGCAGCTCTCGGTGCCGACGCGTTGTTGTTGCTCACCGAGTGGAAGCAATTCCGCTTACCCTCATGGGAGGTGGTGCGCCGCACAATGAATACCCCCGTGGTATTTGATGGTCGCAACATCTACGACCCCGCCGAGATGGAAGAATACGGCTTTGAGTATTTCTCCATCGGTCGCCCGCGCTCATAAGTACAGCAAGAAATATCAGGCGCCCTGTTTGCGCCCAATAATGTAGAGAATACATCCCCAGAGCCAAGGAGTAAAAAATATCAACGACCACAGACCGGAAACGGGTGGATGAAAAGATAGAAAATCTTAGAAGGCTCTTAGGAAAAACTAGGTAAAAGCTAGGTAAATTTAGGTAACTACTAGATTTACCTAGCTTTTACCTAAGAAATGGGCCCAAACGACTATTGAAAACCAGATAGTTAGAACGGGCTTTTCCTACTCATCTTAAGTTATCCGGGTAAAGTAATTCTAGTTGCCCGCACTAACAGAAAACCGCCGCTCGAGGTTGCTCGGGCGGCGGTTCGTATATAGAAATCCGAATTAGTCTTCCTGTGCTTTGAGAGCCTCGGCAATTTTTGCTTCAAGCTCTTCGCAAAGTTCGGGGTTGTCCTTAAGCATACGCTTCACAGCGTCGCGACCCTGGCCAATCTTTGTATCTTCATAGCTGAACCAAGAACCGCTTTTCTTGATAACGCCCAGCTCTGTGCCGAGGTCTACGATTTCTCCGATGTGAGAGATGCCTTCGCCGAAGGTAATCTCAAACTCAGCCTTGCGGAAAGGAGGTGCCACCTTGTTCTTTACCACCTTCACGCGCACTTGGTTTCCAATCGGCGTATCGCCATCTTTCAGTGTGGTCACCTTACGGATATCTATGCGCACGCTGGCATAAAACTTCAAAGCATTACCGCCGGTGGTTGTTTCAGGATTGCCAAACATCACACCAATCTTCTCGCGCAACTGGTTGATGAAGATACAAGTGGTGTTGGTTTTATTAATGGTCGAGGTCAGTTTACGCAACGCCTGACTCATGAGACGAGCCTGCAAGCCCACTTTGTTGTCGCCCATCTCGCCCTCAATTTCTGCCTTCGGCGTAAGCGCCGCTACAGAGTCGATAACGATGATGTCGATGGCCGAAGAGCGAATCAGCTGGTCGGCTATCTCAAGAGCCTGCTCGCCGTTGTCGGGCTGTGAGATAAGAAGTTCGTCAACATTTACACCCAACTTGGCTGCATAGAAGCGGTCGAAGGCATGCTCTGCATCTATGAAAGCTGCGATGCCGCCGTTCTTCTGCGCCTCGGCAATGGCATGGATAGCCAAGGTGGTCTTACCGGAACTCTCCGGACCATATATTTCTATGATGCGGCCTTTCGGGTATCCGCCCACACCCAACGCTGCGTTGAGAGAAAGGCTTCCCGAAGGAATCACATCTACATCTTCCACTTGCTCGTCGCCCAACTTCATAATTGAGCCTTTGCCAAAATCTTTCTCAATCTTGGCCATTGCAGCTTGCAGGGCCTTCAGCTTTTCGCTAGCGCCCTCTGCTATCATCTCTTCTTTCTTTGCCATAACTATATCTGTGTTGGTTTATAAAATACATTAAGGGGTGGCTACTGCCATAGGCAAAGATACAACAAAGATACGAAAGGATATAGGAAACTCCGGAAAAGATTTTTCTGCCTCCACATCTTCCTCCAAAGGAAAAGCAAGAAGCAAACCGAGGAGGTTTCTGAGCACCCCACACATTATATATATAATATAGGCCTTTCCTATTTCTCTCCCACAGCTATATAGGCTTTCTTAAATAAGCCAAACTTCCAAATGTTAAATTGTTAACAAAAATGTATAGATTACAAATTTACATAAACTACGTTATAAAATTGTTTAGTATTCGATTTTTCTGAAAAACTATATCTATATTTGCAATCGAGAAAGAAGAAAAATTGTATAACTCAAAATTAGAATGAACATGAAAAAGTTTTTTAGACTCTTTGTATTAGCGATTGGATGTACTTTGTTTTTCCAAACTCCGGCTATGGCCGACAACGACAAACCCGTCGACGTAACTCAACTTCCTGCCGCTGCTCAGCAGTTCCTCAAGAAGAACTTTGCCAGCCACACTGTGACCTTGGCCAAGATGGAAAGTGGTTTGCTGGAAAAGAGCTACGAGGTGATGTTCAACAACGGCGACAGAGTGGAGTTTGACCGCAACGGCAATTGGACAGAAGTTTACTGCAAACAAAGCAGCGTACCGGCTGATGTTGTTCCCGCTCAAGTGGCCGCCTACGTAAAGCGCACTCAAGCCGAAGCTAAGATTGTAAAGATAGAAAAGGACAGAAGCAACACTGAGGTGACTTTATCAAACGGCGTGGAGCTTACCTTCAACAAGACTTACCAAGTGGTAGACGTAGATTTGTAAATACCACTTTCAACTACAACAAGACTAGACTAAGATGAAACTGACACACTATTTATTGGGCCTCTTCCTGTCGCTGGCCACCTTTGCATTCGTAGCCTGCGACAACGACGAAGACGATATCAAGAGCCCGCCAAAGACCGTAGAAAGCGCCTTCGCAGAGAAATATCCTAATGCCCAGTTTGTAGATTGGGAAAGAGAATATGGACTCTACAAAGCCGAGTTTCGCAACGATGCTGCCATCTCCGAGGCTTGGTTTGAGGCCGACGGCTCGTGGGTGAAGACAGAAACCAATGTGTTGCCCAACACACTGCCCCAACCCGTGCTCGACTACGTGGCTCTGAACTATCAAGGCTATCGCATTGACGATGCTGACTGGGTGGAAACGCCGGAGCGAAACCACTATGAGTTGGAACTCGAGAAAGGAGACAGACTGGAATTCCACTTACTCATTCTGCCCGACGGCACTCCTCTCAACTAAACCCACAAGCCCGATTCTCTCAACAGCAGAATCGAGCTTGTTTTTTGCACTCCTTTAAGCCCCTACTTAAAGGAGTTTTTCTTAGTAGTTACTTTCGCGTTCTTAGTAAACTCCGAGTTTTTCCTAGAAGTTTACTAAGAAACGCCCAAAAATCACTATTGAAAATCAAGCAATTACAACGGACGCTTTTTCTACCTACTTAGAGACTGTCTTTATAGGAAACTTTTTCCCTGGAATAATCTCTTATAAAGAAGGGAGTCAAAAAAAGAGGCCGGTGCTGAATGACCGACCTCTTAAAGATGATGCTGCAAGACTGAACTTGCTATGTGGTTTAGAGTTCCAAATCTCCGTCGAAGATTTCGTGCCAGGGGAGTCCCTGCTTGTTGAGCTCATCCATGAAGGGGTCTGGATCGAACTCTTCTACGTTCCACACACCCGGACGCTTCCACAAGCCGAGCATGAACATACGGGCACCGATGCAGGCGGGAACACCTGTGGTGTAGCTAACGCCCTGCATGCCGGTTTCTTCGTAGGCAGCACGGTGAGAGCAGTTGTTGTAAACGTAGTAGGTGCGTTCCTTGCCATCCTTCAAACCACGGATGCGGCAACCGATGCTGGTTTCGCCCTCGTAGTTCTCACCAAGGTCTTGCGGATTGGGCAATACGGCCTTCAAGAACTGAAGGGGCACAATCTTGTGGCCTTCATAGTCGATGGGCACGATGCTGTCCATGCCGATGTTCTGAATTACGCGTAGGTGGGTAAGGTATTCTTGTCCGAAGGTCATCCAGAAGCGAGCGCGCTTGATGGTGGGATAATTTTTCACCAAGCTCTCAATCTCTTCGTGGTGGAGCAAGTAGCTCTCGCGCGGACCAATGTTGGGATAAGTAAGCGGCTGGTGAATTTCGAGGGGTTCTGTCTCTACCCACTGACCATTTTCCCAATAAAGACCCTTCTGAGTGATTTCGCGGATGTTGATTTCGGGGTTGAAGTTGGTAGCAAATGCCTTGTGGTGGTCGCCGGCATTGCAGTCTACGATGTCGAGATACTGTATCTCGTCGAAGTGATGCTTGGCAGCATAGGCTGTGTAAATGCTGGTAACGCCGGGGTCGAAACCGCAGCCGAGGATGGCTGTCAAACCGGCTTGCTCAAAGCGCTCCTTGTAGGCCCATTGCCAAGAATACTCGAAATGGGCCTCGTCGATAGGCTCGTAATTGGCTGTGTCAAGATAAGAGCAACCACACTGCAAACATGCCTCCATAATAGTAAGGTCCTGATAAGGCAAAGCAAGGTTCATCACGAGGTCGGGCTTGAACTCGTTGAACAAAGCACAGAGCTGCTCCACACTGTCAGCATCCACTTGTGCTGTCTTGATGTCGGGGCGGCCAATGGCCTTGACAATGGCATCACACTTGGACTTTGTGCGGCTGGCAATCATAATCTCAGAGAACACATCTGTGTTCTGTGCCACTTTGTGAGCGGCTACGGTGGCTACACCACCGGCTCCAATGATTAAAACTTTTCCCATTTCTATTATTATAATATGTGTCTTATGGGAGCAAAGGTAGAAAACTTTTTTGACACTGACAAACAATGCACTGCTATTACTTTGCTCTCCCAAAACAAAAGAGCACCTACAGCCAAAAACCGTAGGTGCTCCTTTATATAATAGGTATTTCTTCTATTTCTTAGACTTGAGAGGATTTACCTTACCCAACAAGCCTTTCTTCTTCTTGCGCTCAGGTCCATAACCATAGCCGTAGCCATAACCGTAGCCGTAACCATAGCCGTAGCCATAACCGTAACTACGGGCTTTAACATCGGAGTCGTTAAGCACGATGCACAAGTTGCGGAACTTCTTGGCGGTGTACATCTTCTGCAACTCTGTCAAGAACTCGCGCTCCTGAACACCGACACGAATAACGTAGAGCGTCACATCGGCTACACGACCGATAATGCTGGCGTCGGCCACAGAAAGAATAGGCGTGGTGTCGATAATGATATAATCATACATTTCTCTCAGACGTACCATCAACTCATCAAACTTGGCTGACATCAAAAGTTCTGAGGGGTTAGGTGGAATCTTACCAGCAGGCAAGAAGTCTACGCCTAAGGCCACTTTATCTTTGAGAATCAGAGATTCAATGTCGAGTGTGTTCTCTTCGTCTACCAAATAGGCAGTAAGACCTGCAGAATGGCCAAACACCTTACTCAAAGAGCGCTTACGGATGTCGCCATCGACAAGCAGAACGCGCTTACTTGCCAAGCCTTGTACGGCTGAAAGATTTCGAGAAATGAAACTCTTACCTTGCGACGGAGTGGTAGAAGTTATCACAAAGACTTTTGCACTATGCATTACAAAGTTCAAGCCGTAACGCAGCACACGGAAAGCTTCTGTTACTGAATCGTTTGAACCATCGGCCTTAGTTACCACATCTGTTTCAGTAGCTCCCAACCAGTGGGGAACTTCACCTACCATAGGAATGGTAGTATATTTTTCTATATCTTTCTTACCGGAAACTGTGATATCAAACACCAGTCTGAGCCAAAGAATAAGTGCGGGAATCAATAAGCCTATTACAAATGCCACGAGCAAGATAAAACCAGTTCGCGGACTGATTGGAGTGTTGCTACCAATAGGCTCTTCTACGAGACGCACATTGGCTTCGTTGATAGCCAACTGCAAAGCTACTTCCTCTCGCTTATTGAGCAAGTAAGTATAGAGGGCATTGTACAATTCTTGCTTACGAACAATATCCAGAGACTCTTTTTCTTTCTCGGGAACCTTTCCTACCTGGCCGGCAATGAAGCGTTCATTGTTGCGAGCCTCCTTCAATTCCACCTCAACAGTCTTGGAATAATTCTTCAAAGAAGCGAGAATCACTTCCTTCTGTACTTCCAACTGCTTAGTCAAATCGCGGATTGTAGGCGACTCGGCAGAAGCGCTCTCCAAATAAGAATTGCGCAGCATCAACATCTTGTTGAACTCCTGAATCTGATTTGAGATAGAAACTGTTCCCAATCCGGCAAGAGCAGGTATCGGGGCATCTTTCTTGGTTTGGTCAGAGAGATATTCTTCAAGGTACTGCAAAACAACCAACTGTGTTTCCAGTTCCAAGGCATGTTTACGAGCGGCGCTACCTTCACTTAAGAAGAGACTTGCGCTTTGGCTAAAGTCTACAATGTTGTTGCGCTGCTTGAAGTCGGCCAAAGAAGTTTCTACGAGATTCAAGTCACGGCCGATCAAGTCCAAACGAGCATCGATAAAGGTAGCAGTGTTCAGAGCTACACGATTCTTGTTAGACACAACGTCCAGCTTATAAGCATTGTAAACCTCATTCAAAATATCCTCAGCACGCTTGTAGTTGGCATCTTGACATGTAAGAACTACGAGCGAGCAATCCTTATCGTACTCTGAAGCTGTAACTTTTGCTTTACACATGTTACCAGCCATGCGATTAGAAACGCGAGACACTTGCACTTCCTTATTTCTGGGGAAGCCAACAAATGTTTCTCCGGTTTCCACCTTCAAAGTTCCGGCTGGTGTCTTTACAACTTCGCCAAACTTCACAACCTGACTACCTTCACGCTCTTTTCCTTTGGCTACAAAACCTGAAAGGCGGCAAGTATTGTCATCTATCAGTTCTACAACAAAAGAGACAGGATACTTAAACTCTTCCAAAAACTCTACAGAGAATGGTCTGTTGTTGTAAAGAACTGTGGGGCGAAGTCTTGCTGTTGTAGAATAGCTCACATCCAGATTAAGAGTATCAGCCACTCGTTCCATCAAACGGCTGGATGTCAGCACAAACATTTCGTTCTGCAGATTGTCACCCACACTGACGCCATTCAGTTCAAGCAACGTACTCATGTTGCCGCGACCACGGCTGCCATAGCCGCCTTCTGAATCTTCAAAAAGCATTACGGCCTGGCGTTTGTACACCTCAGGCTGGATTTGTGCATAGAAGAAACCTAAGCCGACACAAACTAGCACGGACAAGACAAACCAATACCAGTTGTCCAAGAAAATACGATAACACTGTTTCAGTAAAGGAATCAATTGGATTTCCTCAGTCTTCTCTTCGTTCTGTATATTTACATTTTCCATAAAGAATAATTTTTCTATTTAGAAAGTTACTACGTCCACGACATAGTAGGATAAGATTGCCTACAAAGTTACAATTTTTTTCTAAGAGGGTATGAATTTCTTCTTATTTTTATAAAAAAGTGACATATTAGAGGGGTCGCAGAAATAAATTAAGTATTAAATTTTCTTAATACACATTTTTATTGTAGCTTTGCAGATATGAAAAAGGCACATACTCCTTCCATTTTGATAATCTATACCGGAGGCACTATCGGGATGATAGAAAATCCGGAAACTGGTGCGCTTGAAAACTTTGATTTTGAGCATTTCAAGCACCATGTTCCGGAACTGAAACGCTTCAACTACAAGATTGATGCGCTTACCTTTGACCCCCCCATAGACTCAAGTGATATGGAGCCAAGCTATTGGATAAAAATGGCTCGTATCATCAGCGACAACTACGACAACTACGATGGTTTTGTAATGCTGCACGGAACGGACACTATGGCCTACACAGCTTCAGCCTTAAGTTTCATGCTTGAGAATCTGAGTAAGCCGGTCATCATTACCGGTTCACAGCTCCCCATAGGCCAGTTGCGCACAGATGGTAAAGAAAACCTGCTTACATCCATAGAGATTGCGGCAGCTGTTAATTCCAAAGGAGAGCCAATGGTGCCTGAGGTTTGCATTTTCTTTGAGAGCAAACTGACCAGAGGCAATCGCACCACAAAGATTAACACAGAAGGCTTTAATGCTTTCCGTTCTTATAATTTTCCTCCTCTTGCCAATGCCGGAATTCATATAATCTATGACACGCATCTTATCCGCCGGCCGGCAGCTCATGAGAAATTCAAGGTACACTATCTTCTTGACAACAATGTCGTTATCCTCACACTCTTCCCCGGCATCCGCGAAGAGGTGGTAGATGCTATCATCAACACGAAAGGCTTGAAGGCTATCATTCTTAAGACTTTCGGTTCTGGAAATGCGCCGCAGCGTCCTTGGCTATTTGAGCGCTTGAAACGCCTCAACGAGCAGGGCATTATTGTTGTCAACATCACACAGTGTTCCAAAGGTTCTGTAGAAATGGGACGCTACGAAACCGGATTGCAACTTTTGCAAGCCGGTGTGCTCAATGGCTACGACTGCACGCTTGAGAGCATGGTTACCAAGTTGATGTTCTTGCTTGGCCACGAGTATTCCAAGGAGCGCATCATAGAGTTGATGCACACCAGCATAGCCGGAGAAATTACACGCTCAGAAGAAATCTGACACCTCCAGAGCTTTCCCATCATGCCACGCTTGTTGTCATACTTTTTAGCTTTGCTTATATGTAGTAGCCTATTGAGTTGCAAGCAACGCACCACCGCTTCATTGCCGGCGACAGATAGTTTAGCTTTCTCATACGCCTCTCTGTTACACATCACACGCACCGACAGCTACGCCGTAGCCGTTGTGCGCGATGCTTGGAATCCGCAGCGAACCCTCCAACGCTACTTACTTCTCCCCCACAACGCTCCCGCCCCGCCCCATATACATGAGGCCACCATTGTACGCATACCATTGCAGCGTGCCGTTGCTTTTTCTTCTATACACGCTTCCCTATTTGCCGAACTTGGCAAAAGCAACCATCTCTGTGGCCTATGCGATGTGCCCTACCTTTACAACTCTGAACTGCGTAAACGCTTAGAAAATGGTTTGCTGACCGACATGGGGGCAGCCATGACTCCTAACATCGAGCTCATTGCTGCGGCAAAGCCCGATGCTCTATTTGTATCTCCATTTGAGAATGCCGGACACGGACAGATAGCCCGCCTGGGAATTCCTATTATAGAATGTGCCGACTATATGGAAACCTCTCCATTGGGCCGCGCAGAGTGGATGCGTTTCTATGGTCTGTTATTCGGCTGTGAGGCGAAAGCCGACTCTCTATTCTCCGAGATAGAAAAAGAATACTTGGCCCTGAGCAAAATAGGAAAAGAGCAACCCGTAAAGCCTAAGTTGCTTTGCGACACAAAGAGTGGCTCCGCATGGTACGTTCCCGGGGGTAACAGCACACTGGGACAGATTTTTTCAGACGCCGGTGCCGACTATCTCTTTGCCCACAAAAGAGAAAGCGGCTCGGTCTGCTTATCCTTTGAGCATGTCTACCGGCAAGCCCATGATGCAGATATATGGCTCATCAAGTACGGAGCCAAGGAGCCTCTCACCTACGAGTCGCTCAGCGCCGATTTCAAATCCTACGAAGCCTTCAAGCCTTGGAAAAGTCGCAACATCTATGCCTGCAACACGTTCCATGTGCCCTACTATGAGGAAACGCCTTTCCACCCGGAGCGTCTGCTGCGCAACTTAATTCATATCTTTCACCCACAGCTGCTGCCGGACAACACCCATCACTACTACCAACCAATAGAGTAGACTTATGAAGAGCAACTTACGACTGACGATAGGCTACCTCATTCCGCTATCCCTATTGCTACTGCTCGCTGCAGCGGCTTTACTGACCGGCAGCATTTCTTTAACCCCGGAAGAAGTTTGGCAAAGCCTGTTTCATAGCGGGGGCAACAACCATGAGATAGCAGAGTTTGTGGTCGTCGAAACACGCCTGCCGCGTATGCTGACCGCCATTTTCTCCGGTGCGGCATTGGCCATCGCCGGACTCCTGATGCAGAATATTTTTTCAAACCCTCTTGCTGACCCTTCTATTCTGGGCGTCAATTCCGGCGCAGGCTTAGGCGTGGCTATCGTCATGCTACTGCTCGGAGGAAGCGCCACGGCCGGCGGTTTCTCATGCTCAGGCTATTTTCTTATCACGGCTGCAGCGTTTATCGGCGCTGTTATCGTAATCCTTCTACTGCTGATTTGCTCATCCCTGCTGCGCGGCCGTTTGCCGCTACTCATTGCCGGCGTGATGATTAGCTTTATAGCCTCGTCTGTCATAGCTTTACTCAACTTCCATGCCACGGCTCAAGGCGTGCGGTCCTATATGATTTGGGGACTGGGCGACTTTGGCGGGGTATCCACCTCACAGATTGCGGGCTACATAGCCTCGCTCTCTTGCGGACTGCTGCTTGCCTGGCTCATGGCCAAACCTCTCAACGTGATGCAACTCGGCGCCGACTATGCCGCCAATCTTGGCGTGCGGGTGCAGTTTATACGCACAACAGCCCTTTTGCTCACAGGCTTACTGACCGCTATTGTCACAGCTTTCTGTGGCCCCATTTCTTTCATCGGTTTGGCTGTGCCCCATGCCGCACGGCTCTTGCTCCGCACGGCCGACCATCGCCATCTCATCCCGACTTCTATCCTTTGGGGAGGCGTTATCGCTCTTTTCTGCAACGTCGCAGCCTATCTGCCAAGCGATGGCAGCGTGCTTCCTCTCAACGCATTGACACCCCTCATAGGCGCTCCCGTCGTCCTACTTATCCTTTTCCGAAGAAAATAAGTTTACCGCACAGCACGAAAGTCTTAAAATAAAAAAGTTTCATGCGCTTGAAACTTTTGTGTCATGCGCTTGAAATTTTTGTGTCAAGCGCTTGAAACTTTTCCAAGAAAACATCTCGCCATCGCTTTTAAGCCTCATTAAAATTCTGATAAAGAGCTAATAAAGAGCGAGGCTATGCGGAGCGAAGATAATGGTTTACACCGTAAGACGCCAAGAGGCATACCTGCTTGCATGGGTGCAGACATTCGACCGTCTAAAAAGCAAAAGCACCGAAGGCGGCAATTAGGATTACTATGTCCAGATAACCATTCCTTCGGTGCTCTATTTAGAAAGACTGCACCAGCAGTTTTTATTTATCGGCAACAGGCTGCTATTCCATTCGGCCTACGGCTTACTTGGGGATATTGAAGAGAAGCGTGTCGCCCATACTTGTTCCAACGCCGTTAATGGCATAAGCTACGGCAAAATATTCTCCGGGCAAGAGGCCTTCCACGTTTACCTGAAACACGTCTTCTTCATCCTCTGAAAGAAGGTCGAGGCGCAGGGTGTCATTGCCACATCTGAATCCTTTTTTGAGGACCCTACTGTTTGGCGAAGCATCTACGCTTCCGGTCAACAGGCACTGACCTTCTTCCACCACGGCAGAGAGTGTGCGCACAGTGGGAGCAAAAGGCTGCTCGCCACTTCGATCTTCAGGATTACAGGCTGCGAGGGCAAGCGATAGGAATATACCCCAGATAAATCGGTTCATAGTTTTGGTAGTCATCTATTGACTGTAAGAGGTCTATTTTATTTTCAGAATCTTCTTTCCATCTACGACATAGAGTCCGCCCGGTAAATTTTCTGTTTTTGGAGCGGCCATCTTCACCCCGGCGATAGAATATATGTTCTTAGCCATGGCCGAGGGAGCCACAAGGCCTTCGACAGAAGTTGGTGCATTCTTGTAGGTAGCCTCTACGGCTGCGCTATGGTCTATACCGTCCTTGAATTGCGCTCCGGCCAGTTTTACAACCACCGTCTCTGCGCTGCGAGCCTCCTCCGGCACTGCTACCAACAAGATGTACGCCCCTTCAAAGTCGGGGTCGGATTCTTTGGTAAAGGCCTCCACGACAACCGTGTTGGTCTGCTGCTCCTGCGTACATTCAAAGGCTATACCTTGATGAATAATTTTTTCATAGTCGGTCACCCAGATTTCCAAAGCTTCCACTTGGGCCAACGAAGTTCCTGCTACCGGAGAAAATTCGCTTACAATGTCAGCGTGAACCTCTTCGTAGGGCATTGTGAAACTATAAGAGCCCATGGTTGCAACATCGGGATTATAGGTATAGTTGCCGGCTGCATCGCACACATTTTCCAGTTGCAAATAGATTTGCTCGTAGCTATTGCCGGAAGAGAGCATATCCTGCGGGCGGCGCAACTTTTCCGACAAGTCCACCAATACGGTATTTCCTTCCACCGTGTAGGGCACACTTTCATTATACAAATCGCTGCTGCCACGGTCTGTATTTCCATATGTCAGTTTCAGCCTGGCCTCTTCTTGGCGTCCTTCGGTACTTTGCAGTTCTCCGTCAAACACAAATTTGAGCAGAGAGCCTTTGTCTCCTTTTATCCAATAGGACAAGAACTTCCCATTTTCTATACCCTCTGCTGAAACGAAGCAAACGGGTTTTTCTGCGCTCAGGAAACTTAGTTCCAGCGTGCCGTCAGTGCCATAGATTACCGAGGCATTGTTTGCAGCCTTGATACCTTTGATACGCACCTTGAAAGTGTCTCCGGCTTTCAGCAATCCGCTTTGCAGGAAGTCCATCACCTCCAACTTAGCATCGAGCATCAAGTTGGCACCCTGTATGTTAAGGCTGATTTCTTTCTGCTGCTCTCCTACAAGTAGTTCTGCGCCATCGGCCACTACGGCCTTATTGAAAGACACCACGATGCTACCACCTTTGGCCACGCTATAAGCTGTGCCTTGCTCGGGAGTAACACGTTCCAGTTTGACCGTAGGGTTCTCTTCCATAACGAGCTTACAGGTGCCGGAGTTCATACAGAACGAAGCAGAGAAGAAGTATTTTCTTCCGCTGACCACATTGATGTCATAGCTTTCCTTGCCGTTGGGCAGAAAGGAGTGCATGTAATCGATGGGGCGGGTAAATTCTGCATCCTGATAGGGCATCATCAAGCAGCCGCTGGTAGCTATCACGGTGAGCATACCGCTTTTGGGAGCCACAAAGTAGCCTTGATAGTCTGAAAAGTCGTCTGCCAGTTGATATTCTTTGTCCAATTCCATTTTCCCAAAGTCTACCACATCTCCGATGCCGGCATTAGCATTGAGCGCTCCCAAGAAAAACAAAATATTGCTAAGCACAAGAATAGAGATTGTGCTTCTGATTTTTGACAAGTAGATTTTTTCCATAAGCTTATATTTATATATATGTGTGTTTGGTGGGTGCAAATGTAAGTATAAAATCCAAGACTTCAAGTGCCACAAAGCAAAAACTATCATAGAAGCGGCTGTGCACGGCGTAAAAAATCCCAAAGTTTCTCCCATAATCTTACAGACATTTTATACACCCATTCATATCTTTATTGTATCTTTGCCGAGAGAAAGTATATTAGTAACAATAAAAATATCCAAGTCCTTATGTTAGACGTAAAGCAATGCCTCGCCGAGTGTGAGGAAAAAATGGAGATGAGTGTGATGCACTTAGAAGAAACGCTCTCACACATCCGCGCCGGTAAAGCCAATCCGCATATCCTTGATGAGATACGTGTCAACTCTTACGGCTCCATGGTGCCTATCAACAACGTAGCTGCTATCACCACGCCCGACGCACGCACCATTGCCATTAAGCCTTGGGACAAGTCAATGTTCCGCGTCATCGAAAAAGCCATCATCGACAGCTCGGTGGGCATCATGCCGGAAAACAATGGTGAGGTAATCCGTTTAGGCATTCCTCCTCTCACCGAAGAGCGCCGCCGCGATTTGACCAAGCAATGCAACAAGGAAGGCGAAGATAGCAAAGTAGCCATCCGCAACGCTCGCCGCGACGGTATCGACAAACTGAAGAAAGCCATCAAGGACGGACTTTCTGAGGATGTGGAAAAAGATGCTGAGGCCGACTTGCAAAAAATCCACGACAAGATGATTAAGAAGGTCGACGACTTGCTGGTGGCCAAGAGCAAAGAAATCATGACCGTATAATATTATTCTAAAGAACAATGAGCCAGCTAGCCCGAACAGGCTATTTGGCTCGTTCTTTTATAGACCTACCTCCTACTCTTTATATACGTGCACGGAATAGTAATCAAAAACACAGGCTACTTCTACGAGGTGCGCACCGACGACGGCCGCGTAGTGGAATGCAAGGTGAAGGGAAACTTTCGCCTACGTGGCATCCGCTCCACCAATCCCGTTGCTGTGGGCGACGGAGTGACTATCCAAGAGACCGGTGGCGAGAAAGCTTTTATCACAGAGATTGACGAGCGACGCAACTACATTGTGCGCAAGGCCTCAAACCTCTCCAAGCAGAGCCACATCCTTGCTGCCAATCTCGACTTGGCCGTTCTGGTTGTCACCGTGGCTCGTCCCAAGACCACCACTACGTTCGTCGACCGTTTCCTGGCTTCGGCCGAGGCCTATCGCGTTCCCGTAGTGCTGGCGTTCAACAAGACAGACTCTCTCTCCGAAGAAGAGCGCGCCGAGGCCGACGAACTCATGCAGCTCTATCGCTCCGTGGGCTATGAGAGTTATGCCATTTCTGCACTGACAGGCGATGGCGTTGAAGAACTCAAGGCCACCCTGCAAGGAAAAGTAACCCTGCTTTCCGGACATTCGGGTGTAGGAAAATCTACCTTACTCAATCTCCTCGTGCCCGATGCTCATGTACGCACAGCTGAAATCTCCGAAGTGCACGGCACCGGTATGCACACCACCACCTTTAGCGAGCTCTACGAGTTGCCCGGTGGCGGTTCGCTGATAGACATCCCCGGCATCAAAGGCTTTGGCACATTCAACATGGAGCCTGAAGAAGTGTCCCACTATTTTAAGGACATCTTCAAGCAAGCCGAGCACTGCCGTTTCAGCAACTGCACCCACACCCGCGAACCGGGTTGCGCCGTGCTGGAAGCTGTAGAAAAGGGCGAACTGGCGCTCTCGCGCTACGCCTCCTACCTCTCCATGCTCGAAGATAAGGAGGAAGGAAAATACCGCGCCGGCTATTAACCCTCAGTCCTTTCGGCCGCACCAAGAAGTAAGAATGAGGAGCGCTTATCTCTGAGCAACAGACCCACCGCAGTTTCGGCTGCGGTTTTTTATTTCCATCAGGGCCGTTTTGCAGTACAGAAAAACGTCTTTGTAATTACCTGGAAATCACTATCCATTTTGGGGCGTTTCTTAGTAAACTTCTAGGAAAAATTCGGAGTTTACTAAGAAAAACTAGAAGTTTACTAAGTTTTCCTAGAAAGCTACTAAGAAAAAGGGGGTAATGTAGGGGTAAAAAAAGGAGGGGCTGAAATTGGATTTGAAAGCCCCTGCTACTCCTTCATGAAGAAGACCCGCCATCGGCAGGTCTTCTCGTATCTGTTACATCGGTCGGCGCATCATGTGCATAGGCATCTGTCCGCCGCGATAGTATCCTCCACCCGGCATTGAGCCTTTCTTCTTGGCGTCGTCTTTTCCGCCACCGCTTCCCTTACCGCCGCTGAAGATATTAAGTTTGTAGATAAAGTGGACCATGCAGTAGGCGTTGATGGCATTGTTCCAAGAGTCGCTGCGCATCATGCTGTTGATGGTGCGGCTCACGTTGCTCTGCTCTTGCAGAATGTCGTAGAATTGCAGACTGATGGTAGCGGCTTTGTTCTTCAAGAAGCTCTGAGAAATCTGAGCGTTCCAGAGCAGCTCGTTGGTGTTCATCGTGCGGTCAGCATAGCCTCTACGAGAGTTCATACGGATGTCGGTGGAGATGCTCATGCCCCAGTTGAACATGATGTTGGCCTGCGCTCCATAGGAAAAGTTCCAGGTATCCATCTTGTTTTGTTTCTGCACCGTAGAGTGTGAGTGCTGATAGTTGAGATTACCGAGCAGGCCCACATCTCCCCACGAACTGCGATAGGTAGCATTCAGGTTTTCAAAGACACCGACAGAGCGAGTGGTACTCTTTTCCGGATTGGCAGCTTTGAATATTTCGTCGTAGCTATTCACTGCCGTGGCGCGTACGAGCGGCGCTGTGGGGCGCGTATTCTTGTCCGTACCGAAACTGCTCACATAACCCACTTGGTTGTTGTAGTTCAAGTTGGTAAAGGTGCTGATGGTAAATTTCTTCTCGACTCCCAAGCCTGTGTTGAACATGAAGTGGCCATTGGCGTTCCAGTTGCCGTTGATATTTTCCGGGCGTGTGTAGCGCACACCGGTTGAGGCATCATACACCATCAAGTTGCTGATAGAGTTGCGAGTTTGAGAGAAGTTCACACCTCCCGACAAGCCTTGCTGCTTATCCACATTATAGCCTCTGTAGAACACATCGAGGCGATTGGTCCACGACGGTTTCAGTCCGGGATTACCCATCGAGATATTCAGCGGGTCAGAGTTGTCCACAACGGCCAGCAAGTTGGTCATAGAAGGCTGCGAGGATGAACCGCGGTAGCGTATGTCAAAATTATTGGTCTTAGAGAAGCGATAGCGGAAACGAATCTGCGGCGACACGTTGAACACCTTGCGCGTAATGAGCGTATCGATATTCTGTCCCGGTCTTTCGTAGGCCATCTTAGTCTTCTCCGGATTAAAATCTACTCCGACATTGAAGCGTATCTTCTCTGTGTTGTAGCGCAGACCTGCATTCACTGTGTGGTCATAATATTTATAGGTGGCATACTGGCTATTGTTCAAATCGCGCACTGCTGCCAGGACGTCGGCCTCTGTGGGAAGCGTTCCGATGGGTGGGAAATTTGTAGGATCGCCCCACGCTCCGAGCGCTGCATCTATCTTGTCGAGATTGTATCTTGACCTGTCGCTGTCTGTATATTTGAAAGCATACTCGTAGCGCACTTCTGCAAAGAGGTTCTTAGTGATAGGCTCTGCGTAGCCCACTCTCACATTGTAGTTCCAGTTCTTCGAAGGCGTATGGCTATATTGGTTCAAGAAATTGGGAGCGTCGCCGTTGAAGTAGCGGATGTTGGAGATGGAGTAGGAATTATTCTCGCTTTCCTGGTAGCCTCCCGACACGCGCAAGGAGAGATTTCTGCCTAAGGAACCAAAGCGGCGAACCACGTTGAGCGAACCGTTTACGTTGTTGCTCTTACTGTCGCCGAGCGACATGCGCTCGTTGGTGTTGACAGCAATATCTTCGAGCTGCGAGTTGGGTTCGTCGTCGAAGATGCTATCCAGCGGATTCACGATACCCATAATGCCGTAGGGGTCGTCGTTGAAGGTGGCGGTGCGGCTGTTGCCTGAGTTTTTGCTCTCGCTGTGTGAGAACGACGGGCGGAAGGTTATGTTTGTCATGCTATCCGGGCTCCACTGCAACTTAAAACTTCCATTCACATTGGTAGAAGAAGAATAGTTCTTGTTGCGGCTATTGTTGAACGAGCTGGTAGAACCGGTGTTCAAGAAGGTTTCTGATGCAGAGGTTGAAAGCAGGTCGGTCGTGGTATGCTTGTAGCGCACATTTCCGCCCAGTTCCAGGCGTCCGGCTTCTTTTTTCTTCTTGCCATTCTCCCAAGAGAAATCCAAGCCTGCCTCTTTGTTGGCCACCAGACCATTGCCGCCGAAGCCAAATCGGCGTGGACCGCCAAAGCGCTGGTTACCTACGTTGTTGGCCGAGCCATAGGCGGTGATGCGGCTTTTGTCTGTGAAGCGTGTCACAAAGAAGTTGGCCGAGTAGCGGTCTTCTGTACCATAGCCGAGGTCTATATTGGACACGATGGACTGATTGAGCTCGCGCTTGGTCATAATGTCGAGCACAGTGCTCTCTTCTCCGTCGTCGATGCCGGTCATCTCTGAATAGTCGCTCTGCTTATCGTAGGCCTTGATGCGGCTCACCAGGTTTGTGGGCAAGTTTTTCATCGCCGTCTCAGTATCTCCTTTGAAGAAGTCTTTACCGTTGATTAGAAACTCCTTCACCTCCTTGCCGTTGACCTTGATTTTGCCATCGTCGGAAACTTCCACGCCGGGCAACTGCTTGACGAGGGCTTCGAGCGTGGAACCTTCGGGCACGCGGTAGGCTGAGGCGTTGAACATAGTAGTGTCTTCTTTCTGCTCCACGCGGGCAGCCGTTCCGGTCACCACGGCTGAGTGGAGCGACTGGTCCATCGAGGTTAGTTCGATGCGTCCCAGCCCTACGGAGTCGGTCTTCTCGTCCAACACGGCTTCGCGCACCTGGGGTTTGTAGCTGATGAAGGAGATTTTCACCTTATAGCGACCTGCCTGTTGAGGGGTCAGTTTGAAGTAGCCATTTCCGTCGGTACTGATGCCGCCCACCACAGTGCTGTCGCCTTTGAGCAACTGAACAGAGGCCATGCCCACCGGTTCTCCGGTTTTCGAATCGACCACTGAGCCGGTCAGTTGATAACGCTGGGCCGTTGCTGCGGTGAAAGTGGCAAACAATAGGATAAAGAATACAATAAGGTGCTTCATGATTGAGGTAGGATTTATGTATGCAATACTTTTTCTGTAACTTATTAAAAGTTAAAAACTTCGGTCTGCAAAACTACTATTTATTTTCCACATAGAATATATAAATATACAATTCTGTCGCTCAATCCTATAATTTTGCAGACGAGGTTTTCTATTTAAGAAATTTTAGACCTATTGACCCCGGCGCCCCCATTCCCCAACCGGGGTCTTCCGGGGCTTCTCTGCCTCTCAATTCGGGGCCCAAAAACCGGTTTTGTAACTATCTGAAAATCAGATATCATTTTTTGGCATTTCTTAGGTAAAAGCTAGGTGAATTTCGGTAACTACTAGGAAAATTTTGGTAACTACTAAAAACGCGAAAGTAACTACTAAGAAAAACGCTGTGATGTAGGGGTAAAAAAATAGGGTGCGGTTTCATGGCTTCGTCAAGGATAAATATCACAAAGCGAGTGGTCAATTAGGGATGCACAAGCATAGAGTTCCGAAGTTTTTTAGTATTTTTGCAGAAGTGGCTCACCGAGAAGGTGAAACAGCCCTTTCATTTTGGAAAATATTTTTTACAACTACCTGAATATGAAGAAGATTTTTCTAATGGTTGTCTGCTTTGTGTTCTGCGCTGCCACTCTCTCGGCACAAGAAACACTCAAGCTCAAAGACATTGCTGACGGACACTACTATCCTGAGCAAATCTATGGTGTCAATCCGATGAACGACGGCGAGACCTACACACAAATTTCTCCGGACCGCAAACGCATCGTGCGCTTCTCTTTCAAGAGCGGCAAAGAGGTGGGCGTGGTCTTCGACGCCGAGAAAGCCCGCGGCAAGGAGAAGATACGAGGCATAGACGGCTACATCATGTCGCCCGATGAGACCAGAATCCTCATCCAGACCCAAACGAAGAGCATCTACCGCCACTCGTTCACTGCCGTATATTATATATATAATGTGCAGAACAACACCTACGAACCGTTATCCAACGGCGGCCCGCAGCAAGTGCCCCTCTTCTCTCCCGATGGCTCTATGGTGGCCTTCGTACGCGACAACAACCTCTTCCTGGTGAAGCTCCTCTTTGGCAACAGCGAGAGCCAAATCACCAAAGACGGCAAGCGCAACGAGGTGCTCAATGGCATCCCCGACTGGGTGTATGAAGAAGAATTCAGCATGAGCCGCGCCTTCGACTTCTCTGCCGACAGCCGCATGCTGGCTTGGGTGCGCTCCGACGAAAGCCAGGTGCCCGTCTACTCCATGCAGGAGTTCAAAGGACTATATCCCACCAAGGCCCAGTTTGACGAGTACCCCGGCGAGTACCTTTACAAATATCCCGTGGCAGGCGCCAAAAACTCCGACGTGTCAGTCCTGACCTTCGACATCGAAAGCCGCGCCACCCGCACACTGCAAGTGCCCCTCGAAGAAGAGGGCTACATCCCCCGCATCAAGTTTACAAACGACCCCAACCAGCTGGCCGTGGTGACCCTGAACCGCCATCAAAACCAAATGGATATCTACATGGCCAACCCTCGCTCCACCTTGTGCAAACTTGCAGTGCGCGAGACCTCAGACAAGTATATCAAGGAAACAGCCTATGGCAGCTTGAAATTCTATGATGGCCGCTTTGCCTACCTATCAGACCGCAGCGGTTACCAGCACGTCTACCTCTACTCGCTGAACGGCACA
Source organism: uncultured Bacteroidales bacterium (assembly GCA_937901185.1). Lineage (GTDB taxonomy): Bacteria > Bacteroidota > Bacteroidia > Bacteroidales > Bacteroidaceae > Alloprevotella. The sequence continues at coordinate 31,090 of CALCHR010000127.1, forward strand.
CTGGAAAAGCAACTCACACGCGGCGACTTCGAAGTAACCAACTTCTACGGCTACGAAGAGAAAACCGGCAAGTGCTACTACGCCTCTCGCCAGGAAAGCCCGTTGCGCAAAGCCGTATATATCTCCGACAAAGCCGGTAAGGTCAAGAAACTCTCTACCGAGGTGGGCACAAACAACGCTACCTTCTCCAAGTCGCTGAAGTACTTCATGAACGTCTACAGCTCGGCCACGCAGCCCCCAGTAACCACCCTCTGCGACAACACAGGCCGCAAACTCACCACGCTATTGGACAATGCCAAACTGAAAGAGAAGACAGAGAAACTGCTCGGCCGGAAAGAATTTTTCAGTTTTACCACCTCCGAAGGCGTAGAGCTCAACGGCTGGATGATTAAGCCCCGCGACTTCAATGCCGCTAAGAAATATCCCGTCATCATGTACCAATACAGCGGACCCGGCTCGCAAGAAGTTACAGACTCGTGGAGCATGGGCTTCTACGGCGGCGGTATCTACGAAAGCTATATGGCTGCTGAAGGATTTATCTTTGTCTGCGTCGACGGACGCGGCACGGGTGGTCGCGGCGCCGAGTTTGAGAAATGCACCTATCTGCGCTTGGGCGATCTGGAATCGAAAGACCAAGTGGAAGCTGCTCTCTACCTCGGCACGCTGCCCTACGTAGACAAAGCTAACATCGCCATCTGGGGATGGAGCTTCGGCGGTTTCAACACACTGATGTCCATGAGCGAAGGACGCCCCGTCTTCAAAGCCGGAGTGGCCGTAGCAGCTCCCACCAACTGGAAATACTACGACACCGTCTACACCGAACGCTACATGCGCACCCCGAAAGAAAACGGTAACGGCTACGACATCAACCCCATTCAGCGTGCGAACAACCTAAGCGGCTCGCTGTTGCTCATCCACGGTACGGCCGACGACAATGTGCACTACCGCAACGCACTCGAATATGCCGAAGCACTGGTGCAAGCCGACAAGCAGTTTGATATGCAAATCTACACCAACCGCAACCACGGCATCTTCGGAGGTAACACCCGCAACCACTTGTTCCAACGCATGACCAATTTCTTCATCTCCGAGTTGCAACCCAACCGCTAAGAAAGAGAGTCAGGATTTACAGAAATCTGATAAACAAGCTGATACAAAAGAGAGAAGAAGTCACAAGGCTTCTTCCCTCTTCTATTTTTTCCTCTCAGAAACGATAAGGCAAATTTACCAGCCTATGTTTTTCCATCCCGCATCTTGATACCACTCTGTTTCTTTGAATGCCTCGTTCAAATCGCCATACACACAATTCTCGGCATTCTCTGTATAAACTTGTTGGGGGATAAACATCGACACGGCGGCGCAGTCAGCCTCCACATCACAAAAATCCCAACCCCACGGACCTATCCAAAAACTGGGAGTAGCACCTTTGTAGCAGACAGCCTTATCCAGCACAGAGCGGAAGCGAAGATAGTCGGCCTCGGCCAATAAATGGCGCATGGCAGAAGCTGCATCGTAGCCGTGAGGACGATAAAAGTAGTTTTGCGCATAGGCCTTATAAATCTGCACACCAGACATATTGGGCGAGGAGCCTCCGGCAAGCAACGAGGCAGGCAACACATCGGCCGTCACAGCTGCCAGGTCTTCCAACCAACGAGTTTCGATGGCCGAAACCACTATGCCGAAGTCCGTATAGTGGCTATAGAGGTCGGGCGAGATGATGTCTTCATAATAGATACGGGCTATGTCGGCCGGGGATTTACTAAACAAGCCTTCAGCCACTTGGTGCGTATAGTAAGCACCACGAGCCGGAATGGAGATGGGCGAGGCTATAATATAGTCGGCCACATGACGCAAAGCATAAGCCACTTCGAGACTCTGCATCAAGCAAGCATCAAAAAAGATATAGCGTAGCTTCACGCCGCTCTCAGCAATAGCCTCGGCCATATCTGTAATATCCATCTGCGCCCCTATGCGGCCCATTTTGTCTTTATCATCATCTAAGTCGCCACCACTTCCCACATCTATTCCAAAGGAGAGGAGCGAGTAGTCTTTATTGGTGGACGGCAACCAGCCATCGGCATGCGACCACATCACCAGTGCGTAGTCGTCGGCAGGATAAGCGGCCACCGCCGTCTGCAACACACGCTTCAGAGTAGCAGGATCGGAAGAGCAGAGGCCTTCCGGCCATGTCTGTTCCAACTTGGGTGCTTGTCCTTTTGGGAAAAGATATAAGCGCGGAACTTTTCCATCGTCCACAAAGGCCAGCAGCTGCTGGCCGGGCTTTAGTGACTGTGCGCCCTCTTGTATCTCGAGAGAGTCGCGCCGCCAGTTTTCTCCTACGCCCAAAGAATTTTCTGCCGCCACATAAAGCAGCACTGTATGCTTATCTGTTCCGGACACCTCGGGCAGTTCTTCTTTATCCTGACACGCAGCAAAAGTGAGCAGCAACAATATCCCGCAGCAAGTCCACAACAAGCCGCAGCATCTCTCTATTATATTATATGTGTACATCATTGCAGAAAGGCTTTTCAAACGCCTCGCAAATATAATAATGTTGTTTGGAAAATTCTACCAAAAAGCAAAAGAAAGGTTTTGCCAAGAAGAAAATAAACTCTATATTTGCACCGCAATTCTGCGGCAGGCCGAAATAGCTCAGTTGGTAGAGCAATTCATTCGTAATGAATAGGTCGCGGGTTCGAGTCCCGCTTTCGGCTCACGGAGAAGCGGTTGGAAGTTTCCGGCCGCTTCTCTTTTTATATACTGAAGCGTGCGCCGCTCCGCAGTTTTTTATAACTTTGCAAGAAGCGTTCCAAACTTTTACTGACAGAAGTATATGCCTATTATAGAAATTACTTCGCTGAACCAACCCGACCTTGAGGTGTTCAGCACATTGACCGAGGCTCAACTGCGCAACCGCGTGGAGCCGGCTAAGGGTATCTTCATTGCCGAGAGTCCTAA
>CALCHR010000128.1 GCA_937901185.1 uncultured Bacteroidales bacterium
CCGCCCACCGGACTGCCCGCGCCGCAACAACTCTTCACTCCGCTCAACGAGCAGGTGAGCGGCAACCTTCTCTACTGCTTCTTCCAAAACCCCAATCCTTTCTATGCCACGGCCTACGTGGGCTACGGCCTCATGGACGAGGGCGGCGAACTGCTCAGCGTGCTCAAAGACTGCGGCAAGATGTCGCTCAAGGGCTACAACCTGGAAAACAACTGGACCAGCCTCTCGCTCGGAGCCTACGGCGAGGCCAAACTCGCTCCCGGCAAGCACCGCATTGCGGCCATCTGCAAAGTGGGGGCCGACGACGCCTGGCAGCGCGCCGGCAACAAGCAACACTACTTTGAAGTGGAGATTGACGAGGGCGGCGAACTGCTCAACGTCTCTATCCACCCCATCGTGAAGACCGAAGTGACGGGGCTGGAATGCATCAGCGCCGAAGTGGTGGGCACACGCCTCAAGGTGAGAATCACCGTGGAGAACCAGGGCGACGATGCCAACTCCGTACTCTATTTCTATGCCGGCAACACGGACTATATGGGCACTCCCCTCACCCGCATTCCGCTCTTGCTCAAGGGCGGCGAAACGGCGGAGTACGACGTCTACTTCTTCCCGCAGAACGTAGGAAAATACTACCTCTGGGTGGCAGACAACGACGACGGAGTGGACTATATCCTCAAGCGAGAAATCGACGTAGTGGCGGCTCCGGTGAACCCCTCGCAACTGGCGCTCACCGCTTGCACCATCGACCCCTCCGGAGTGACTGCCACGCTCGAGGTGCAAAACAACAGCGACGAGCCCTACTACCGCGAAGTGGTGGCCATCCTCTACGAAAAACTCTACGACGACGGCCTCTACTATTACAGCAAGCGCATGGAAGAGCCGGGCGAGATAGCGCCCCACTCCTCCAAGACTTTCTCCTTCCGCTTCGACGGAGTGAAGCCGGGCAACGAATGTTATATCTACTTTGGCTACTACGAGCAACACACCGACGAATTCACCGCACAACTGGGCGACCAGCAGTTTTTCACAGCCACCCCCACGGCCATCGACAACCTGCCGACCGCCGTTCCGCAGAAGGGCCTGATGTTCCGCCTGGACGGCACGCGCGCCACAAGCCTTGACTGCGGCGGCATCTACATCATCAACGGAGAGAAAAGGCTTGTCAAAGGCCGATAGACGCTAAGCAAAGCACCTCGGACACTAAGTCTGCGAAACGAATCATACCACGTGGGGCTCTTGAAGAAAGGTTCAAGAGCCCCACATCTTTATAAAGCCCTTGCGGAGCAGTGTCAAAAATTTTTTGATAGTTTGACACAAAAGTGTCAAGCGCATGAAATTTTTATGTCACGCCT
>CALCHR010000129.1 GCA_937901185.1 uncultured Bacteroidales bacterium
GGTAACTACTAAGAACGCGAAAGTAACTACTAAGAAAACGGGGGTGATGTGGGGGTAAAAAAAGGACTTTACAAGATATCTTAAAAAGTTCTTTTTATGCTATAGAATATTAGTAAAGACTTTGATAAATTATATATGTTGGTTCTATAACCAAGGTACACCGTAATTCAAACTAGTATCGTCTGCTACACATATATTTTCTGTCGGAAGAATAATGCCTGCCTTAACCAGTCTTTCCAAATAATGAGTGCGAATAGAGGGTGTTTCAAGTTCTTCTCTTCTTGCCTTACTCATAAATAAGAAATCTTCTTCCAATTCTAAACCCAGGAAACGTCTTCCAAGTAGATTTGCAGCTATACCCGTTGTACTGCTACCACTAAAGGGGTCAAGAATCCAAGCACTAGGTTGGGTGCTGGCTTGAATCAATCGGGCTAATATTAGAAAAGTTTAATAACAACTTATTGAAAAATTTATTGACCTTTTCTAATTTAGAAACTATTTTAATATAGTTTACAGGGTACTATTTCTTTAGGATTAAACCCCTTTTCTATAATCCAATTATTTTCTGTAATTAAGTTAGTTAATGCTTCAAATTCTGTTTTACCATAAGCCCAACCCAAAACCTGTAAATTGTTTACATCTTCTCCATTTGGAGCTATAGTCTCTCCTTCCATGGTATAAAATATATATTTTCCCATAAATCCCAATTAAGTAAGTATTAAAATATAATAAAACTATTAGTAAATGAATTTCTTTTTCTATTCTATAGTATAGATATTCAAGATTATCTAAATCTAGATTATAGATATTATTCTTTAATTTTTTTGTAGAAACCTCGTCCAATAAATTCAATTATTCCTTTATCACGGAGATATTGTAATTGTTGCCTAATTTTGTCTTGTATATGATGATTCTGAGGGTGCTTAATCTGGAATTCTTCAGTAAAAGAATAGACTTGATTAAGTGTAAAAGTTTCTTCAAGTCGCTCTATTACTGTTAATACATCAACTAACCATCCTCGACTTTCTATCGATTGTGTCTGAAGATTATAAACCTTATTGAATTGACTTACTACATCTTCTATTGGTCTTGTGAGACTATCTTGAATAATGGGAATCTTTGCTATAGATGGTATAGCCTTCATTATAATATTACATCCTATCCACCTAGCTCTTCGTGCTGTTTCTGTTAATGCAACTCGTTTTTCTATTATAGCTGGTGTAAAGAAACATTTGGGTACTAGTATAAGATTATTGACCTCGTAATGGTTATAATGCATAAAAAAGAAACTAGGATTATCTAATGATGTAATACGACTTACCATTGTCTGATATGCTCCGTCTGCAACAGTTGATTCAAAAGTTCTACTATTAGATCTTTTACTTTTTAGTTCATATTGAGATTTACATTTATCGCATATATAATCTTTGACAGGTGCATTTGGCTCAGCTTTGTGTATTGATAGTTCTCCACAAATTGGACAATACATATTTCTAGCAAACCAATCTTCTGTTAGCACGCGGGCTATTTGACTTTTACTTTTATATCCTTTAATAAGGGAAGTATTAAATTTTAGATTCATAGTTTAATTCTATCTAAAATTTTAATAGTATTTTCCTACTTATGTTGTAAAGCTTTTTACATTCTTCCAATTATCAAAGTCAGCTGGAAGTTGTTTATCCAGTTGTTCTATGAGCTGGCTTTTTCCGCCAACCCATTTGATAAAAGGTTTAGCTTTAACCATAGTTACTTTATTTCTTTATAAGCAAGTTTCTCATATTAACATATAGAATTAGTATGAAGATTTTATATTACTAAATCTTGTATATACTCATTTATATATGTCTGGCAAATATACGAAAAAAAGAATTATAAGATGATTATATAATTTCCTTTTTAAGAGGCCGTTTCTTAGTAAACTTCTAGGAAAAACTAGAAGTTTACTAAGTTTTCCTAGAAAGCTACTAAGAAAACGGGGGTGATGTGGGCCGCAAAAAAAGCGCCTTTTTTGTCTTGCTGCGCCTCGCTCTTTTTTCGTCAGCCGCCTTCGCCATCCTCTTTTCCACATCTACACCCCGACTCTTAATAACATTATAGATTTTTTTCTTTGTTTTTAAGAAGAGGGATAGATAGTGATGATGATGATGGCGTGTGGAAACTGTGAATAAAAAATTTCTAAAAAGTTTGGCTATTTTGTTATCCACATCCGGGCTTTACTTATGCGCACCGTTATCCACAAGGTTTTTTCTACCGGGTGTCTGAGGTTTTATAAGGAGAGTCTTGTTTTTTCTTGCCAACTTATCCCCATGGCGTGGAAAACTTTTCGGCTCCCAGAAAAGGGTGCTTTTTTATGTGAAAAAACTGTGGGAAATCTTAAATTTTGCTGTGGGTAAACGCCGGGGATATGTGTATAAACTTAGTAGACGGTGGATAGCTCTCAGGCGTAGTTTTTCCCATTCTTTATACACAGGTTTTCCACCGCTCTTCCACATGGTTTTCCACAGAAAAACGAATGGCAGAGATTTAAGGCTTCGGGGGTGGTCTGAATAAAATATTATCTCTATATTTGCAATAGAGAAACAATAGAGTATATGCGTAAACTGACAGTAGAAGAGCTCTGCCGCATGGATGTGGCGGAGTTCAAGCAAGCCGAGAAGTTGCCCTTGGGGGTGGTGCTCGACAATGTGCGCAGCCTTCACAATGTGGGCTCCGTGTTTCGCACGGCCGATGCTTTCCGCCTGCAGGGCGTTTGCCTCTGCGGCATTACGGCCTGTCCGCCTTCGGCCGAGATACATAAGACAGCGCTCGGCGCCGAAGACAGTGTGGACTGGTGGTACGCAGAAGACACCCTCGAGGCTGTGCGCGAGTTGCAAAAGAAAGGCTACGAGGTATGGGTCGTGGAGCAAGTGGAAGGCAGTAAAAAGTTGGGTCACTTCCAGCCAGAACCGGGCAAGCGCTATGCCCTGGTGATGGGCAACGAGGTGAAGGGAGTGCGTCAGGACGTGGTAGACGCCGCCACGGGAGCCTTGGAAATTCCGCAGTATGGCACAAAGCATTCGCTCAACGTCTCCGTGTCGGCCGGCATCGTCATTTGGGACTTGGTGCGACAGATGGTAAACCAGCAGTAGCGCCGGAAGGCACCTTTCAGCTACACATTTATTATATAATAGAAACCCGAGTAACTAAAAAATCTATCAGCTATGAATAAGGAATTAGAAATGAACCCCAACAAACTCGTAGCCTTCTTGGGCAAGCCCAGCAAGGAGTTTACGAAGGAAGACATCGTTCGCTACATCCGCGAGAACGAAATCCGCATGGTCAACTTCATGTACCCTGCGGGTGATGGTCGCTTGAAGACGCTGAACTTTGTGATCAACGATGCCGCCTACCTTGACACCATCCTCACGCTAGGCGAGCGCGTGGACGGCAGCAGCCTCTTCCCCTTCATCGAAGCCGGTAGTAGCGACCTCTATGTGTTGCCCCGCTTCAGCACCGCCTTCCTCGACCCCTTTGCCGAGCTGCCCACGCTCTCCTTGCTTTGTTCCTACTTCAATAAAGACGGCGAGCCCCTCAGCAGTTCGCCCGAAGGAACGCTGCGCAAGGCCTGCCGTGCTTTCCGCGAAGTGACCGGCATGGAATTCCAAGCCATGGGCGAACTGGAATACTACGTCATAGCACCCGACAACGGAATGTTTGCCGCCACCGACCAGAAAGGTTACCACGAGTCGGCCCCGTATGCCAAGTTCAATGAGTTCCGCGCCCGTTGTATGTCCTACATCGCTCAGGCAGGCGGCAGAATAAAATACGGCCACTCCGAAGTGGGCAACTTTACCATCGACGGAAAAATCTATGAGCAGAACGAGATAGAATTCCTCCCCGTAGCCGCCGAAGAAGCTGCCGACCAGCTCGTGATAGCCAAATGGATCATCCGCAACCTGGGCTATAGCTATGGCTACGACATTACGTTTGCCCCGAAGATTACGGCCGGTAAAGCCGGTAGCGGTCTGCATGTGCACATGCGCATCGTAAAAGACGGCGTGAACCAGATGTTGAGCCAAGGTACGCTCTCCGAGACCGCGCGTAAAGCCATAGCCGGCATGATGGACTTGGCACCCTCCATCACCGCTTTCGGAAATACCAACCCCACTTCCTACTTCCGCCTGGTGCCCCACCAAGAAGCGCCCACCAACGTCTGCTGGGGCGACCGCAACCGCTCCGTGCTGGTGCGCGTTCCGTTGGGATGGGCAGCTAAGGCCGACATGTGCCACCAAGCCAACCCGCTCGAGGCAGAAAGCCACTACGACACCACGCAGAAGCAAACGGTGGAGATGCGTTCGCCCGACGGTTCGGCCGACGTTTACCAATTGATAGCCGGCCTTGCCGTGGCTTGCCGACATGGTTTTGAGATGGAAAATGCTTTGGCGCTGGCCGAGCAGACCTATGTGAATGTCAACATCCACCAGAAGGAAAATGCCCACCGCCTTGAGAAACTTGCCCAGTTGCCCGACAGCTGTGCCGCCTCGGCCGATTGCCTCGAACAGCAGCGCGCCGTCTACGAAGCCCACGGCGTGTTCAGCCCCGCCATGATTGACGGCATCATCGCCCAGTTGCGCCAATATAACGACCGCACCCTGCGCAAGGACATAGGCAGCAACCAGGAAGAAATGCTCAAGCAGGTGAAGCGCTACTTCCATTGCGGATAGCGCCCCGAAAATATTTCAATACAATCATGTGTGGAGCAAGATTTCGCATTCTGCTCCACACATTTTTTATGCGCAAACGGGTCCTGAGTCATCAACTCCAAGATGTGAAAAAATGAGAGCAAGGATTGCAGAGGAAAGTAAACCCTCGTACACATATTTATATATATAAATTTTGTATATCAGTAAATAGTTGTACTTTTGTAGTCGGTGGAAAATATATATTAACCAAATCATAAAAACACTATTTATTATGCGTAAGAAAACTATGAGCCTGCTCTTGAGTTGCCTTGCATTGCCATTGATGGCAGATGTGGCTCCGCTCAAGGGGTACTATTATGGTACAATGGCCGAGCCGACAGGCTGGGAATGGCAGAGCATTGATTCGCTCGCGCTCAACAAGGAGCAACCGCATGCCTGGTTTTTCTCATTCGAGAATGTAGACCAAGCCCGCAAGGTGTTGCCCGAAAACAGTAAGTACTGGCAGTCGCTCGATGGCGAGTGGGCCTTCCACTGGGCTCCCAACCCCGATGTGCGTCCCAAGAACTTCTTCGACCCCACGTTCGACGTGAGCGGATGGGACAAGGTGCAAGTGCCCATGTGCTGGAACGTAGTAGGTGTTCAGAAAGACGGATCGCAGAAATACGGTACGCCCATCTACTCTAACCAGCGCGTCATCTTCCAGCACGAAGTAAAAATCGGCGACTGGAAGAAAGGTGTGATGCGTACCCCTCAAAAAGACTGGCCTACTTATCTGCACCGCAACGAGGTGGGTTCGTATCGCCGCACATTTAATGTACCTGCCGACTGGAACGGCCGTAAGGTGTACATCAACTTCGACGGTGTAGACTCCTTCTTCTACCTCTATGTCAATGGTAAATATGTGGGCTTCTCAAAGAACTCACGCAACCTGGCTCAGTTCGACATCACCTCTTACCTTGTAAAGGGCGAAAACATGGTGGCAGTAGAAGTGTACCGCAACAGCGATGGCTCTTTCCTCGAGTCGCAAGACATGTTCCGTCTCCCCGGTATCTTCCGCAGCGTATCGTTGACCTCAAAACCCAAAGTACAGGTGCGCGACGTAGTGGCCATCCCCGACTATGACGATACCTATACAAAGGCTTCTTTGAAAATTACTACCTACCTTCAAAACTTGGATAAGAAGAAGGTGAAGGACTACAGCCTTACTTACTCTCTCTATGAGAACAAACTCTACTCTGACGAGAACACCTTGGTGGAAGGAGTAGCCGTAAACGTGGGCGTGGCACAACTCTTGCCCGGAGCCCAAGAAACTGTTGAGGCAGTGCTCGTGGCCGGCGACAAGGTGAAGCCCTGGAATGCTGAGGCTCCCTATCGCTATACCCTCGTGGGCGAACTCAAGGACAAGAAGGGCCGCGTAGTGGAAACCTTCTCGACCAACGTAGGTTTCAGAGAAATAGAAATAAAGAACACCCCCGCCGACAAGGACGAGTTCGGATTGGCAGGCCGCTACTATTATCTCAATGGTAAGCCCATCAAGATGAAAGGTGTGAACCGCCACGAGAACAATCCCGGACGCGGACATGCCATCACTCGCGAGCAGATGGAAAAAGAGGTGATGCTCATGAAGAGAGGTAACATCAACCACGTGCGTAACTCACACTATCCCTGTGGTCCCTATTGGTATTACCTCTGCAACAAATATGGTATCTATCTTGAAGACGAGGCCAACATTGAGAGCCACCAGTACTACTATGATAAGGAAAGTATCTCGCATCCTGCAGAGTGGTGCAATGCACACGTGGCACGCAACATGGAAATGGTGCACGCTACAGTAAACCATCCTTCAGTATGTATTTGGAGCTTGGGTAACGAAGCAGGTCCCGGCCAGAACTTCGTAGAGGCCTACAAAGCCATCAAGGCATTCGATACCAGCCGCCCCGTACAATACGAACGCAACAACAATATTGTAGACATAGGTTCTAACCAATATCCTTCTATCGACTGGGTACGCGGTGCTGTAACCGGCAAATACAATATTGTATATCCTTACCACATATCTGAGTACGCACACTCTATGGGTAACGCCTGCGGAAACCTTGTGGACTACTGGATTGCTATGGAGAGCACCAACTTCTTCATGGGCGGCGCCATTTGGGACTGGGTAGACCAAGCCGTATACAACTACGACAAAACCACAGGCGAAAGATTTTGGGGATACGGCGGCGACTTTGGCGACAAGCCCAACGACGGTGTATTCTGTATGAACGGCGTAGTGCTTCCCGACCTCTCGCCGAAGCCACAATACTACGAGGTGAAGAAAGTATATCAGAACGTAGGTGTGAAACTCCTCGACGTAAAGAAAGGCTGGGTAGAAATTTTCAACAAGAACTACTTCGAGCCCCTGAGCAACTACCAGATGGTATGGTCACTTTGGAAAGACGGTGTATGCGTTCTTAACAACCAACCGCTGCAAGGTCCGCGCATGGTAGTAGGTCCCCGTCAGAAGGTAGTGTTTACTTTGCCTTACGACTATAACAAACTCGATGAGCAAGGCGAATACTTTGCCAAGGTACAATTCCTCTTAGTGAAAGACATGCCTTGGGCCAAGAAGGGATATGTTCAGATGGAAGAACAATTGCCCATCAAGGCCGCGGCAGCTGCTAAGTCGCTCAGTGAAGTAGCCGTTGGCGAAGCTCCCGTAATGGAAGAAACAGAAGGACTCTTGGTATTCAAGGGTAAGAACTTTACTGTACAGCTCGACAAGAACACCGGCTCAATCTTCAGCCTTACCTACGGCAACCAAACAGTTATTGCCAATGGCAACGGACCTAAGCTCGATGCCTATCGCGCTCCTGTCTGCAACGACAACTGGACCGACTACAAATGGTTCCAATACGGCTTGCACAACCTCCAACACAAGGTGGTAGGTATGAACAAGTTTGAGAAAGCAGAGAAGGGCGAATGGGTAGTTTCCTTTACTGTAGAAAGCCAGGCTCCTTGTGGCGCACGCAACGATTATAGCAACAAGGACCGTAACCCTGACAAGACTTACACCGTTGTTGAAAACACCAACCAACCCTTTGGTCCCGACGACTTCAAGTTTACTACCAACCAAATCTGGACCATCTATCCCGACGGTTCTATTGAGTTGCAAAGCGCCATCGCTTCCAACAAGCCCGGCACAGACTTGGCTCGTCTCGGATATACCATGAAGCTCCCCGTAGAGTATAGCAACTTCGACTACTATGGTCGCGGACCTATTGACAACTATGCCGACCGCAAGGTAGGTCAGAACATCGAGCTCTACCGCCAAAAGGTGGGCGACGAGATAGTTCTCGGCAAACCCCAGTCTATGGGTAACCACGAAGAAGTGCGCTGGGCAGCCCTCACCACACCTGCCGGCCGCGGTATCGTCATTGTACCCGACGGACAGATGTCGGCTTCGGCTCTCCCCTGGAGCGAAATGCAAATCACAGAGTCCGGCCACGAGTACCAATTGCCCACCAGCGATGGCGTATATGTTCACATCGACTCTAAGGTGACCGGTCTCGGCGGTAACAGTTGCGGCCAGGGCGGTCCGCTCAATCACGATCGCACAAAGGCTAAGAACACCAACTTCGGATTCATGATCCGCCCCATCAACATTGGTCGCGCTATGCCTGCCATCATCAACGAGGCAGCCAGCGTAAGCGCCAGCGGTGAAAAGCCTATTACCATCAACCGCACAGCTGAGGGTGTCACCACCATCGAGGCTGCCGACAAGAGCCGCACCATTATGTACACGCTCAACGGCGCTCCTGTGAAGAAGGCGAAAGTTTACACCGAGCCTCTCAATCTCCGCGAGGGTGGCGAACTCAAGGTTTGGTATCAAGACAACCCCGCTCTCTACTTCGTGAGCAAGTTGCCGAAGATTGAAAGCGTTCCTCTCGAAGTGGTATACGCTTCCAGTCAGGAACCACGTGAGGGCGATGCTTCTCACATGACCGACGGCGACGGCAGCACCATTTGGCACACCATGTACAGCGTTACTTTGGCTAAGTATCCCCACTGGGTAGACTTCGACGCAGCTTCTGTGAAGAACATGAAGGGCATTGTCTACACACCGCGTATGGACGGACCCAACGGCCGTGTGAAGGACTTTGAAATCTACGTTAGCCAGGACGGAAAAGAGTGGGGCAACCCCGTGGTGAAAGGCTCTTTCAAGAACTCAGGCGACGCTCAGAAGGTGATGTTCGCTCAGCCCGTGAAGGCACGCTATGTGCGCTTCCGCGCCCTCAACGAGCAGAACGGAAACGACTATGCCAGCGGTGCAGAGTTTGGTTTGATAGCAGACTGATAAAGCCCCAAAGTGGCCGGCGTAAGCGCTTGGAAATCAATAGCCATTTTCCGGCGTTTCGAAAGTCTGATCTACGAAAAATTTTCTAAGACCTACGAAAAATTTCTTAAGACCTAGGAAAATTTTCTTAAGACCTAGGAAAATTTTTCTAAGACTTAGTTTTTCCACCGAGCCACCGAAGGTTTTTGAAGTAGCAAAAATGTATTATAAAAAGCGCCAGGTTTGTTTCCAATGGAGGCAAACCTGGCTTTCTATAAAGCAGCAGAATTTCTGATGGACTATCTACAGATTTTGATTCAGATGCTGATGATTTTCGGCGTGGTGCTGGTGGGCTTTGTAGCTGCTCGCCTCGGAGTGTGGGGCGCAGGTTTGAGCCGACAGTTGGCTGTCTACGTCATCAATGTCTCCATGCCCTGCCTCATATTGGCTTCGGTGATGGGGCGCGGCTTGGTGTTCGAGGCCGACGAGGTCTTGACCCTCGTACTCGTTTCCTTGTTGAATTACGTAATGCTCATTGGCGGCGCTTTCCTTGTGTCGGCGTTGTGGAAGGTGGGCGATGCGCGCCGCGGTCTTCAGCGCTTCATGCTTTCCTTTGGCAATGTGAGCTTCATAGGCTTTCCCGTGGTGGCAGCCATCTTTGGCGAGCGCGCCGTGTTTTATGCCTCTGTGCTCAACATTCCCTTCAACCTGCTCATCTTCACCGTGGGCGTCTCCTTCATTACCGGCGGTCAGGATGGAGGCAAAAGGTTGGGCTGGAAACTCTTCTTCTCGCCCTGCGTAGTAGCCTCTATCATCGCCATAGTGTTGGCCTTGTGCAAGGTGCAGACTCCGGAGCCCGTGGCACAATGGTTCCATCTCTTGGGTGATATGACCACGCCCTGCGCTTTGCTTATCATCGGCGCCAGCCTGAGCCAGATTCCGGTGCGCGACATGTTGGGCACACGCTTTGTTTATGGCATCTCTGCCCTTCGTTTGCTCTTCGTGCCGATGGTGGTGGCCGGTGTGTTCCGCCTTTTGGGCATCGATCCCTTTGTGAGCAGTGTGGCCGTAGTGTTGAGTGCCATGCCCGTAGCCACCAACGGAGTGATGTTCTGCCTTCAGTATGGGCGCGACGAGCGCGTCATGACGCAGGGACTCTTTATCTCCACCCTCTTCTCTGTGCTCTCCATTCCCGCCCTTGTGGCGCTGTTGCAATGGATATTGCCTTTGGCATAGCTCCCACACATATAATATATATAGCAACTCCCCCGCGCAGCCCATGAGGCCGGAGCGGAGGAGTTGTTGTTTATTGTCGGTGCGCTGTGAGGCGCCGAGATTTTTTCAGAAAGTAGTGGAGAGGAGCTATTAGAGTGTGCCGCCAAAGCAAGCCGTGTATATTTTGTCCACGGCGCCGGCATTGTCGCGGATGTAGTTGCCTGCTGCCAAGCCGGCCTTTGCCAGTTCTTCCTTGTCGCCGAAGAGGAGGTTCATCTCGCGCTCAAAATCTGCGGCCGAGTGTATCTCGC
>CALCHR010000130.1 GCA_937901185.1 uncultured Bacteroidales bacterium
AAATTCACCTAGCTTTTACCTAAGAAACGCCCGAAAATGACCCTTGATTTTCAGGTGATTATAAAGGGCAGCAAAACTACTATCTTTTTGCCTGCAACCAGTCGTTGTGAAAAAATTGCAACTGTTAACTATATTTAACTAATCAGGGGGGGTAAAATGGCGGGTATTTGTAAATTTGCGAGGTGGGGATTGCCTGATTTTAGAAAAGGAAAGGCTTTTGCGTAGGCGTTGTAGCTGAAAAAATGATTCCCCAAAAAACAGATATGGAATATATACCATTTATTTATAATATAAAAATAATACTATGACTATGAGAAAAATTTGTAGCCTTTTGTTGCTCCTCCTGATTGGGAGTGGAGCGGTATCCGCAAAGATTATTACGGGTAAATGTGGAGAAAATCTGACCTGGGAGCTAAACACCCGAAGTGGAGAGTTAGTAATCCGTGGAGAGGGAGACATGCGCGGTTATCATCATAGACCATGGGCTGATTATGGTAAGAAGATTACCTCAGCTCGTTTCGACGATGGGGTGACGAGGATTACTTATAACTGTTTTGCAGAGTGCCCTAATCTGAAAAATATAGAGTTCCCCAAATCTTTGGAATCTATTGGCCGCGATGCACTGGATAACACTGCCTGGTATAAGAATCAACCGGACGGGGTGGTCTATGTGGGGGATATTCTGTATAAATATAAAGGCGAAATGCCTGCTAATACTTCCATCGTGGTTAAAGAGGGTACTCGTAGAATTGAGATGGGTGCATTTTCAGGATGCTCGGAACTGGTGGGCGTGAAAGTCCCTACTTCTGTTGCGCAGATAGAAAATAATGCGTTTTATGGCTGCGTGGCTCTCTCAAATGTGGAAATTCCCCTTTCTGTTACCTACATCGGATACGCGGCTTTTATGGATACAGAATGGTATAAGAACCAACCGGACGGACCTGTCTATGTGGGGAGCGTATTCTATAAATACAAAGGTGAAATGCCGGAGGGCACTTCGGTAGTGATTAAGGAAGGAACCACTTGTGTTACTGGTTATGCGTTCTATGATTGCAAGGGATTGGTGGATGTTCAGATTCCAAACTCTGTTGCATCTATAGACGAAGCCGCCTTTGGAGGTTGCATGAGCCTTACTAAAGTGGAATTACCACAGTCTCTCACAACTATATCCATGCGTTCCTTTGAGCGTTGTTCTAATCTGGAGAACGTAACTATGCCAAACTCTGTCACAAGCATTCAGCACTCGGCTTTTTCTGGCTGCTCCAATCTGAAGACCATTGAGATTCCTGAGGCCGTAACTATAATAGAGAGTGGAGCTTTTGAAAAGTCCGGCTTGACATCTCTGGAAATACCCAATTCTGTGACCCAATTGGGAGACGGAGTGGTGAAGGATTGTGCTCAACTGCGTTGCGTAAAGCTTCCCAATACTATTACTTCTCTGGATGAGCAGATGTTTGCAGGATGTGTAGCCTTGGAGAGCCTAGAGATTCCTCAGAGCGTAACAAAGATAAATCCCCGTGCATTTGCAGGCTGTGTTTCCTTGAAAGAAGTAAAGATACCGGCGACGGTAACTGCTATCGGAGATTTTGCATTTGAGGGCTGTGTGAGCCTGCCGGCTATTAAAGTGCCTCAATCTGTAAAGGAACTGGGCAGAGGTGTTTTCTTAAATTGTGCGGCACTTACTGAGGTTGTTCTTCCGGATTCTTTGGAAGTTATTCCAGAGGCTATGTTTGCAGGTTGTGTTGCTCTGCCGGGAATAAATATTCCTAAAACTGTTACAGCTATAGAAGATGGCGCTTTTGTAGGATGCGCAGGGCTGCGTTATGTGGAGATTCCGCCTTTTGTAAAAAGTATTGGTCGTATGGCCTTTTATGCTTGTACCGGAATGGAGGATATAAAATTAACGCCAGAAGTTCCCCCTACTATTTTTGATAACACATTTTCTCATATAGCTATTGGGCAAACAGGCCTTGTTGTAAATGTTGGCTTCATTGACATATACAGCGAAGCGAAAGGCTGGGAAAATTTTAGCTCATTCAGCGAGAAGGCAGAAGATGGAACAGGAGCAACAAGGATGGTCAAAATGACGTTTAAAGTTCCAGCAGTTGTAGATTAAAGGGTAGTCTGAAAATAATAAGCCGGCTGAAGAGTTAGTTTCAGCCGGCTTTTATGTTGCTCTTGTTTATAAACAAAGGAATACTCTGTTGCTTTGCTTTTCTTATCTCAATTGGGGCAATAGCTTTGCTATTTGCTGGGCGATGCTTTGGCACATAGTACTGTTGCCCATAGTTTGGTATCGCTTGAGGCGATAGTTTAGCGTTCTGATAGTTTTGTCTTCTGTCTTCATAATCGTCTTGTTTTTCTGCCGCTGCGTTTCAGCGGCTGTTAGTTCTATTCTTTCTTACGATACAAAGATACTTAAAATCTGAGAGACGTACAGCTCAGTGCTGTTATTTCTTTCTGTAAATTGTAGATTTTTTGCTATTGGTTTCCGGTTTGTAATCTCCACTTGCTTTTCTGAACATCTACGGAGTGCAGATAACTTATTCAGGCTTTATGGAGAGCTATTCTCTAAAACTTTTTACCAATATGTATAAAAGAAAAAGCCTCTCAGCGAACTGAAAGGTTTTGCGGTGCGTACGGGACTCGAACCCGTGACCCCATGCGTGACAGGCATGTATTCTAACCAACTGAACTAACGCACCAAATTTCTTTTGTGATACTCGCGTGTATCGTTCTTGCTTGTTTGCGAGTGCAAAGGTAGTACTTATTTTTATACTGACAAATATTTTCAAGGATTTTTTTCGATTTTTTTTTGAAAAATAATTGCATCGGCATATTTTCCTTCTGCAAAATGCCATTCGGGGAGCTTTGCTATTGGGGTGTAACCTACTGATTGAAAGAGATTTGAAGCTGCTTTATTATGCTGCGCAATGACGTAGGCATAAATTTGGTGTAAGCGAATATTTTTTTCTGCAAATTCTGTAAAAATTTTTAGAGCTTGCTTACCGTAGCCTTTTTTTTGGTGTGAAGATAATATGGTGATACCTATTTCTGCACGTCCATGGTGGGGCTGATAGTCGGTAAGGTCGATAACGCCAATGGGGGTGTTACTTTCTTTTAAGCAGATGGCCATGCGCAATTCCTGGCATTGGTAGATGTCTTGCGGCTGGTTGGCTATATATTGCTTGATAGCATATCGCGATACCGGAGTATGGGGGCCGGCGGCGCTCCAAGGGTTGCCGTCGTTTTCTATCAAGTAGAGCCATTCCAGATCTTCGGGTTCTAGGGCTCGCAGATAGATGCTTTCAGCTTCTATATGATACATGGGGCTGTAGTTTTTCTATAGTGGATAGGTTGCCGCAGTCGTGATGGCTGTTCTGTTTCGGCTGGTGTAGGTGCCCAAGGAATGTTTTCTGGGGGAACTATAGAAAATATCCAGTAGCGTATGATGGCTATATACATCCAAGTCGTAGATGATATAATAGCGATGGGCTATAGCGTTACCTATTTGGAGATGTCCTTGGGGCAAATCTTCTTCGGAGGCAGTGATACATTCGATGTCAAGTTGCCAACGCTCTGCTATTTGTTTTATATCTTGGGCGTTCTTTTCGCTTCCAAGGAACAAGAACTTCTCTTCTTTTTCTCTGACACCAAGTGATAGATATCGTCCCAAAGATTCTATGCCTCTGCCACAAAGGGCGATGATGGCTCGGGCAATTATGGCGAACTTAATGGGGATGGATAGGACTTGATGGTAGTGGCGATAGTGCTTCTTGAAGAAGATGAGCATAGCCTCGTAGAATATGTGGACATATTTGTAAGAGCTTTTTTGTGTGCTCTCGCCCTTGTAGTGTAAGATGATGGTAGGATGGTAATAATTGTGGAGGCCGGCTAAGCGCATGCGATGGGAGAGGTCGATGTCTTCGCCATACATGAAAAAATCTTCATCAAACAAGCCGCAGCGCTGCAATGCCTTTTGTGTGGTCATAAAGAACGCGCCAGATATGATTTCTATCTCCTCAATCTGTTCCTCATCTAGATAGCGCATGTAGTATTTTCCGAACAACTTTGAGAGGGGGAAGGCGGCTGCCAAACCACTCATCTTGCAAAAAGCAGTCCAGGGGGTGGGCAGTCCTCTTCTTGACTCAAAGGCAAAAGCTCCGTCGGCTTTGATCATCCTAACGCCCAGGCCGCCTAAATCGGGACAGGTGTCTGCAAACTTGATACAATCGCCGAGGGTGTTTTCTGTGAGCAAGGTGTCCGGATTTAAGAAAAGAATGTATTCACCCTTTGCTTGGCGGGCAGCTTGGTTGTTAGCGCGGCCAAATCCTACGTTGCGGGAGTTGGCAATGAGATGCAAATGGGGATAGGATGCTGCGGGAAACTGATTTACCAGATGCTCGATGGTGTTGTCGCGTGAGTTGTTGTCCACCACAAAAACCTCGGTCTCAATGCCGGCATGTTCTGCAGACTTCCAAATGGAGCGTATACACTGTTCTATATAGTGCTTTACGTTGTAGCTGATGATGATGACAGAAAGTTTCATTGCTCGTGCTTGGATTGGAACGCAGTAGCCGAGGGCCAGCAAAACAATATGCTTATGAGCGTGATGAGCAGAGCATAGATGGCCGACTCGCTATAGGTGGCATAATATATCAATGTGTTTCCCAGAATAGGGGTGGCTATGCAAAGGAGTTGTCTGTTTACCCATTTCTGATAGGCTGCTAGAGCTTTTTGCTCATCCTTGTCAGAGATTTCCAACTTGGCTTTAGGGAATGCAGGAAGTTTTAAGGCCAAGTAAACGCCTAGCAATGTTAAGAAGATAGAGAGTAGTCCGGCTGTGTAGCTGGCTTCTGAATTGGTAGAGAATAATCCGGAAGGGATAATCTCTGTCTCGAAGAGTAGAAACAGTATTGCTGTTACTCCCAAAATCGATAAGTAGAGGGCTTGCAGCCTCTTTATGGTAGTTTTCATAATGCGTTACCTCTTTGTTGGGAAAGTTCTACGCGGGCTATGATAGAGCGTCCGAGCGTTACTTCGTCCGTGTATTCTAATTCGTCGCCCACGTTGATGCCGCGTGCCAGCACTGTGAGTTTTACATTGTAGTCTGCCAGCTTGCGAGAAATGTAAAAGTTGGTGGTGTCGCCTTCCATTGTTGGGTTGAGAGCCAGAATCACTTCTTTGACATCTCCGGCAGCCACGCGGGTGGCGAGCGATTCCATTTCCAAATCCTTAGGTCCTATGCCGTCCATGGGTGAAATCACGCCGCCCAATACATGGTAGAGCCCTTTGAACTGTCCGGTGTTTTCTATGGCTAATACGTTCTGTATGTTTTCCACCACGCAGATGGTAGAGCTGTCGCGATGCGGATTGGAGCAGATGTCGCAAATCTCGGTATCGCATAGGCTGTGACACACCTTGCAGTATTTCACCTCGTCCTTTAATTGTGTAAGGCTGTTAGCCAATGCGTGGCATTGGCTGCTGTCTTGTCGCAACATCCAAAGCACCAAACGGAGCGCAGTCTTACGCCCGATGCCCGGCAGTTTGGCAAACTCGCCTACTGCCTTTTCCAAAAGTTTAGAAGGATATTCTTCGCCAGACATGGATGATATTTTCTGCAAAGGTAAAGAATGTCGGTGAAAAATTCTATCTTTGTCGGAGAAAAAGTGCAAACAGTCTGCCTGATATATCCCTTTATCAGGACACATATAATAATATAAGAAGAATATGGTAATACAAAATGCAGAGTTTGTAATTTCCAATACACGGATAGATAAATGCCCCACCGACGGCCGACCGGAATACGCATTCATTGGGCGAAGCAATGTCGGAAAGAGTAGCTTAATCAATATGCTGACCAACAGAAAGGGGCTGGCTATGACTTCGGCCACTCCCGGTAAGACTATGCTGATAAACCATTTCTTGATAAATAGAGAATGGTATTTGGTAGACCTTCCCGGTTATGGCTATGCCAAGCGAGGCAAGGCTGCAATGGCCGAGCTGACGCAGATTATAGAAGGCTATGTGTTGGGGCGGACAGAACTGACCTGCCTCTTTGTTTTGATAGATTCGCGCCTGACGCCTCAAAAAATAGATCTGGAATTTATCCATTGGCTTGGAGAAAACGGCATCCCTTTCTCTGTTATTTTTACAAAGGCTGACAAGCCTAAGCGTGGAGAGCTGAAACAGAATGTACAAGTGTTTCTTGACAAACTCTCTGAAGAGTGGGAAGAACTGCCACCTTATTTTGTGACAAGTTCGGAGGCAAAAACCGGGCGTGAAGAGTTGCTTGATTATATAGAACAGATTAACCAGCAACTCCTTGCTGAGGAAAAGCAAGGTTAAGCATGTGGTGGGGAAATCAAATAGGACGTGTTAAGGTAGCCTTAGTGGTAGGCGCTGTGCTGATAGCCGCAGCCTCGCTTGTGGTGTCTCACAGTTTGGTCAGAGACTTGGCTCGCGAGGAACAAAAGCGAATGGAAGTCTGGGCTGAGGCTATGCGCTCCTTGATAAACGCCGACGGCACAACGGACCTCAACCTGGTGTTGCAGGTGCTCAACGGAAACACCACCATCCCGGTTATTGTGCAAGACGAGCAAGGCGAGGTGATGGAGCATCGCAACCTGCGCATCCCCACAGATGTCGACTCGTTGGCTTATATCAAGCAGACCGCCGAGGAGATGCGCCAAGCCGGCGATGTGATGAAGATGAATCTTGCAGCAACCGACATTCCGGGCGAGCATATCTATATCTGTTATGAAGAGTCGGTCATGCTGCGCCGTTTGGCCTCATATCCTTATGTGCAGTTGGGCGTAGTAGGGCTATTTGTTGTCGTGGCTATCCTGGCATTGCTCTCCTCAAAACGCGCTGAGCAAAACAAAGTATGGGTAGGCCTCTCGCGTGAAACGGCTCATCAACTTGGCACTCCCATCTCCTCTTTAATGGCTTGGATACAGGTGTTGCGCGATGCCTATCCTGCTGATGCTCTTCTGCCCGAGATGGACAAAGACATCCGCCGCTTGGAGCTCATCGCTTCGCGATTTTCTAAAATAGGTTCGGTGCCAGAACTCAAACCCGAGAATCTCTGTACGGTTATAGAGCACGTGGTCGAATATATCGGACGGCGCGCCAGTGACAAAGTGATGCTTACCTGCAGCGTACCTTCAGACACCGTGATGGTCAAGATGTGTGCCCCGCTTTTTGAGTGGGTCATTGAAAATCTATGTAAAAATGCCATAGATGCCATGGGTGGAGAAGGAAAAATAGACATCTATGTCTATCGCTCCGGCAATCGCATCGTGACCGAAGTGAGCGACACAGGAAAAGGTATAGCTCGTGGCGACTTCAAAAATGTGTTCCGCCCTGGCTTTACCACCAAGAAAAGAGGGTGGGGCTTAGGCTTGTCTTTGGCCAAACGCATTGTGGAAGAATATCATAATGGGCGCATCTACGTCAAGAGCAGCCAGCTCGGGCGAGGCACTACTTTCTGCATCGAACTAAGAGCGTAAGCACCATTCCTTAATGGAGAAATCTATAGCAGGCTACCTGATTTATTCTTGAGGAAGCCTGTTTTTTTGTACCATGGTATACCCTTGAGTTTAGATGGAAGGGAGCATCTCGCCGTGGTGCTTGAGGGTGATAAAAAGTAGGCCAAAATGGCCTTGGTAACTAATTGATTTTCAATACCCATTTTCGGCAATTTCTTCGGTAACTACTAGGAAAATTTCGGTAACTACTAAGAAAATTTTGGTAACTACTAGTTTTTCCTAGTAAAGGCCTAAGTTTTTCTAGAATGAACACCTCTTTTTTTGTGGGATGAATTTGAGGCCGAAAAGAGGGCGGAGAGCAAGAGAAAAAATGCTTGCCGGATACTCGCTCCTTTCCTTTATGGAAAAACCTAACTTTTGGAGAATGGTAGAAAAAGAAAAATCTTCTTTTCTGAAAACATTTTTGAAAATATTTAAGACAATGTTGCAGAAAAAGTACAACTATGTGGATAGGAAATTGTAAATTTGCGTAGTTTTTTGAGAATCAGCCCCTATGTCACAGCGTATATCCTTTTTCCTAATCTTGGTATTTACCTTTCTGTGCTTCTGCCCGACAGACGCCCTTGCTCGCAGAAAGCGCGTAAAGCACCAGGTGCGCAATATGCTCCTCTGCGCAGTGGAACCGGATGCCATGGTGGCAAAGGCCGGACAGGAGCGAAAAATGCTAGATGTAGCAGCGCTGGAAGTAAAGAAGGAAGTACCCTATAACAGATTCAAAGAGGGGATTGATGTATCTCGCTATCAAGGAATTATAGATTGGGATCAAGTGGCAGGTAGCTATCTGATTTCCTATGCTTATCTAAAGGCCACAGAAGGCGCTTCGTTGGTGGATAAAACTTACTTGCGCAACCTGAAAGAGGCTAAGAGAGTAGGCATCAGTGTGGGGAGCTACCACTTCTATCGTCCGAACATCAGTTGGCAGGAGCAGTTTGATAATCTTATCTCAGTGGTGAAGCGCGAAGAGCAAGACTTGATTCCGATTATAGACATTGAGCACAGAGGACGTGTGTCGGAGAAAAAATTTCTTTCCGACCTGGAAAAGTTTATTAAAAAGGTAACAAAGCATTATGGAAAAAAGCCGCTGCTTTATACTTTCCATAATTTCTATAACAAATATCTTAGCGGATGTTTCCCAGACTATCCTTGGATGATTGCCCGATATAGAGAGGATAGGCCCATGCTGAACGACGGAAAAGACTATGTGGTTTGGCAGTATACGGCCAGCGGTATGATGCCGGGAGTAGAGGGCGATGTAGACCGCAGCAAGATAATGGGCGACTATTCGCTGGATGATATCAGCATGTAGATTTTAAGGGAGTGGCAAGAAACGGGCGCAGGTAAGAATAAAGTCTTCTTGCAAGTGCCAATGAAGCAAGGCCGTAGGTTCTTCATTGGCAGAACGAGCCAAGAAATTTTCTTCTTCTTGGTATACCAAAATATCTTCTTTCAGGCGAGGGCTAGGTGCGCTTTGCAGTTTGTAGACAGCCTCTTTGGCGCTCCAAAGAGCAACGGCATCGTCCTCCGGAGAAAGAGTAGGGTGGAT
This sequence comes from uncultured Bacteroidales bacterium, assembly GCA_937901185.1. Classification (GTDB taxonomy): domain Bacteria; phylum Bacteroidota; class Bacteroidia; order Bacteroidales; family Bacteroidaceae; genus Alloprevotella. Next base: position 9,094 of record CALCHR010000130.1, read on the forward strand.
GTTAAACTCAGTATCTTGCAGAAATTTCTCCCTGATTTTTAGAGCCTTCCCGCCTTTCTGTTCAATGTCAATGCCTATAGGCTCGTGGCTGAGAGCTATAGCAGCATAGCCTTTGGTGTGCGAGATGCTGATGTGGAGTTTTGAATCTTTTAGAACAGGTTTTCCCGATGGGGAGTACAAAATCTCAAAAGGCTTTTTGAGCAGGCGGGAAAACAAAAGGCGGACAGCCAGCCATTCGCGCTGCCGGCTTTCTGCCTTAAACTGCAGATAGCCGTGAGCAGCTTCGCCCCATTCGGATAGTAATTGCCGGTGTAGCTCGTCAACGCTTTCTGTGATTTTCCAAATGGCGATAATAGGAAAAACGAGAAGATGCCCATTGTGAGAAAGGGCATCTTCTGCGTATGTGTTAGCCTTTTGAAACGGATGTATGCTTAGAAGGGGCATTCTTTTTCGCTGGGAGAACTGGTGACATTCGTGGGAGCACTTTCTGTTGCTCCTGTCGTTGGTGCAGCACCAGAGACATTTGCTGAAGCACTACGCGGAGTAAGCATCTCCATATTGTCGGCCCAGACTTCAGTCACGTAGCGCGTTTTGCCTTGCTTGTCTGTATAACTACGTGTGCGGAGCTGTCCTTCGATGTATAGTTTGTCTCCTTTGTGAACATAGCGCTCCACGATTTCTGCCAGTCTGTTCCATAGAAGCACTCTGTGCCATTCGGTTCGCTCAGGCACTTGTGTGCCATTGGGCAGCGAGTATCCCGGAGTGCTTGTCGCTAAACTCAGCGTGGCTGTGGCTACTCCGGAGTCAATATATCTGATGTCGGGATCCTTTCCGACATTTCCGATAAGCATTACTTTGTTTAAGGACATAGGATGATGGATTTAATTGGTAGTCAATAGAGTTTATCTGATACGATCGGCTGCTCTGACCAAATCTTCGTCTTTTCTGATAGCCTTGGCTGCAAGCACATCAAGCAACTTTGCCAAAAGAGGGAACAGAATGCCGTAGGAGAAATGGTAGTCTGTAGCACTGTTGCAGGCAAAGGCATAGCAGTAGGCAATGTATGAGAGAAGGTAGATAAATAGCATGAGGTGGCTCCAGCGTATCATTTTCAGTTGTAACATACGGCGCTTGAACTGGAATATAGCTACAAGAATAAGTAGCATATAAGCCACGATGAAAACTAACATGCCCCAAGATAGTTTAGGCAATCCGTTGAACGGCTCAATACCTACGCCACCGAAACATACTCCGGAAAGTTCATAGAAGCCTTGTATACCTTCTGCAGAAAATGTGGCCAATGGCACAAAAAATGTTATGGCCGCTATAATGACGGCCATAAACATATAGATAGTCTGTATTCTCTGAATCATAATTCAGTATTGATTTTTTCCTTTTCCTTGTTCGGATTCCTAAAATACACCTTGTCTGCAAGGAATTCTTCCGCAGAAATCAGTGTGGCCTTCGGCAACTTTTCGTAGTAGCGAGAGATTTCTATCTGCTCTCTGTTTTCAAAAGTCTCTTCCAGATTGTCATTTCCAGAAGCAAATTCTTTCAGCTTCTTAGAAAGGTCTTCTTTCATCTTTGCAGAAATCTGGTTGGCTCTTTTGGACATGATGACAACACTTTCATATATATTGTCTGTACCTTTGCAGAAGTCCATCAAGTTGTGTGTGACGGTGTTGTTAGGAGCTTTTGTCTTTTTGTAGTCCATGACTTTCTATTGTTATTATTATTTTAAGTAGTCGGAAGAATTCTCGTCGAGGTGAATATGTTTCTTGGCTTTCTCAAAATGGCTTTTGGCTTCTTTCAAGAAGGTGGATTCGGGGAACTCGTTGATGAAGTTATAGTATTCATCGATAGCATTGTGGTAGCGTTCCTCTTTCTTTAATTCGATACTCTGCTCTGCTAATTCAAACTTGGCTTTCAAGATTAGAATAGCAAAATCTTCTCGTCGAGTGGTATAAGGGTAATCTTTAATAGCATTCTCTGCTGTGACGATGCAGGCTTGATAGTTAGAGCCGCCGCTTGTACAGTTGCCAAAGTAGCTTCCCAAGTTATAGTATAATTTGGCAGAGAGGTATTCCTTCTCTACCAATTTGTCTTGCAACTCAAATATTTTATTCTGAGCATCTTCTCTAAAACGGCTGGTAGGATATAGCTCCAAGAAGTTTTGGAACTCTGTGACTGCCTCGTATGTGTCAGTTTGGTCCAACTTGGGTTCCGGAGTGTCCATAAATAAGGCTTTGCCACAGTTGTAGCGTGCTTCTTCAGCAAAGAGTCCTCGGGGATAGCTCTGGTAGTATTTTTTGAAGTAGGAAGCTGCTGCATCATAATTGCGAGCCTTGAGGTTAGCCATAGCCATTAAGTACAAAGATTCTTCTCCTTTGTCGGTACCCTTCAGCATCGATACAATGTCTTGCAGCAGTAATGAAGCTCGGTTGTATTGTCCCTCGGCATAATATTGCTTGGCTGTTTCGTATTTGTAGAGATAGTCGGTAGTTTTTTGTACCTTGGTATAATCACTACATGAAGTAATCAGTAACAGCAGGCCACATAATATGATAGAAAGATGTTGCTTCATAATGTACATTTGGGTGCAAAGATAAAAAAATGAACCGATATATGCAAATCTGTATTTTACGATTTAAATATTTTAGAGCCAATCCTTATCATGTTGCTACCTTCTTGGATGGCGATGTGGTAGTCGTCACTCATACCCCATGAGCAGATGTTGAAATCTTTGTCTGCTTGAAAGAACTGTTCTTTGGCTTCTTGAAAGAATGTATAAGCGGTATGAAATTCCTGAGCTATTTGCGTCTCGTTATCTACGTTGGAGGCCATACACATTACTCCGCGAATTTTTATATGTGCTAGTTTCTTCCATTCTTTTTGGGAGAGCATTTCCAGGCATTCTTCGGGGCTGTAGCCAAACTTTGTTTCTTCGCATGCTACATGTAGCTGTAACAGACAGTCTATGATTCTTTGATGTTTAGCTGCCTGTTTGTCAATCTCTTGTAGTAGTTTGAAACTGTCTACTCCGTGTATGAGGGAAACAAAAGGTGCTATATATTTGACCTTGTTGATTTGCAGATGTCCAATAAAGTGCCATTCTATATCTTTGGGCAGCAACGCATATTTTTCTTTTAGTTCTTGTGCTCTGCTTTCTCCAAAGATGCAGTGGCCGGCTTTGTAGGCTTCGGTAATAGCATCTGCTGGGAAATATTTAGAAACTGCCACTAACTGAGTAGTGGCAGGAATTTCTTTCTTAATTTCTATAATTCTTTCACCGATAGAGGCCATATGGTTTTATTCTGTGGGCTTTGCAAAATCGGGGACAGACTCTTTGTAATGGTAGACATCCATGATGGCTGTTTCTGCCATAGAAGAAATCGTGTAGTCCATCATTGAGTTCTTCATTCCTTCGTCCAAGCGCTTAACAGCATTACGCAAATCAGCTGCCTGTACTAAGACATTCTGCGAGGTTTTCTTTTCGGCGCCGCTCTTCTCATCCAGTGTGATAAATGTAAGCTTGGCCTTAAACCATTTGTCGGCCGACTCCTCTGCTGTTTCAAAGAGTTCGGCAAAGCGAGCGCGCTTAATATCCGACACTTGAAACTCTCCGGTCATAAAGGGGGCTATTTCTTCGATGATTCGTTTCTCGGCTTCTGTGAAGTTGATGGCATCAACAAGATAAGGCTCGGTAACCTTCTTGGTAAGTCCATTCTCCAAAGTCTTCTCATACTTTATCTTACACTCAAACCATTCGTACATCATAATCTATATATAATAATGGAATGGGGAGGACAAATTATTTTGCCTTATGCTCCCCACTCTGGTGTTTTACTTGATTAAATCTACACTGCGTTTCAAGAACTTGTTGAGAGCCTCGCCTCTTAACAATCCGTTTTGGAGTAAAGCCAAGTCGATGAGCTGAGGAATAATTTGGTTGGTCTTAGCGTAGTCTGCCAACACAGCCTTCTTCTTCTCTTCCTGGGCTGTAATGTCGTCGTTCACCTTGGTCAACTCGTCGCGCTCTTCCTGGCTGATATCTTCGGGCTTTCTGTTGTTCTGAGTTTGCTCAATGGCTGAGCGGCGGGCTCGCAAGCCTCTTAGTTCTGCTTCGATGGGTTGCAGGGCTGCCTCTGTATTGCCGGCAATGTCTTCTACCACCTTCTTGATTAAGTGGTGGTCTGCGTTGAGCACCATGTTATACATGTCGGGCATTTCTCCATAGAATGACATGCCGCCTTGCAGTTGGCTCATCTCTTTCATACGACGCATGTACTCGCTTTGTGTGATGAGGATGGGCAGTGCATTCTCTCCCATGGCTGTTGTCTCTACGTGGAACTCAGCCTTCTCTATTTGGGGAAGTTGTGTGTTGAACACGGCAGCCAAGTTCTGGCTTTCGCTCTCGCTGAGGTTGTTCTGCTGTGCGTTTTCCTTTTGGATGAGGCGGTCTATGGTATCTCCGTCTACGCGACTGAAGCGGCTCTTTTCAAATTTCTGTTCGAGCATACCTACCAGGTGGCTATCTAATTGTCCATCCATCAGTAGCACGCTGTAGCCCTTGTTTGTAGCCGTCTCGATGTAGCTGTATTGACCTTCTTTATCGTTGGCATAAAGGTAGATAAGGTTGTCGTTCTTGTCAGTCTGAGTAACCTTTATCAGTTCCTTGTATTCCTCGTAAGTGAAGTGTTTTCCTTCTACGTCTTTGAGTAGCGCAAAGCCCTTAGCCTTGTCGAAGAAATCTTCTTGTGAGAGCATGCCGTAGTGGATGAAGAGTTTTAGGTCGTCCCATTTTTCTTCAAACTCTTTGCGGTCGCTCTTGAAGATAGATTGCAGACGGTCGCATACTTTCTTGGTGATGTAGGTAGATATTTTCTTTACGTTGGCATCGCTTTGCAGATAGCTGCGGCTTACGTTGAGAGGAATGTCCGGCGAGTCAATGACGCCGTGAAGCAAGGTCAAGAAGTCGGGTACGATGTTCTCCACCTGGTCTGTCACGTACACCTGATTGCAGTAGAGCTGTATCTTGTTGCGATGAATCTCAATATTGTTTTTAATCTTCGGGAAGTAGAGCACGCCGGTCAAGTTGAACGGGTAGTCTACGTTCAGATGTATCCAGAAGAGCGGCTCGTCGCTCATGGGGTAGAGGTCGCGATAGAATTTCTTGTAGTCCTCTTCTTTAAGTGTAGACGGAGTCTTTGTCCAGAGCGGATTGGTGTCGTTCACCACGTTGTCTTCATCTGTTTCCACCTGCTTGCCTTCTTTCCATTCAGTCTTCTTGCCGAAGGCTACGGCCACGGGGAGGAAGCGGCAATACTTGCTGAGGAGACCGCTGATTTTCTCTTTCTCCAAAAACTCTTTACACTCGTCGTCGATGTGCAGCACGATGTCTGTTCCGCGGCTTTCTTTCTCGCAGTTTTCAAGTTCAAACTCCGGTGAACCATCGCAGCTCCAGCGCACGGCTTGTGCTCCGTCGAGGTAGCTCTTAGAGATAATCTCTACCTTCTTAGACACCATAAACGAGGAGTAGAAACCAAGTCCGAAGTGGCCGATGATGGCGTTAGCGTCTTCTTTGTATTTTTCCAAGAAGTCGTTGGCGCCGGAGAAGGCTATTTGGTTGATATACTTATCAATCTCTTCGGCAGTCATACCGATGCCGCGGTCGCTGATAGTCAGTGTGCCGGCCTCTTTGTCAAGAGAAAGGCGTATGGTCAAGTCGCCAAGTTCGCCTTTGAAGTCGCCTTTGGAGGCATAGGTTTTAAGTTTCTGAGTGGCGTCCACGGCGTTCGATACGATTTCGCGGAGGAATATCTCGTGGTCGCTATATAAGAATTTCTTGATGACCGGAAAAATATTCTCGGTCGTTATTCCAATGGTTCCTTTTTGCATATCCGATTTTTTATAGTCGGGTTGTTATATATATAATAATGTGTAGCTGCTTGTTTATTTCTCTATCTCTTGCAGGTCAAGGCAGAGCTCGTCGAGCTGCTTTTGGTCGATGACAGAAGGCGCATCGAGCATTACGTCACGACCGGAGTTGTTTTTCGGGAAGGCGATGCAGTCGCGAATACTATCCAGTCCGGCAAAGAGACTTACCCAGCGGTCCAGACCGTAAGCCAATCCGCCGTGGGGAGGTGCACCGTACTTAAAGGCGTTCATCAAGAAACCAAACTGCTCCTGTGCCTTTTCCGGAGTGAAGCCCAGCACGTCGAATATCTTAGCTTGCAGTTCTGCGTCGTGGATACGGATGCTGCCACCACCCACTTCTACGCCGTTGCACACCATGTCGTAGGCATCGGCCAGCACGTTTTGAGGTTCGCTGTCTAACTTGCTGATGTCGCTTGGCTTGGGTGAGGTAAAAGGATGGTGCATCGCCATGAGGCGGCCCTCTTCTTCGCTCCATTCGAACATGGGGAAGTCTACCACCCACAGCAGGGCAAACTTATTCTTGTCGCGCAGTCCGAGGCGGTCGCCCATGAGCAGACGCAACTCGCAGAGCTGTTTGCGCACACGCATGGGGTCTTCGCCGCTCATAAGGAGTAGCAAGTCGCCGGCCTTTGCGCCCATTGTTTCTTTCAGTTGCTGCAAGGTTTCCTGGTTGTAGAATTTATCTACGCTGCTCTTTACCATGCCATCTTCGCCTACGCGAGCATACACCAGCCCCTTGGCGCCAATCTGCTGGCTCTTCACAAAGTTGGTCAGCTCGTCCAGCTGCTTGCGGGTATATACGGCGCAGCCCTCAGCGCAGATACCGCCTACATAGGCCGCATCGTTGAATACGGGGAACTCGCCGCTGCCCTTCATCACGCTTGTCACCTCTTGCAGCTCCATCCCGAAACGCATATCGGGTTTGTCTGAACCAAAGCGGCTCATCGCCTCGCTCCAAGGCAGGCGCAAGAACGGTTGCTCGCCCAGGTCGTAGCCTCTCACCTCCTTGAAAAGGTGCTTGGTCATTTCTTCAAACAGCTCAATGATGTCGTTCTGCTCTACGAAACTCATTTCGCAGTCTATCTGGGTAAACTCCGGCTGACGGTCGGCACGCAAGTCTTCGTCGCGGAAGCACTTCACAATCTGGAAATATCTATCCATGCCCGCCACCATCAGCAGCTGCTTCAGCGTCTGCGGACTTTGGGGCAAGGCATAAAACTGTCCCGGGTTCATGCGCGAAGGTACCACGAAGTCGCGAGCACCCTCAGGAGTGGAACCCACCAATACCGGAGTCTCCACCTCTACGAAACCCTTAGCGTCCAGGAAGTGGCGAACGGCCAAGCAAAACTTGTGGCGCAACTCAAGATTAGCTCTCACGTTGGGACGGCGCAGGTCCAGGTAGCGGTATTTCATTCTCAAATCGTCGCCGCCGTCGGTATTTTCCTCGATGGTAAACGGAGGAGTAGCCGCAGCGTTGAGCACCTTCAGTTCGTCTACGATGATTTCCACGTCACCCGTAGCCATCTTCTCGTTCTTTGAGAAGCGCTCGCTGACGGTTCCTACCACCTGCACCACATATTCGCGGCCCAGCTTGTTGGCCTCGGCGCAGAGTGCAGCGTTAGTCTCTTCGTTAAACACCAACTGGGTAATGCCATAGCGGTCGCGGAGGTCTACAAAGGTCATACCTCCCATTTTTCGGCTACGCTGCACCCATCCGGCCAAAACTACCTTTTGACCTACATGCTCAATGCGCAGCTCGCCACAATTTTGAGTACGATACATATATCTTTCTGTTTGTTTAATTTATTACAAATGCTTAGCCTGCTCCCGTTCTCTTGGCTCTTTGATGACTGCTGTTTGTCTTATGTAGCCGACAAAAATCCTTTGCGGCCTTTGGAAACCGGGCCGAAAGGAGAGAGCAAGAGCGATGCGACTGCGAAATTACAATATATCTTTCAAATAAACCCTATCCATAGCTGCGTTTTTTCATATCTATGCCTGAAGAAAATAAAGAAACCGGGCATAGCGGATATGGCTGCCGAGGACGAAAAATATAAATGGGACCTCCGACGAAGAGGTCCCATAAAACATATCTATATTCCGGCTGTTTTCTTAGTAGTTACTTTCGCGTTCTTAGTAGTTACCAAATTTTTCTTAGTAGTTACCGAAATTCACCTAGCTTTTACCTAAGAAACGCCCGAAAATGGGTATTGAAAATCAGATAGTTATAAATGCTGTTTTTCCTATGCTACATCAATCTATGAAGCGGCGGGTCAGCGGGGCGAAATATTCGATGCGACGGTCGCGCAAGAAGGGCCACCAGCGACGCACGTTCTCGCTGCGGCGGCGGTCGATGGCCACCACTGTTACCTCTTCTGCATCCACGGGAGAGCGGTGGAGCAGTTCGCCCTGCGGACCGCATACGAAGCTGCTTCCCCAGAAAGTGATACCGTTAGTCTGACCGGTAGGGTCGGGCTCATGTCCGGTGCGGTTTACAGCAACGACGGGCAATCCGTTGGCCACGGAATGGCCGCGCTGCACGGTGGTCCAAGCTTCGCGCTGGCGTTCTTGCTCCTCGGGCGTGTCGCTGCTTTCATAGCCAATGGCGGTGGGGTAGATAAGGAGTTCGGCTCCCTGCAGGGCCATGAGGCGTGCGCCTTCGGGATACCATTGGTCCCAGCACACTTGCACGCCGAGGCGCCCTACGCTGGTCTGGATGGGGCAGAAGCCGAGGTCGCCGGGGGTGAAGTAGAATTTTTCATAGTAGGCGGGGTCGTCGGGGATGTGCATTTTGCGATAGGTGCCGGCGATGCTGCCGTCGCACTCGAACACCACGGCCGTGTTATGGTAGAGGCCGGCGGCGCGGCGCTCAAAGAGGGAGGTGACGAGCACCACGCTGTGGCGAGCGGCCAGGGCGCCGTAGAACTCGGTGGAGGGGCCGGGGATGGGTTCGGCAAGGTCGAAGAGGCGGGTGTCTTCGCTCTGGCAGAAGTAGGGGGTGTTGTGCAATTCCTGGAGCACTATCAGCTGGGCGCCCTGAGCGGCGGCGCAGGCAATGCCCTGGGCGAGTTTTTCTTTGTTGGCCTCTGTGTCGGGGCTGCAGCTTTGCTGTACGATGCCCACGAGCAGTTGGTCGGGAAGAGCAGTGGTAGAGGGTGTCATGTTTCTACGTATATGAGGTGGTTGTTTCTTTTATTTATCGGGGAAAGCGCCGAGGGGGTATTGCATGGTGGCGCAATGGAGCGAGCCGTGTTGGCGAACGAGGGCGCAGCAGTCGATGCCCACTACTTCGCGGCCGGGAAAGGCACGCCCGATGGCTTCAAGCGCCTGGGCGTCGAGAGAGGGCTGACCGTAGGTGGGGCAGAGCACGGCCTGGTTCATCACGAGATAGTTGGCATAAGTGGCCGGCAGACGCTCGCCCTCTTCGTCGTAGACGGCTGTTGGGAAGGGGAGCGCTACGAGGCGATAGGGCGCTCCGTCGGTGGTGCGCAGGGCTTGCAGTTCGGCCTCCATGGCTCGGAGATCTTCGTAATGGCTGTCGGTGGGGTCGCTAGGTGGCGCGGTGTAGACAATGGTGTTGTCAGGCGCTAAGCGGGCGAGGGTGTCGATGTGACTGTCGGTGTCGTCGCCGGCTAAGGCTCCGTGCTCGAGCCAAAGGATGCGCTCGGCTCCGAGGAGGTGGCAGAGCTTGGCCTTTATCTGCTGTCGGTTGTAGGCGGGGTTGCGGTTGGGGTTGAGCAGACAGAGAGAGGTGGAGAGCAGCGTGCCGCAGCCATCGCTTTCGATGCTTCCGCCTTCCAACTCAAAATCAAGGCAGTCTACGTAGCGTCCGCAGAGATGGCCTTCGGCGTGGAGGTGGCGGTTGATGGCATTGTCGAGGGTGGCTTCAAACTTTCCTCCCCAGCCGTTGAAACGGAAGTCGAGCAGTTCCAGTCCGTCGGGGCCCACGACGGAGAGAAAGGCGTGGTCGCGTGCCCAGGTGTCGTTAGTGGGGCAGGCGGCGTAGCGAATGTGCTGCGTGGCGCGCTGAGGAAGTCGTTGCTCAATGAGGGTTTGTACGCTCTCGGGTTGCGGTGCTACGATGAGGAGCGGCTGTCGGAGCGCTATCTCATAAGCCAAGCGGAGGTAGCACTCGGTCACTTCTTCAAGCATATAAGCCCAGTCGGTCTCGGCATGAGGCCAGGTGAGCTGGATGCCACTCTGCGGTGCCCACTCGGCAGCTAAGATGCGACGCTGAGGGTGCAGGGGATTGTGGAACGGAGTGGCATCGGAGGGCGATACGTTCTGTTGGGGAGGTAGGGTAAATAGGGCCATAAGGCAGATGTGTCTGTTTGTTATATATATAATATATGTGTGTCCCGAGAAGGTGGCAGAATCAGAATTTGTGGTTTCTTAAGAAGGCTATAAAAGCGTCGGTGGTGGAGGGGAGGTGCTCTACCTTGATTTCTTTCTTACTTGGGAATAGGCTCTTAGCGTAGCCGTCGCCGCCGAGCGTCATGTATTCGTCGGCTGCAAGGAGATAAACGCCTTCGGCAGTCAAGGGAATTTTCTGCCCTTGGGGTGTGACGTAAACGAGGCTTTCCGCTGCTCCGTCGGAGTTTTTCTTTATTTCTACATTGGCATACTGCATGATGCCGAGAATGGTATGGCTTAATCCGAATTTGAAGAGGTCGAGCAACTCGCTGCCCGTCATCTTGTAGACCTTGATGGCGTTGGCAAAAGGAAGGGCCTCGCCTACATCGAGCACACGGATGTCTCCCTTGTTGAAGCCTGCGCGGATGCTTCCAAAATGGCTGACGCCTATCACCACATCGGTGGTGGAGAGTTTCAAAGCGCTTCTTACGGCTTCAGCATAGGAACTGCATACGAGCGTGCCCATCTCTGTTTGCTGAGTCAATTGTGAACGGCTGTGGAGAAGGGGGCGTGGCAACGTAGTGAGCACTTCGCCTATTGGAGTGCCACCGGGAGTGGTGGTGTGGAGAAGCAGCGAGTCGACAAGGTTCTGCAGTTGCTGTGACTTTGAAGAAAGAGTTTCGGCAGGACGGACGGGGCATAATTCAGGCTCTACGGAAACGACGCAGCGCTTTAATGGATGGTAGGCCACTTTTAATATGCTGATGTATTTCCCGTGCCATCCCCCTTGAGCCACGGCATATTTTTGCTCGTTGATGCGGCCGCAGACTCTCTGGTGTGTGTGCGCTGTGAGGATGCCGTGGAACTTTTTGTTATTGATGTGTTGCATGGCGGCAGCATCGCGGTCTTCCCAGAAAGGTTGTTCGTGGAGTTGGTTGGTCCCAACGTGTGTGAGCAAGATGCGTATGTCGGCTGCAGCCATTGGTGCATAGGAGGGTTGGGCTTGAAGGCTGTCGAGCACATCGTTGTAGCGGCCGTCAAAGCTGAGTCCTTTCAACTTGGAGGCGCTGGCTTGCCATGGAGTGGCAGAGGTGATGAGCCCTGTAAAGGCTACGTCTACGTAGTGGCCTTCGGATAGTTGTATACTATGCACTACAAAAGGCTCTGCAAAGGCCGGGATGTTTCCGCTCTTGTCTCGCACATTGGCACAAACATATTGTAGCTTCCATCCCAAGGGGCAGAGTGGCGTGTTGGCCCATTTGTTGGCGAGATAGTCTTGCCCGTAGTCGAATTCATGATTGCCAAGTGCGGAGATGCGTATGCCGAGCGCATTGAAAAAATAGGGCATCAAAACTCCTTGGGTAGTTTGGCTGAAATAGCTTCCGCCAAAATTATCGCCAGAGGCTACGACGACATGGTAAGGATATACGGATTTGAGAGAATCAATAGTTTCCAGAATAGAGGCTGCTCCGGGGATGCCTTGACTGTCGTTGCGCACGAAGGCGCTGTGAAAGTCGTTGATGGAGAATATGGCTATCGTGTCGCAGTGTGTTTTCTCTGCCTTCAAGGGGATGTGGAAAAAAACTGCAATGAGCAAGAGCAGTGCTTGTTTGAGGAGAAGATTTTTTTTCATAGAGAAAATGCGCTAACCTTTATCCTATAATTATGAGCGACTAATCTGGAGCCCTTTCTGCGAGACGGCCATTTCTACGAAACGGGCATTGGGGGCTGGTGGATTTGCTGTGAGATAGTTTCTGATACGTAAAGCGGCTTCTTCATCCTTCGCTACCATATACATAAATCCACCACCTCCGGCTCCGGGTAATTTGTAGCCCAGACAAAGGTCGTCGACAGCTTGGCAGATCTGTTCGATGGTTGGCGGATTGGTGCCGGCATCAAGGGCCTTGTTTTGTTGCCAAGTGGTGCGAAGCAGTTTTCCGTAAAGCTCAAAGTCATTTCTCTGGATGGCTTCAAACATCTGCAGAGCGTGTTGTTTCATCTCGTCGAGCAGGCCTAGGTGGCGCGAGTTGTTGAGGAACATTCCGCGAACAATTTCTGCCAAAATATGCTTAGCTGTACGGGTGATGCCGGTGTAATAGAGTAAATGGCAGCGTTTGTATTCCGGGTCTGTGAAGAGAGTTTCGGGCAACCAGCGCACTGTGGCGTTTTGGTTGAAGCCGGGTACGGTTTGCAATAGCTTGATGCCATGGAGCACACCACCGTATTGGTCTTGCCAGCCACCGCCTGTAGTAAGCAGTTGCTCAAGTACGAGTGTGCGACTGCATATCGTTTCTTTGTCCCAGCCCAGTCCGCAGAAGTCAGAGATGGCTCCGAGCGCGGTAGCTGCCAGAATGCTACTTGTGCCTAAACCAGAACCGGCCGGGATGGCTGATAGCAGGGTTATTTCAATGCCGCAGCCAAAGGCTTTCAACTGCTCGTTGAGTGAGCGGAATTTCTCTGTGCAAAACTCGGGGGCGAAACCGGCTAAAGCCAAAGCTGCTTTGGGGATGGAGAACGGAGAACCTACTTTGTTGTATTGCTTCAGTTCCTCGTAGGTCTCAATGCGTTCCATGGCGCCGAGGTCAATGGAGCGGCAGATGATTACCGGTTCGCTGCAGGGCTTAACATATATTTGTAAAGGAGGTTGTCCGTTGAGCTCAATAGCCAAATTTACTACATTGCCGCCGGTAAGCAAACTATATGGCGGCGTGTCGGTCCATCCGCCGGCTACGTCGATGCGCACACTGCTGCGTCCCCAAACAATCTGGTCGTGGCAAGTGGTCATCTGAGGGTTGCATTTGTGACTGAGTGCGCTCTCCGTAAGGCTGCTTCTGAGCAGAGAAAAAGCATGCCCTGCCTGCTGTCCGCCAGCAGCCTCCCGGCGTAATAAATTTACTTCGGAGCGGAACATGGCATCGTGTATCTGAATCATAGTAGATGCATCGTTTCCCAGTTCCTCAGGAAGAGACAAGCCTCCTTGAACATATTTTTTTGCCAAGTGGCTGAGGTCTGTTTGGTAGAAGACGCTCTTGCGCCAGTTGTGTGCCAGGAGTGGCATGTTTTTGTTCAGCAGTTCTTCGCGCTGTTGGAATAGGCGGCGGAGATTGGCAGTATTGGAAATCTCGTCGGCCGAAATTCTCTTTAGCGCCAACCATTCTGCAGATAGCATTGTGTCTGGCTCTTCGGAAATCATCCATGCCAACCATTTTCCGGCTTCGGCCACACTCTCTACCACCGGGAAAATATTTGCAGCCTGTAAATCGTCAGTGCGCCCAAGCGATGCAGCCGCTAATCCGCGAGCTGCCAACCATTCGCCGACGGGACGGTTGAGGTAGGTAGTCCCGGCTGCCGAAACATCGCCTCTAAAAGCATCTTCATATCCGTAAGGGCGCACAGCATAACTTTTCTCTCCGATGGGTACAATATCTACGCAGACTCCATCGGCTAGGGAAATCTCCCAATCGTTTTTGGGCACACCGGTAATGATGTTCTGCGAACTATAGTGCCACCCTTTTCCTAAGTAGGAGTTTTCTATCCATACATTTTGGCTTTCTCCCGGAGCATTGGCTATGACAGAATTTTGGGTGAAGATAGAAGACTGTTGTTTTACCTTCTGCTGGATGATGAGTCGTTGGTCCTTCACCAGGTTTTGGATAGCTGTCGAAGATGTTATCATCTCCGGCGCCGTTCCGTAGTGGTAAAACTCTCCACCCGGTAGTGGTAGGATGGCTACAGAAAGACCTTCTAAGTCGGCATCGGGTGCAGAGGGGTGGCGACCAAGAGCCTTGCCAAACTCCGAATAGAGGTCGTAGCAGCGTAGCGGCTGTCCTTCTTCTTGAGGCATACATTTTTTCATTAAGGCCTCTACCGCACGGTCTGAGAGCAGCCAAATTCCTATATCCATCAGTGTGAAATGTGTAGCCATCAGTCCGGCCTGTTCTTCCGTCGATGGTTTCTGAAGCATGAAGTCCAGTTCTGTGGGACAATCTCTGCTAATCATAAATACGCCGTGGTGAGAAGCCAACACGGGGTCGGCCCAAAGACCGTAGCACACCACGTCGGCATTAGGAATCTCCTGCAGCGGTTCTGTGGCACGCAGAAAAACGTCGCCACTGGCTATCAGCGTGCGCAGCCCTTTGGGCGCTTTCTGCATGATGGCTTCGTAGAGCGGCAACTGAAGGTCCAGCAAACACTGGTCGATACGCTGACCTCGCGCCCAGCGAAATACAGGAATGGGAGTCAGAATCTTTCCGCTTGGAGCGTATGCCGGCAGACGCCTGCTCTGACCTCCGGCGTGGAGCAGAATGCGCTTTTCTTCAGCCAGCCATGTGTAGAAATCCGTTTCGGGCTGTTCGCTCTCATGGCAATGCTTAAGGAGCCAAGCCGTTCCACCTCCCGAACCGAGTTTGCTGTTCACCGGGTCTGAGGTACAGAAAAAATCAGACGGGGCAGTATGGGTGATATCGTGGAAGCAACCCACCACGTTAGGTGGAAGAGACAACAGTTTTTTCATAGCCGTAGCGTATATATAGTTATAACATATTTCTTATTTGGAAGCCCCCTTGGGCTTGAAGGTAAGGAACCGATTAAACAGATAGTAGGCTGCCGTGTAGAAACCCATGCCTAGGATGAATGCAACATCCTCGCTCAGATAGAGCAGCAATCCTCGCAGTACGAGCCACTGCAACGCCCAGCATACTAACGCACCTATCAAGAACAGCAGCGCCTCGCGCCCCCAGTGGCCACCATGGCTGCGAAATACCCACAGCTTGTTGCACAAAAAGCTATTGAGCACACCGGCGGCATAGGCCACAAAGTTGGCGACGTCAATCCCCACACCGGCTTGGCGCAGCAGGAAAAACCCGACGATGGTAATAGCCGTATTGGCTACACCCACGGCACCATATTTTATCAGAAACAAAAATTCCCGGTTCATGTAGCGCTCTCTTCTATTCTTATTGGCTAAAGGAGGCCGCAGAGTAAAGTGCGACAAGCAAAGGTAAAATTTTATTTTGTAATGGACAAATCGGTCTTGAATAGTGGGTCGGAAAACGGCTATTATTACTTGAGAAAATTTAGTAGTTACTTTCGCGTTCTTAGTAGTTACCGAAATTTTCCTAGTAGTTACCTAGTTTTTCCTAGTAGTTACCGAAGAAATGGCCAAAAATGGCTATTGAAAATCAGGATGTTATAAGAGAGGGTTTAAGGCTACTTTTAAGAGTGCGGCAATTAGTGTTTCTTCGCTCTGGTAAAGGACTTCTCTTGCGGATATGAAAAAAGGGCTTTCGCCCCCTCTCTTTAGTGGGGCGAAAGGGCCTTTCGGGCTCGTTTCGCTTGCCACCGGCTCTCTGAGTGAGCCTTTTCGTCAGTGTGTTACCTTAGTCTAATCTTTTTACCTTACGGAAGAATCTCGTTCTTTCTGAACATCTTTTTACCTTAAAATCTTTTATCCCTTAATACCTAATCAATATGTT
Source organism: uncultured Bacteroidales bacterium (assembly GCA_937901185.1). Taxonomy (GTDB): domain Bacteria; phylum Bacteroidota; class Bacteroidia; order Bacteroidales; family Bacteroidaceae; genus Alloprevotella. The sequence continues at coordinate 24,858 of CALCHR010000130.1, forward strand.
GTAGTCTTTGTGTTGCGATGTTTGCTTAGGCAGTCAAGCCCGCTCATTCTTAAATTCTACTGCAAAGTTAAGACAGAAGCAGATTTTATGCAAGAATTTGAAGTGTATTTTCTTATTTTTTTGCGTAGTAGTCAGCGTTTTGCAAACTGCTGTTAGCAAAAAATGGGGTGGTAGAAGGCAGCATGTTTTTTATGTGTACAACAAGAAGGGGAGAAGTTGGTAAAAAGATGGGGCCGAAGTTTTGGATGCAGAGAGTTTTTTTATTACTTTTGCAAGCAAATTTCTAATATGAAAATAAAGGAAGTCGCTGAGGCCCTTGAAAGGTTCGCGCCCCTGCCGCTGCAAGAGAGCTATGATAATGCCGGCTTGCAGATTGGATTAACAGAGGTGGAAACGTCAGGGGTCTTATTGTGTCTGGACGTGACGGAGGCTGTGATAGAAGAAGCCGTGGAAAAAGGGTGTAACCTTGTGGTGGCACATCATCCGCTTTTGTTTCGCGGCGTGAAACAGTTGGCCGACACTACGCAGGTGGAGCGTTGTGTGCGCTTGGCCATTCAGCACAATGTGGCTATATATGCTGCACATACAAATCTGGATAATGCCGAGGGTGGGGTGAACCACCGAATAGCAGAGCATTTAGGCCTGCAGCAGGTGGATTTTCTTCTGCCGCAGGGAGAATGTGGCGGCGTGAGAGGAGGTAGTGGTATTGTAGGCTATCTTCAGAAACCAGAAAGTCCAAGGAGTTTTCTTGAACGTGTGGCGCAGATCTTTGGTGTAGAATGCTTGATGTACAACGAAGGTCCTAATAGGGAAATAAGAAAAGTGGCAGTTTGTGGTGGTGCTGGTGAGTTTTTGATAGAAGCAGCAGTGGCCCAAAAGGCTGATGTTTTTCTCACAGGCGAAATAGGTTATCATCATTTCTTTGGCTGGGAAAATAAAATATGGTTGGGTGCGCTCGGACATTATCAGAGCGAGCAGTTCACCATTGATTTGTTAGCTCAAATCTTAGCAGAAGAATGTCCTATGCTTCGCATTGTAAAGACAGGTGTGCAGACAAACCCTATTAAATATATGTGGCAAGAAGAAAAATAAATAAGACAAAACATTTTTTTACTAACTATGGCAATGAAAAAAGAATCCGCAGAAATGTCTGTAGAACAGAAGTTGAAAGCGCTTTACCAACTGCAGACTATGCTCTCTGAGATTGACAAAATTAAAACCCTTAGAGGTGAACTCCCCTTAGAGGTGCAGGACTTGGAAGATGAAATTGAAGGCCTCACTCACCGTTTGGCAAAATATAACGAGGAGATTGAGAGCATGAATACCGAAATTGGTATTAAGAGAAACAAAATAGCTGAAGCACAAGCAGCAGTGGACCGCTATCAAACTCAGATTAACGATGTGAAAAACAATCGCGAGTATGATATGCTCTCTAAGGAAATTGAGTTCCAAAGTCTGGAAATCGAGCTACAGAATAAGAAAATCGGAGAGGTGCAACGTGCCATCGAGGCAAAGCAAAACGAAATTGTTACAGGCAATGAAACTCTTGCAGAACGTCGTGCAGATTTGGAAGTAAAGAAGTCTGAGCTGGAAGAAATTGTGCAAGAAACTAAGGCCGAAGAGGAAAAACTCCGCGAAAAAGCTAAAAATGTAGAGATGAGCATCGAACCGCGTTTGCTAACTGCGTTTAAGCGTATCCGTAAGAACTCTCGCAATGGTTTGGGTATCGTTTATGTACAGCGCGATGCTTGCGGTGGTTGCTTTAATAAAATCCCGCCTCAGAGACAACTCGATGTGCGTATGCGCAAAAAAATTATCGTATGCGAATACTGTGGCCGTATTATGATTGACCCGGAATTGGCTGGTGTGAAAATTGAGCAGGTGGTGGAAGAAAAACCCAAACGCCGCATTCGTAAGATTGCCAAGGAAGATTAAATAGACTCTCCTTAATAATATATAATGTATATAGGTTCTGCAGCAATGTGGAACCTATATGTTTTTCTGTAGGGTCACAAAGCGTCGTAGTTGGGAATGTCTTCTAAAAATTCGCAGCTGTTCTGTTCGTAGTTCAGTCGGCAACAATAGTGGGCTAGTCCGTTTGTTACAATCAGATAATCGGCTCGGAGTATGCTGTTGTATGCAGAGATTTGGTTGAATACTTCCTGTGTGATATTTACATGTGGGGCTTTGTATTCTACAATCATACGTGGTTGGCCGCCATTTTTGTGGTAGAGCACGGTATCGCATCGGCGCATACTGCCACAAATATTGATGGTAATCTCATTGGCTAAGAGCGCTGAGGGATAACCTTTGTGGTTGACAAGGAAATGGGTAAAGTGTTGACGTACCCATTCCTCTGGTGTGAGAGTTATGTAGCGCTTCCGAAGGAAGTCATAAACGACGGTGCGTCTGTCTTTTTCTGCAACTTTTATTTCGGCGGCTGGCAGATTTAATGGAATCATTTTCTTATTTTTGCAAATCAATGTGTATGGGCTGAGTCTGAAAATCAGACAAGGCCTATACCCTCTATGCAAAAGTACAAAGATTATGGTGACGAAGCAAGAAATAGTAGGAAATTGGCTACAGCGCTATACCAAGCAGTCGCTAGACTCGTTTGGCGATCTGATTCTGCTTACCAATTTTAATAACTATGTAGATATTTTCTGCGAGCAAAATGGAGTGCCGGTGGTTGGTTTTGATGCTAATATGCGTGTAGCAACAGCTGGCGATATTACGATGATAAATTTTGGCATTGGTAGCCCGAATGCAGCGTTGATAATGGATTTGCTTAGCTCTATACAACCTAAGGCTTGTCTTTTTCTTGGTAAGTGTGGAGGAATATCAGACAAAACGCATCTTGGAGATTATATTTTGCCTATAGCAGGAATACGTGGAGAGGGAACCTCTAATGATTACTTCCCACCAGAAGTTCCTGCACTTCCGGCGTTTATGTTGCAGCGAGCTGTGTCAACAGCCTTGCGCGACAATGGCTGTGATTATTGGACGGGTACTGTTTATACCACCAATCGGCGTGTGTGGGAGCATGATGAACGTTTTAAGGAATATCTTCGTAGTACAAGAGCTATGGCTGTAGATATGGAAACTGCAACAATTTTTTCTTGTGGATTTTTTAATCATATCCCAACGGGTGCTCTCTTGCTCGTTTCAGATAATCCAATGGTGCCAGAAGGTATCAAAACTGAGGCTAGCGATAATGTGGTGACAAAGAACTTTGCTGCAACCCATGTTCGTCTAGGAATTGAAGCAATGAAACTCATAAAAGGCGACCGAAAGACCGTGCGCCATTTGAAATACGATTGGTAACCAAGAAAAATATGGCAGGGTATACAAACTCAAAGAAGAAGGCTTCGCAAACGCTTGAGTCTATATATAAAGATTTATGTGATGGTCATGTAAAACCTATCTATTGCTTGATGGGTGAGGAAACCTATTATATAGATCGCATGGCAGACTTAATTATAAACACTCTCTTGAAACCCGAAGAGCGAGATTTTAATCTGCTTACTTATTTTGGCTCGGATACGGATGTCGAAACTGTTATAAATTCAGCAAAGGGATTTCCTATGGGTGCTTTGCGGCAGGTAGTTGTAGTTAAAGAGGCGCAAAATTTGAACCATATAGAGAAATTGGAATTCTATGCTGGGACTCCTCAGCCTTCTACGGTATTGGTTCTTTGTTATAAGCATGGCACTATTGAGCGACATAAAAAATTAGTGTCTCTTATAGAGAAAAATGGAGTGCTATATAATTCTGCTAAGCTTAGAGATTATGAGTTGCCTGGCTTTATTCAAAACTATCTGAAGAAAAAAAAGGTGGCTATAGAGGCTGATGCAGCAGCAATGATAGCAGATTTTGTGGGGTCAGACTTAAATCGTATTGTTGGAGAGCTGGAAAAACTTCTTTTGCTAACTTCGGAAGAACCTAAAAAGATTACTTCAGTGCTCGTTCGACGGCATGTTGGTATTAGTAAGGAATTTAAGATTTTTGAGTTGCAGGACGCATTGGCTCAAAAAAATGTTCTAAAGGTTAATCAAATTGCGAAATATTTTGACGATAATCCAAAGGAAAATCCTATTCAAAAAACCTTACCTACATTGTTTAAGTTCTTTTCTGATTTGATGCTGGCGTATTATGCTCCGGTGAAAACAGAAGAGGGGATAGCGGACTGGTTAGGTTCTACAGTATGGAGAGTAAGGGGAGGAATTGTGCCTGCAATGAGAAATTATTCAGGGGTAAAAGTTATGCAAATTATAGCCGAAATTCGTAAAACGGATGCCCGTTCTAAGGGGGTGGGGAATCCTGCAATTTCTGATGGTGATTTAATGAAGGAACTTTTATATTTTATTTTACATTGATCTTCTTCCAACTCTAGAAACGTTCTTGATTGGATAATTTCTTTGCGTTTATTTTCGTTAGCACATCCAGGTTTGGCTGTGCTTTTTTTATTACTTGAAGTCTTAGATTCTTAATTTGATGTTCCTAAAATAAGAAGTAAGTAAACAAAAAATGTAAATTTTCTTCTAGAATAGGTCTTAAAAGTGTATTTTGGGTGTCTTCTTAGGCCTTTTTTCTTAGGAAAACTTAAGAAAATCCCTCTTGGAGGGTGTGTTTTGAATTTTTCTGAGGATAAAATGAATCCCAATTTTTATTATATTGTTTATTGAATTTCAATTAGTTATGTGTAAATTGTCTTTCTGAGAATCTCTTGTAGGTAAAATCTTTGGAAATCTGTAAGGTTTACTTCGAATAGTCAAAAGAAACCCCTAATATGAAGTTGGTCAGCCCATCGTTAAGGTTTATTATCATTTAATATTTGGAATTCATATTTTATTACCAATTTGTATTTATGGATTTATGATTTATTGTTTTTAATTTAAGGTGTAAAAACCGCCTGTATTTAAGTATGTGAAATAATGATATTTTAATATTGATTATAATATTTAATTATGTAAACTAAGATTTATTCAACTTTATTTTTAGATTATAATGTATTAAAAACCAGTGCTTTTATTTTGTTTGTAATATGCTTTATGTAATATTTGTATTCTATAATCGTAGATACTTTAGAAAATAATGTGATTTATCTATATTTGTTTTGCTATTTCCTGCAGATAACCAGTATTTTGTGAAAAATAATCACACTGTTTGTTTATTGTAAAATAAGGGCTGTGAATTTATAAATTGATATATTTGATAATGTGCTAAATTTTGTTGGTTGGATAAATGAATTGATAAAATGAAATATAAATCAGTTGTTTTTATTTATATTTTAGATTATTTGTTTATAGTCTAAAAAATATTTATCTTTGTGGAAATTTAATTCGGGAATTAAAATTGAGTCGTTTATCTGAAGAATTAAGAAATTTCTTTATGGTAGTGTATTTTAAATGCCATTGTTAATGTTGTTATTATAATAGAAAATGAAAGAAAGAATTCGTAGCTTGATGAGGAGTGTGGAAATGTCGCAGCAAGATTTTGCTAATAAATTAGAAATAGCTCCGGCCTCTTTGTCTAATATATTTACAGGTAAGACTAATCCTACAAATAATCATGTGATGGCAATCCATCGGGCTTTTCCTGAAGTTAATATAAATTGGTTATTGTTTGGTGAGGGAGATATGTATTGCGTGGAATCTGAAAATAAAACAGGTTCGGTTGCAGATTTGTCAACTCCAAATTTTGAGGAGCCTATTGGTTCTAATCAAATTGCAACATCTTCTCCTGTCTTGTCTCGGGGTAATTCTCAAGAGGAACAAATGGTAAAACCTGTACAGTCTATATTAAAAGGAAAACGGGAGTCTATAATTCCTAGAACTATAGCTAATCAGTATCTATTGAATGAGAATATTATTGACAAACCAGTTCGGAAGGTTAAAGAAATACGTGTATTCTTTGATGATGGAACTTATGAGTCTTTTATTCCGTCTGCAAAATAAATAAAGTCTCATCGTCTTCTTAACTATTTTTTTGCTCCTCGCTTATATCACATTCAATATTTCTTTATATTTTTGCTCATTATACACATTTATATATATTATACAATGCGGAAGAATAATAGTGTTGTAATAATTCCTACTTACAACGAGAAAGAAAACATAGAGAATATTATTAGAGCTGTTTTTGATTTGGAGCAAGGTTTTCATATTCTTATTATAGACGATGGCTCTCCAGATGGAACTGCTTCTATTGTAAAAGGTTTGCAGGCCCAAGAATTTGTAAGTTGTTTGCACTTGATAGAGCGTAAGGGGAAATTAGGCTTAGGTACAGCATATATTGCAGGCTTTAAGTGGGCTTTGGAACAAGGATATGATTACGTGTTCGAAATGGATGCCGATTTTAGTCATGATCCAAAGGATTTGCCTCGCTTATATGAAGCGTGTTCTTCTGGAGGTTATGATGTTTCTATAGGTTCTCGTTATATTACAGGAGTGAATGTTGTAAATTGGCCTATGGGAAGAGTGCTGATGAGTTATTTTGCTTCTAAATATGTGCGCTTTGTTACTGGGCTCCCAATTTGTGATACAACTGCAGGATTTAAATGCTATCGTCGTGAAGTCTTGGATGCTATAAATCTAGATGCGATTTGTTTTAAGGGTTATGCTTTTCAGATAGAAATGAAGTTCACCGCTTATAAGCTAGGTTTTAAGGTTGGTGAGGTTCCTGTCATTTTTGTTAACCGTCGTCTGGGTACTAGTAAAATGAGTGGTGGTATTTTCAGTGAAGCTTTTTGGGGAGTTATGAGATTGAGGTGGGATGCAATGTTGGGGAATATACAGCGTCGTCATTCTGTGAAAAAATAATTTTTTCGTATTGCTATGCACAGAAGAGTATTAATCAAGAATGTGACAATAGTCAATGAGGGTAAATCTTTTAAGGGAGCTCTTGTGATAGATGATGACCGTATTGATGAAATTTTTGTGGGAGATTCTTTGAATTTAGAAATACCAGCTGATGAAGTTGTTGATGGTAATGGTGGCTATCTGCTCCCTGGAGTGATAGATACCCATGTGCATTTCCGAGATCCTGGTTTGACTCATAAAGGAGATATTCTAAGTGAGAGCCGCGCTGCTGCGGCTGGTGGTGTTACAACTTACTTGGATATGCCAAATACTCTTCCTCAGACAACTACACAGGCTGCTTTTGAAGAAAAACTAAGTATAGCTGCAGAAAAAAGTTTTGTCAACTATGGTTTTTTCTTTGGGGCTACTTGTGATAACTTAGAAACTTTACAACGTCTTAATAAAAGAAAAGTTTGTGGTGTTAAACTTTTTATGGGCTCTTCAACAGGTGGGATGCTTGTAGATGAGGAGAGTGCATTGCAGAAAATATTTGAGCAATCAAGATTGCCTATTGTAACTCATTGTGAAGATTCTGCAATTATAGCAGATAATATGCGCCAATTACAGCAAGAGTTAGGTGTAAAAGACCCAGAAGTAAAGTATCATAGTAAAATCCGTTCAGAGGAGGCTTGCTATAAATCTACTCAATTAGCGGTCAAGTTAGCTCAAGATTGTGGCGCACGTCTTCATGTGGCGCATATATCAACAGCTAAAGAGCTAGAGTTATTTTCTGCAGAGAATCCGAATATTACCGCTGAGGTTTGCTTACCTCATTTATTATATACAGAAGCAGACTATTCCCGTCTAGGTACAAGAATTAAATGCAATCCTTCGGTAAAAACGGATGCAGATCGTACAGCTTTACGTAAGGCTTTATCTTCTGGCCTTGTTTATTCTGTAGCCACTGACCATGCTCCCCATTCTTTGTCAGAGAAACGTGGAGGGGCTGTAACTGCAGTATCCGGAATTCCGATGCTTCAATATTCATTGCTGGCTATGTTGGAATTGGTCGACAATGGTGTTCTTTCTATTGAGCGTTTGGTTGAGTTGATGTGTCACCATCCTGCTGATTTATTTTCTATAGAGAATCGAGGTTATCTACGTGAAGGATATAAAGCTGATTTGGTTCTTGTCGCTCCTAATAGTCCTTGGACTTTAACTCCTAATAAAATAGAGAGTAAATGTAATTGGAGTCCTCTTGAAGGCCATACTTTCTTTTGGAAGATTAAGAAAACTTATTGTAATGGCTCGCTCATTTATAATAATGGTAGTATCACCAATGAAAATTTCAGAGGGCAGGCAGTTACTTTTTGTAGATGACAAAAGCTTTATCTTATAGTTTACTTGATTTAGTCCCCTATATCAATTGGAGTTATTTTTTCTATGCTTGGGGCTTTCCTTTCAGTAGCACTCCGCAAGACCCTGCTGTTGAATCTATATATCTAGATGCAAAGAAAATCATCTCTGATTATTCAGATACTTATAAGGTCCATGCTTGTTTCGGACTCTTTGAAGGTTGTAGTGACGGAGATGATATCGTTGTGTCCTTGTCGTTTGGTGACAAGGTACGTATTCCTTTTTTGCGTCAGCAATATTTTGTGGGAGATGGGAAACCTCACCTCTGTTGGGCCGACTTTTTAGCTCAGGAAGGAGTTAATGGTGACCATCGTTTTGGAGCTTTTGCTACATGTGTGTCTAAGGACATGGAAATGCTCTATTGCGATGATGAATATCTGCATTTGTTGGTGCGTACACTCTGTGACCGATTAGCCGAAGCTGCAGCCGAGAAACTCCACGAAGATGTTAGGAAAATATATTGGGGATATGCTTCTTGGGAAAGTCTTACACCTAAAGAATTATTTGCAGAGAAATATGTAGGGCGTCGTCCTGCTATAGGTTATCCTTCTTTACCCGATCAGAGTTTAACCTTTTTGCTAGATCGTCTCATTAACCTTTCGGCCATCGGTATGCGGCTAACGTCGAGTGGTATGATGATTCCCCATGCTGCTGTCTGTGGCTTTATGTTTTCGCATCCTGCAGCTAAGCATTTTTCAATCGGAAAGATAGATGAAGAGCAGTTTTTGGATTATGCTATGCGGCGTGGTCTCCCTATTTCAGAAATGAAAAAATATTTAGCAACAAATATTCTTTGACAGAGTTATGATATTAAGGATATTGTTCTTACTGATTATTTTATTGTTGCTTCCGGTTTGGGGAATAGACAGACTCATCTTAAAGAAGAGCTGGAAGCTACTCCCAAGACTTTTGTTCTGTGTTCCCAATTTGGTTTTGTTGCTCTCATTGGTTGTTGTTGCCGTCAATGAAAGCTATACTTTAGATGCAGCTCTGTTAAAGGGACGATTGCTTACAGCTACTCTTTGTCTGGTTATTCCGGAAACTGTTATTGTCTTGGGCTTGCTTTGTTTGTATATGCTTCGTAAGAAAGAAAAACTGCATCGTTTTTTGGTACGTATAGTCTTTCTATTTGGCTCTGTAGTCTTTGCGATGTTGCTCTATGGTTTTACTCTGGGCTATCAGCACATTGTCGTAAGAGAGTCATCTTATCAATCGGCTGCAGTACCTAAATCTTTTGATGGATATAAGATAGTGCAGCTTACCGATTTCCACTTAGGAACACTACATGGCCATCAGTCTTTGGTTCGTACAATAGTAGAAAGAGTAAATGCTTTGCAGCCTGATTTGATAGTTTTTACAGGTGACTTGGTAAACTATCAAGCCGAAGAACTTTTGGAGTTTGAAGATATACTTTCTGCGTTTCAGGCTCCCGATGGTGTGATCTCCGTAATGGGTAACCATGACTATATGACTTATCATAAATGGAGCAGCGAGCAGGAACGCTTGTCCAACGTCTCCCTTCTTCAGGAGCATCAACGAGCCATTGGGTGGAAACTTCTGCTCAATGAGCATACGCTTATTCGCAAGGGAGATGATAGTATTGCAGTATTGGGTGTAGAAAATGATGGCCGACCGCCGTTCCCCTCGTTAGGCGATTTGTCAAAAGCCCAAGAGGGACTTTCCTCCGCTTGTTTTAAGATTCTACTTTCCCATGACCCTTCTCATTGGCGTCGGAAGGTTTTGCCGGAAACAGACATCCCGTTGATGCTTTCCGGCCACACGCATGGCATGCAGTTTAAGATAGGAAGTTTTTCGCCGGCAGCATGGTTCTATCCGGAGTGGGGAGGAACATATACAGAAGAAGGACAAACTCTTCAGGTCAGTCTGGGTGTTGGTTCGGTGATGTTGCCTTTCCGTTTGGGGGCTTGGCCGGAAATCCATCTCATCACCCTGCGTTCTGAAGATTACCAGGTAGAACAATAGTTTGAACTTATAAAGAATAATAGCCATATGATAGTTTATAAGATATACCAGTTTGTGATAGCGCTTCCCATAATTTTGGTGGCAACCATCTTGACCGCTCTTTTTACCAGTGTGGGAGGCTTGTTAGGCAACGCGCATTTCTGGGGATATTATCCAGGTAAGTGTTGGTCGTGGTTGATTTGTAAAATTCTTTTGTTGCCGGTAGAGGTAAAGGGCAAAGAGCATTTGGAGAAAGGGCAGAGTTATGTCTTTGTGGCCAACCATCAAGGGCCTATGGACATTTTTCTTGTCTATGGTTTCTTAGGACGTAACTTCAAATGGATGATGAAGAAATCTTTGCGTAAGATGCCGTTGATAGGCTATGCCTGTGAAAAGGCTAATCATATTTTTGTAGACAAATCTGGTCCAAAGAAAATACAGGAAACCATTGACAAGGCCCGTGCCATATTGCGAGGTGGAACCTCCTTGGTGGTGTTCCCGGAAGGCTCGCGGACTTTTACAGGGCATATGGGAATTTTTAGAAAAGGGGCCTTTCAATTAGCCGATGAGATACAACTTCCCGTTGTACCTATTACCATCAACGGCTCTTTTGATGTGCTGACTCGTATGGCCGGTTTTGATTTTGTGAATCGCCATCCCATGCAGCTTGTCATTCATCGGCCGATAGAGCCTATTCCCGGCGAGCCCGACTATGTTCGCCGTGCTATGACTGAGAGCTATGAGACCATTATGCAAGCCTTGCCGGAGAAGTATCAAGGCTATGTAGAAAATTCAGACCAATAGTATATCTTTACCGTAGCTTATTTTTTACTGTAGCAGGCTACATTCTCTTATATCTCTTAGGTCTATGGGCTATTCAGAACCTCCCCTTAAGTCCTCTCCCTTCAATAGGTTGCTCTCAGACCATCCTCTGTTGAGGCTTCTTTTGCCATTTATGTTGGGCATATGGTTGGGTGAGAATGTCTATAGTTCTCTTGCAGCCTATTGTTTGCCGATAGCCGTTTTAGCTTTAGTCCTTATTGCCTATTTAGCCTTCTGCGAGTTTCGCAGACCTAGAATCTTGCTAAGAGGCTTTCTCTTTTTGTGCTTAACAAATCTGCTTGCAGGCTTGCTTGGCTGCTTGTTGTTGCTTGCCACGCGTCATGGCGAGGTGGTGAATTGGTCGGATACAGCTCAGGCTTATCGGGCACAACTGGTAGAACCTATATCTCATAATGGTCGTGTGGCGCAGTCTGTAGTAAAGCTGCAGGGTGGGGAACATAGTGGTAGGAAAGTGCGACTGGCTTTGGAGGGCTCTCGCATAGCTGCTTTACAGCCCGGCGATGTGATTTTATTTAAGGCTCGCATCTCTCATCCTAAGAATTATGGTAATCCCGAGGAGTTCAACTATGTCCGTTGGCTGCGTCGTTGTGGCATTGATGGTGTAGCTTATTGTGCCGGTCCCAATTGGCAATGTTCCTCTTCTCCGGGCCATCTCTCCCTGCCGCTACGCATGTTGCGTTTGCGAGAAGAGTTGGTAGATGAGTATGCAGATTATTTTCAGGGGCGCACATTAGCTGTCTTGTCCGCTTTGACTTTGGGCGATAAAACTCAGCTTGATAGCTCCACGCGTGAACTCTTTTCCCAGGGAGGTGTGAGCCATGTCTTGGCTCTTTCCGGATTGCATTTGGGCATTCTTTTTTCCCTCTATCAGATTTTGGTGCTTAGCCTTTGTCGGCGGCGTATGCTTTATTTGACATTCAGCCTGTTGGGGGTATTGGGCTTGTGGATGTTTGTACTTTTGGCCGGCTCTCCCATTTCGCTGATTAGGGCTGCTGTAATGTTCTCCGTGATGCAGTTGGCCGGTTGTTTGCGGCGCGACTCTCTGTCGGTTAATAATTTGGCGCTGGCTGCTTTTGTCTTGCTGTTGTCAAACCCGCAGACACTCTTTGATGTGGGCTTCCAGCTCTCTTGCCTCTCTGTGCTCTTCATCCTCCTTTTCGTGCCGCGTTTCCCCATCCCCTGTTGGGTAGCCTCGCATCGTCCGTTGCGTTGGGTCTATGCCATGTTTACGGTCTCGCTGTGTGCGCAAATTGGCACAGCCCCTTTGGTGGCCCATTATTTCCAGGTATTTCCGCTCTATGGTCTTTTGGTAAATTTGGTAGTGGTGCCGATGGCCTATTTGGTGTTGTCCGGAGCACTTCTCTTTTTCCTCCTCCCTTTCCTGCGTGGACTTCTTGCCGCAGTGTTAGACTATACGCTGACAGCCATGGAAGTGGTTTTGCAGCAAGTGGCTTCGTGGCCCGCTGCCGTGTGTAAGATTTATCTTGATGAGTGGCAGGTGCTATTGCTCTACGTTTTGATATTTTCTGTAGCAGCCTATTATTTCTCTCGCCGCGCCAAACCGTTTTATCTTATCTGCGCAGCCCTCCTTTCTTTGGGTTGCTATACGATTGTGGTGAATGGTCCGAGCCGTGTCAGTCCTTGCTTGGTGTTCTATCATCTTCGCTCAGCCACAGCTGTCCATTGTATTGTCTCAGCCAAAGAATCCTATATCTTTACTCCCGACTCTGCCGCTTGCGATACCGCTTTGCAATATGTGCGTAAGACGTTTTGGGAGAAAAAGCACATGGCAGCGCCTCGGTGGCTTACTGCTTCAGAGCAACGACGGAATGTGGCTTTCGTGGGTGGCGTTCTTTCTTTTGGAGGCAAGCGGGTGGCAATTCCCGCCATTGGTTTGTCTAAATCTCCCCCTGAGCAACCGCTGCCGGTAGACTATCTTTTGCTTTCCGGTAAAGATTTTTTCAGCCTCTCTCAGTTGCTTCTTTACTATGAACCGCAGCAGGTTGTTCTGGATGCTACCCTGCATTATGCCCGTGCCAAACGCTATTCAGAATGGGCCGCAGCTCTTGGTCTTCCTGTTTATAATGTCCGCGAACAAGGCGCCTTGGTTTGTCCCCTCAATTCATAGACTTGGTTACACGGCTTGTAACCGCTGGTTACTTCTCATGTAACCAAGAGTTACAAGCCGTGTAACCTGAGGTTACTTCTCAAGTAACCAAACTTTCTAACTGAGGCGCAACAAAATAAAGGGATGGGAGAGGGGTTATTAAACTTAAATCTGTATTTTTGCAATACAGATTATTCACAGACCCAGTAAAAGAAACTTCTATGGAACATAAAATATTGAGCATCTCTTATACGATGCTTTGTGAGGACGAACTCTCCGAGGCCGATCGCAGTTTGGTGGAGCAAGCTAAAGCCGCCACGCAAACGGCCTATGCACCCTATTCACATTTCCATGTAGGCGCAGCAGTAGCGCTTGAAAATGGCGAAGTGGTGTGTGGCAGTAATCAAGAGAATGCTGCTTATCCCTCGGGCACGTGTGCCGAGCGTTGCGCCATGTTTTATGCCAATGCCGCCCATCCCGACATACCGGTTCTTAGTATTGCCATCGCAGCATCTCCGCATGAGGGTGTCTTTACCGATATGCCTATCACGCCTTGCGGAGCTTGTCGACAGGTGTTGCTCGAAGTGGAAAACCGTTTTTCTAGACCTGTTAGGGTAGTTCTCTACGGCGCTAAGGCTTGCTACATCATAGAAAGCGTGGCCCAACTTTTACCCTTCCAGTTCGATGGCAGTGCTTTGGAGTAGGTGGTTGGTGTAAACAGGCATAGATTATAAGGTAAGTAGATCATAGGAATAGATAGACGTATCGCTGTCAGGATTATCCGACTGCGATACGTTTTTTCTATCCCTTAGGCTTTACTTCCGAGAGTTTCCTGGTGTCCGAAAAAATGGCATGGCTGAGGTATGAAATCTTAGTCTTTACTTAGGAAAACTTAGGTAACTACTAGGAAAATTTCGGTAACTACTAGTTTTACCTAGCTTTTACCTAAGAAATGGCTGAAAATGATTCTTGATTTTCAATAACTTACAAATAGCATTTTGGGCTATCCAAAAGGGGAACTCCTGATGGGTGGAAAAGCCTTTGGGACGGATAGATAAAAACAGCGGTCCACGGAGGATATTCCTAGTGGACCGCTGTTGCTTAAAAGATAATGGTCAAAGGATTGTTACTCTCCTGCTGCACCGAGTATCAGTTCGCTCATGGACGGATGAGCATGCACGCTGTGGCTGATTTGGCTGAGCGTGCCGTCTACGTTCATCAATTGGCTGACCTCGTGTATCAGTTCGGCTGCATGAGCCCCGAGAATGTGTGCACCAAGGATGCGGCCATCGTTAGGGTCGGCCAGGAGTTTCACAAGACCTTCTTCAGCTCCGGCTGTAAGGGCACGGCCGTTGGCACGATAGAACGACTTGTGGGTGGTGTAGGCAATGCCTTGAGCCGTAAGGGCTTCTTCGCTGAGTCCCACGGTGGCGGCTTCGGGCGAAGTGAAGACCACGGCCGGGACAATGTCGAGACGAGTGGGAGAGGGACGCTCCATGATGTGGTCAAGGGCGCGGTAACTCTGGAACGTAGCAGCATGGGCCAACTGACACAAGCCGTTTACGTCGCCTACGGCATATACTCCGGGCACGCTGGTCTGCATGTTCTCATCCACCACAATGCCGCGTGGGGTATGGTTGATGCCCACTTCAGAAAGGCCGAGGCCTTCAAAATAGGGGGCACGGCCCACCGCCATCAGTACGAGGTCGGCCTCAAGGCTCTCCGTGCGGCCTTTTTCTTCGTAGGAAACAAGGCTTGCACCGCTTTCTAAATGCTCGATGGCCGTTACGGCTGCACCCGTGTGGAAGACGATGCCGCGCTTCTTCAACGCAGTGCGCAGACGTTTGGCAATGTCTTTGTCAAACTGTGGAAGCACTTCCTTGCAATATTCCACCACGGTGACTTCGCTACCGAAGGAGCGGAAGATCGAAGCAAATTCCAGACCGATAACACCTCCGCCAATCACACATAGCCTTTGTGGCAGTTGCTCCAGGCGAAGCATCTCGGTGGAGGTGACTACGCCGGCGCTGTCGGCTCCGGGAATGGGGAGACGCTTGGTGACAGAGCCTGTGGCAATGATGATATGCGGGGCGGTATATAGTGTTTCTTCGGCTGAGCCACCATCGGGAGCTGCTACAGCGACGGTATGGCCATCCACAAAGCGTGCGCTACCCTGCACCACAGAAATATTGGGGTGGCGCAGCAGCATATCAATGCCGGAACTGAGGCGGCCCACCACTTCGTCCTTACGGGCGATGGCTTGGCGTAGGTCGAAGGCGACACTTTCGCAGGTGATGCCGAGCGAAGGGCCTTCGCTAATCTGCTCAAGCACTTCGGCGCTGTGGCAAAGACACTTTGTCGGGATACAGCCTTCATTGAGACAGGTACCGCCTACGGCGCGTTTTTCTATAAGTACTACGCGTCGGCCTTGCTTTGCGGCACGCACGGCTACTTCATAGCCTCCGGGGCCGGCGCCGATGATAATGATGTCGGTCTCCATAATCTATTGGTAGTCTTTGAAGGTGAACTTCGGCTCTTTGACAGCCTTAACGTCGTCAGGACGGCTCACCGGTGTATGGTGGGGCGCGGTTTTGAGCATATCTCTGTCATCGCGAGCCTCGAGTGCTATTTCTTTCATGACGGCTATAAATTCATCCAAGGTCTCCTTGCTCTCAGTCTCGGTAGGCTCTATCATCATGGCCTCGTGGAAGAGGAGCGGGAAGTAGATAGTGGGCGCATGGAAACCATAATCGAGGAGGCGCTTGGCAACATCGAGGGTGGTGACGTGGCCGGGTTCGTGATGGTCACCGCCATATTCTTCTTTCAGTCCGTCGAACACAAACTCGTGCTTACAGAGACCGTCGATGGGCAATTTGTAGTAGTCCTTTAATGACTCCTTAATGTAGTTGGCATTCAGTACTGAGAGTTTTCCTGCCATGGGTATGTGTTCTTTACCCAAAGAAAGGAGATAGGCGTAGGCGCGGAGCAAAATGCCGTAGTTGCCCAAGAACGAAGATACAGCACCGAGGGCTTTCTCATTGTGACAGAGAGAGAACGTACCATTGTTGTTTACCACTTGGGGATTGGGTAAGAACTCTTCAAGGCCTTTGCGTACACCTACAGGACCGGCACCAGGGCCGCCACCGCCGTGAGGGGTGGAGAAGGTCTTGTGAAGGTTGATGTGCATCACATCGAAACCCATGTCGCCGGGTCGACATACGCCGAGCATCGGGTTGAGGTTCGCTCCGTCGTAGTACATCAGGCCGCCGCAGTCGTGTACAAGTTGGGCAATGGCCGGAATTTCTTTTTCAAAAATACCCAGTGTGTTGGGGTTGGTCATCATCATGCCGGCAATGTCATCGCCCAGAAGAGGCTTAAGGTCTTCTACGTCGACAGTGCCATTGGCTGTGCTCTTCACCTCTACAATTTGCAGACCACAAACAGCTGCAGATGCAGGATTGGTGCCGTGAGCCGAATCGGGTACGATGATTTTGGTGCGCTTGCTATCTCCACGCTGTAGATGGTAGTTGCGGATAATCATCAAGCCGGTAAGTTCTCCGTGAGCGCCGGCAAAGGGGTTGAGCGTAAAGGCTTCGAGCCCGGCAATCTCAGAGAGAGTCTTCTGTACATTATAATATAATTCCAATGCGCCTTGCACAGTCTTCTCCGGTTGAAGCGGGTGGAGAGCACTAAAGGCCGGAAGATTGGCCACCTCCTCGTTGATTTTGGGATTGTACTTCATTGTACAGCTTCCCAAAGGATAGAAACCTGTATCAACGCCGAAGTTGTTGTTGCTCATATTGGTGTAGTGGCGGCAAACAGTTAGTTCGTCCACCTCGGGCAGGTTGGCTTTTTCAGACCTCTTGAGATTTTCGGGTAGCTCAGAAAGGGAGTAGCCGGTAATATGGTTTTCGGGGAGCGAGTAGCCTATGCGTCCCGACTTAGAAAGTTCAAATATTAACTTCCCATAATATGTGTTGTTCATGATGGGGAAATGGATTTGCGGTTAGTCTTAGATTGCTTTGATAAGTTCTGCCAGGCGCTGGATGTCTGCCATGGTCTGTTTTTCGGTAACGGCAAACAATACCCTGTTGTCGCTTCCTTCTACCGGAGCTCCGGCTAAGTAGCCATGCTCTGCACAATGCTTTCTCATAGCTTCGACATCGCCTTTGTAGCGTAGGCAGAACTCATTTAAGAAGGGTTTGTCAAACACGGTCTCAAACTTACCGCTCTCCAAGAGAAGTTGATGGAGATAGTGGCTTCCCTTGTAGGATAGTTCGTTGACCTCTTGCATTCCTTTAGGTCCCATCAGCGACAGGTAGGCTGCCACGTAAAGACACATAACTCCTTGTGCTGTACAGATGTTAGAGGTAGCTTTTTCTCTGCGGATGTGTTGCTCGCGAGCTTGCATAGTCAGCACGAAGCAGCGTACGCCGTTGGCGTCGGTAGTGCCGCCGACTAAGCGTCCGGGCATTTTGCGTACCAAGGCTTGCTTGGTGCAGAGATAGCCAATATAAGGACCGCCGTAGCTAAGTGGCAGGCCTAACGACTGAGCATCGCCGCATGCGATGTCGGCTCCCCATTCTCCGGGGCTCTTCAGTACGGCCAAGGCGGAGGCCATACTGTTGATGGCTAACAACGCTTTGTGCTCGTGGCATTTATCTGCCACCCCACTGAAGTCTTCTACGATGCCGTAGTAGTTAGGCTGTTGCAAAAGAACGCCGGCTACGTCGTCCTCCTCCAACATACTGAAGAGGGCGGCCTTGTCTGTTTCACCGTCTGCCTCGGGTACTTTTGCCAAGTCGATGCCATGGTATTTTGCATAAGTCTCTACCACCTCGGTGATGTGGGGTTGCATGGTGGCAGAAATCAGCACTTTGTTTTTCTTCTTAGCAGAGGCTACCATCATCATCATGGCTTCGGCGGTGGCAGTAGCGCCGTCATACATGCTGGCATTGGAAATGTCCATGCCCGTCAGTTCGGCCATGAGGGTTTGGTATTCAAAAATGTATTGCAAAGTGCCTTGTGATATTTCGGCTTGATAGGGTGTATAGGAAGTGAGAAACTCAGAGCGTGAAGCGATGTAGGGCACAACGGCCGGTGTGTAGTGGTCGTAAGCGCCGGCGCCGGCAAAGCAGACCAAACGCTTATTCTTGTTGCCCAGTTGCTGGAAGATTTCTCTGATTTCCAGTTCCGATTTAGCAGAGGGGATGTTCAGTTCCCCCTTCAGTTTTAGTTCCTCGGCCACTTCCGAGTAAAGTTCGTCGAGAGAACCCACTCCCACCACGTTGAGCATCTCTTTGATTTCCTCTTCTGTGTGGGGGAAGTATTTATAGTTGTGGTGTGTGCTCATGGTAAACAGGTTTTTTCTGAAAGCATACTCCCCTTGGCTTTTCTTTGGGTGATAGGCCGAGGGGAGTGCTTGATTTTTTTGTTAGTGACAAGTTTGTTCGTAGGCTTGTGCGTCCATCAGGTTGTCGGTTTCCGATGGGTCGGCAAGTTTTACTTTCATAATCCAGTTTTGGAAGGCATCCTGGTTCACGAGTTCGGGCTCGTCTTCCAAGGCTTCGTTGATTTCAACCACCTCTCCGCTCACGGGAGAGATAAGGTCGCTGGCAGCTTTCACACTTTCCACTGCGCCAAACTCTTCGCCGGCTGTTACCTCGTCGCCTACCTCGGGCATGTCAACATACACCACATTGCCTAGCTGCTCCTGAGCGTAGTCGGTAATACCTACGTAGCCGTATTCGCCTTCGATTCTCACATATTCATGGCTCTCGCTGTAAAAGAGGCCTGCTTCTAATTTTGCCATAATGATAAAGTATTTATTTAAGGGGTTTATTTTTTATAATTCTTTTCGTAGAAACGTTTTTTGGTTACCACGCCTTCTTGAAGCTTGCGGTGGATGCGCACTTGGAGTGGAGTGCCCAATTTTGCATAGTCAATGTCTACCATCGCCATGCATACGCTTTTTCCGGTAGAGATAGAGCAGTAGCCTGTGGTCACTTCGCCTATTACCTTCTCATCGCACACCACTTCATAACCATGTCGGGGGATGGCGCGGCCAGAGAGTTCGATGCCCACAATCTTGCGGCGCAGTCCTTCTTCCTTCTGTTTGGCCAGTGCGGCCTTACCTACGAAGTCGGCCTTGTCCAGTTTTACGAACATACCCAGTCCGGCTTCCAGCGGTGTAATCTCGTCGGAAAGTTCATCGCCATAGAGCGGCAGGCCCACCTCAAAACGCAAGGTGTCTCTGCAACCGAGGGCACAAGGCTTAGCCTCTTTGCTTTCGATGAGTTTGTCCCATGCTGCTTGGATGTATGCCGGGCTGCCATAGATTTCAAATCCGTCTTCGCCGGTATAGCCGGTGCGGCTCACGATGAGCGTTTCGCCTTCAGCCTCGATGGTCTTGAAAGTGTAGAAAGCCAGTTCGCTGCAAGGCAGGCCCAGCACGTTCTCCGTCACCCATTCTGCTTTAGGTCCTTGCACGGCTATCTGTCCGTACTGTTCGCTGAGGTTCTCCACTTTGGCTCCCGGGAAAGCCTTAGCCTGCTCGCAGAGCCATTCAAAGTCCTTCTCGATATTGGCAGCATTGACCACGAGCAGGAAACCTTCGCCTTCTGCCAACTTGTAAACCAAGAGGTCGTCTACCGTGCCACCATTCTCATGGAGCATCATGCCGTAATAGATTTTGCCCACCGGAGCGCCGGCCACGTCGTTGGTGAAGATGTGCTGCACGTAGGCTTCGGCCTCAGCGCCGCTCACCAGGATTTCGCCCATGTGGCTCACGTCGAAAACACCACAGGCTTCGCGCACCGCACGATGCTCGTCGGCAATGTCTGTATATTGGATGGGCATCTCGAAACCGCCAAATGAAACCATCTTGGCGCCGAGGGCAATGTGCCTCTCGTAGAGGCAAGTTTTTTTATCTGCCATATTGATAGATTTAAGAGTTAATGGTTCTTATATAAAATCGAATAGTTGCCACAGGTGTTTCTCTGTCAGGCCGCGCACTTCCTTCTCCGGATGATAGGTCAAGATAGCGTTTCGGATGGCTGCCGGATTCCACTCCGTGCCCTCCAATGCTTCCTGAAAAGCTTTGTGAGCATCGCCCACCTCGAAAAAATCGCCGCTGAGCGCCACCTCCTTGATGAGGCTATCCTTCAGCGTTATCGTCAGCCTCACGGAACCACAGCCATCGATGTATAGCTCGTTTTGGAACGCACCCTTTCCGGACTGCTTGTGCAGGAAGTCGGTGCGGCGATAAGTATCTTCTATTTCCTCCACTCTGCGAAGATCGTCCTCAGAAAGCTGCACCACCCTGTCGCAGAGCGCAGCGCGCAGCGCCGTTTGCAGCTGCTCGATACACATATTTATATATACCTTCAGCGAACCTACTCTTGAGCGCACACTCTCCGTTCCCTTCATCTTCAGTTTGTCCGAAGACGGCGTGATGGCGCGGACCATTGTCTCCACATCTACGTCGTAGAGCATCGTGCCGTGCACGATGTTACGCTCCGGTAGATGATAGAAGGCATTGCCGCAGACCTTGCGCCCGTCGGCCAGCACAATATCGTTGCGTCCTGACACCTCGGCCTTAGCTCCCAATGCCGTCAGCGCATGGGCTATGCGCTCTGCGTATGCTCGGAAAATGGGTTCTACACTTCCGGCAGGAGTGACCAGGCTGAGCATCACGTTGTTCGCATCAGAGTAGATGCAGCCACCGCCGCTTTTTCTCCGCACAATCTCAATGCCTTGCTCCCGACAGAACTCCACGTTCACCTCTTGCTCAATGGCCTGATTTCTGCCCACTACCACCGTGGGGCGGGTTTGCCATAAGAAAAAGTAGCACCCCGCCGGGAAATGCTTAGCCACATATTCCTCCGCCGCCAAAAAGAAAGAGGCGCTACGGCTGGCTTTGCTTGAAGAAGGGATGTCTACGAAGCAGGCCGGAAACAATGTGGGCAAAATGGCATCGCTCATGGCGGAGAGATTTAGGGCGTGTTGTTTTTCTTGGGGTCAAATGTACATAAAAAGAAACGAAGCGGCAAAAAATACATGTCTATTTTTCCTTAATAAAAGACAAAAAATATTTCCGGCTTTCAGTCTGTTGCTAAAGGGCATAGCTCCATAGTATTTTCAAAGAGCGTATGGCCGATTGGCGGTCTTGCTCGTAGAGAAAATGGGTGGGAACTTGTGGAATGGAGCGCTTGGGGTGGGGTGGACTTCTACGCCAAAAACAGCTTTTATAATCACCTGAAAATCAAGGGCCATTTTCGGCCGTTTCTTCGGTAAAAGCTAGGTGAATTTCGGTAACTACTAGGAAAATTTCGGTAACTACTAAGAACGCGAAAGTAACTACTAAGAAAACGGGGGTGATGTAGGGGATAAATCAGGTAGTTTAGGGTTAGGGGGTATGGATTAGGAAATAACATTTGTAACCTCCTGATTTTCAATAGGTGTTTTGGGCCATTTCTTAGTAAACTTCTAGGAAAAACTCGGAGTTTACTAAGAAAAATTTGTAGTTTACTAAGTTTTCCTAGAACCTATCTAAGAAATGGCAGGAAATGTATACTGAAATTTTGGGCCGAGAAAGACGTTTTTTTGATACTCGGTTTTCTCCTCTATAATGGTTCGGTCTGTTCGCCTCACATTTTCTGCAGCGAAGTCTTTGTCCTTGTCAGAAAAAACAATACCTTTGCCCTTAAGATAAATTAACTCGATTAGAAACCTATTTAGAAAAGGAGGTCCGAATACAGGAAGACAGAAAAGGAAAGCCCGGGGAGTAAGTCCGCAAACGCTGTGGCATCCCTCAGTGTTGTGACAGGCAGCGGAAAGATGCTGCCGAGGAAACAATTAACAACCACGGGCGTATCTCCATTCCATAGTCAATTAAATATAAAAACGTAGTTGAGCTGTAGGCTTTTGTTCTTCCTTCCCGAATACCGCCAATATTCACACATCTAGAACAAGCAGACCGAAGGTTCGCGCTGCAAAGGCGTGGGCCATTCGTTGCTTGTTGATGTGTAGGTCACTTGGCGGTAACCAGGGCAGGGACAAGCAAAAAAGAATGGTTTGCGCCCCTTTATTTTATGATTGAGATTATGAAAAAAACTTTACTTACAATTTGCGTCTTGCTCCTGGCTTCTTGGAGTGCTGCCGTGGCCCAAGTAAATCCCGCCAAGGTTCATAAGGTTGGAGACCGGGCAACATTGACGCTCAGCACAGAATTTAATCAACTGCAGGTTAAAGATAAGGGAGTGAAGGCTGATAGCGAGGAGGAAACTTGGGAGGCGTATGCAGTTGGTACGTATATTCACGGAGCGACCAATTATGTACACCTCGACCGGTTCAACCACACATTTGAGAACATGTTGGGTGCCAACCTGCCTGCTGCCAAGTACGAGTCTACTCTCTACAGAAGCTCTAAGAATTTTAACAAGTACAAGATTAGTCCTTGGGCCAACAATTCAGAGATGGTATTCTCTGTAGACAACATAACCGGTCTCATCACCGTTAAACAGTCACCCGTTGGCCTCGCCGGACAAGCCGGTAACATCTTCGCTATCGACTCTTACGGCTACTGCGGCGAGCATCCTTCTACTTACGATGTAGCCAATGGTGTATTCACCTTCTTCATTGCATTGCTCGACAACCAATACATCTATGGTGTTGATAACGACCAGTTCGTTATCACCGAAAAATATGTTGTTTCGGGAGGAACTTGTGGCAAGAATGGCGGCGATAACGTTATCTGGCAGCTGGATCAAACAGGCGAGTTGCTGATTCACGGTAGTGGAGAAATGGAAGATTACATGGCGGATGAAAATACGATTGGGCGTCGACCTTGGAAGGATCTAGGTGGATTAATCTCTTCAATTCGTATTGCCAAGGGGGTAACAAATGTAGGAGAGGGTGCATTTGCATTTTTTGAAGGCGCAACGAGTATAAAAATTTCCAATTCAGTTACGAGTATAGGAACAGCTGCATTTTATGGTTGTAGTGGTCTGACCAGTATTGAAATTCCCAATTCAGTTACGAGCATAGGAAGATCTGCATTTGCCAATTGTAGTGGTCTGACCAGTATTGAAATTCCCAATTCAGTTACGAGCATAGGAACATCTGCAATGAATCGCTGTAGCAGTCTGAAAAATATTTTTATTCCCAATTCAGTTGAGAGCATAGGAACAGCTGCATTTTATGGATGTAGTGGTCTGACCAGTATTGAAATTCCCAATTCAGTTACGAGTATAGGAGAAGGTGCGTTTGGTGGTTGTGGTTTAACGTGCATTGTGGTAGCAACAGATAATTCGGTCTACGATTCACGCGAGAATTGTAATGCCATAATAGAGACAGTTAATAATACGTTGGTGCAGGGTTGCAAGGAAACTTTCATTCCCAATTCAGTTACGAGCATAGGAACATCTGCATTTGAAGGTTGTAGTGATTTGACCAGTATTGTAATTCCCAATTCGGTTACGAGTATAGGAGATTATGCAGTGAATCGCTGTAGCAGTCTGAAAAATATTTTTATTCCCCATTCAGTTGAGAGCATAGGAAAATATGCATTTTATGGATGCTCTGAATTGCAAAGTGTGGTGATGGGCAATTCAGTTGAGAGCATAGGAAGATCTGCATTTGGTGGTTGTGGTTTAACGAGCATTGTGGTAGCAACAAAAAATCCGGTCTACGATTCACGCGAGGATTGCAATGCTATCGTAGAGACGGCTACCAACACTTTGATTGCTGGCTGCAAGGAAACTTTCATTCCCAATTCTGTTACGAGTATAGGAGAATCTGCATTTTATGATTGTAGTGGTTTGATCAGTATTGAAATTCCCAATTCTGTTACGAGTATAGGAGCATCTGCATTTGAAGATTGTAGTGATCTGACCAGTCTTGAGATTCCCAATTCAGTTACGAGCATAGGAGATTATGCATTTTACGGATGTAGTGGTTTGTCTCGCTTAGTTCTTCCTAACTCTATTACGAGTATTGGAAAAGCCGTTGTTTATGGCTGTAGCAACCTAACTAATCTTGTTATTCCCAATTCGGTTACGAGCATAGGAGATTATGCAGTGAATCGCTGTAGCAGTCTGAAAAATATTTTTATTCCCCATTCAGTTGAGAGCATAGGAACATATGCATTTTATGGATGCTCTGAATTGCAAAGTGTTGTGATGGGCAATTCAGTTACTGCTATTGGTGAAGGTGGCTTTGGGGGATGTGACAAATTAGATACGATTAAGATGCTGGGAGAAATTCCGCCTACAGCTTTTGATAATACTTTCTCAAACTACGATGCCACTCTGTATGTGCCCATTGGTTCCGCAGGTATCTATCGCTCGGCCGACGTTTGGACGAACTTCTCTTTGATAGAAGAATTTGATGCTACCGGCATAGAAAATGTGGAAACCATTGTAGGCAAGAACGTAAGTGTCTACACCACTAACGGAAAACTGGTGCAGCAAATTCCGAACTACAATGGCGAACCGCTCCGTTTGCCCAAGGGTGTTTATGTGGTACGCGCAGGTAAGGAAACGAAGAAAGTGCTGGTGAAGTAAAAGCACGCTTGAAAATCTCCGAACCAAAGAGGTTTGGAGAAATATAAAGTAAAAGTGTCCGCAATGCTCCGAGTGAGCGTTGCGGACACACTTTTTAAGGGTTGTTTCTTCGGCATGCAGAGCTTCTCTCTAGAAAAATCGCTCTATGATTTCAGCCATAAGGCGGAGGTCTTCTTCGGTCTTTCCTTTTTTCCGCAGCAGAGGCGCGTCGGCTTCGAAGGGAGTGGCGTCAGCCTTTTCGCTACACGCTTGGCGGTAGAGCGCGGCGGCCTCTGCGGGCTGTTGGCTGAGCCAGGCTGCGTGGCCGGCGTTGAGCAGGTCGGCAGGCGTGGCATGGGGTAGTTCAAGCAAGACTGCGTATTGCTGACGGGCTACGTCGAGGCGGTCGGCCATCATAGCACTCCAAGCAAGGGCGCGCAGAATAACATGGCTATCAGGACAGAGGTAGTGGGCCTCAAAAAGAAGGCTTAGCGCTTCGGCTGGAGCATTGCTCTGTAACAGGCATTCGGCTGCGCCATGGAGCAAGCGGGCACGGTTTTGCTGAGAAAGGTGCTCATCAAGCAGGGCATGGCGATAGTTGGTGAGGGCTTCTTCGTGGCGCCCCGCTGCACGTAAACAAGCAGCCAGGGCTTGCTCGGCTTCGCCTAAATGGCTCTCTTCGCTGTGGAGCAAAGCGCGGCGATAGGCTTCGGCGGCATCATCGTAGTGGCCTAAAGCGCGGTGGCAGTGGCCAATGGAGAGGTATATCTGCTCGTCTAATTGGTGGGCGGGCAGGTGGAGCAAAGCGGATAGTGCGGTTTCTGGCAGATGGCGACGAAGGGCCGCGTGAGCCGATTGCAACAACGATTCGGGCGATAGCAGGGGGGAGAATAGAGGGCATTGTTCTACAATGAGCTGTTCGGAGTCGAACGGAGAGGGCTTGGGAGCTGCGCCGTGGAGTAGAAAGAAACGGTGTGTCTGCATCACGTAAGCGTTGAGGCCGGAAAGCCCTGTGTTGTATTCGTCGGGCATGGCAGCACGCAGCGCGTCATCGTCGAGAGAGGCAAAGGCTTCGGCTGGCATTTGCGACAACATAAGACAGAATACATATTTGTCGGCGTCGCAAAGGGCACTATTTTCCAAAAGGGGGTGCAGGCGTGCGGCTGTTTCTCTGGAGGAAGCGGGAATAGCAGAATGGTGAGCCGTGAACGGAGCAAACCAGTGGGCCACGGTGCGGAAAAAAGGAAGATGACTATGGGTGGCAGCAAACGTGGGAAGCAGAATGTCGGCTCCTTTACGGGCGGCGTCGACGGTAGCGTGGATTTGTTCTTCGATTTCGTCGATGTCTTTTCCTGCAGCACGTGCAGCATCGCTGAGTGCCTCGTGGATGGCTTCTTGGGTGTCGCCGGGGCGCAGATTAGGTCTGTTCTTTAGTAATTTTTGGAGCATTTCCATGGTCTGCATTTCCGGTTGCGGCGTTTCGCTTTCGACGTGGAGCAGCATGCTTTCTTGCAGGGTTTGCAGCTCGGCGGCGTAACGCTCGTTGGTGGCCATCAGCGCCAGACGGGCCTCGAGGGCGGGGTAGAGCGATAGCTGTTTGCTATAGCGCAAGCAGATCCATACGCTTCCGGCTAGGGCACGATGGCGCAGCTGGGGACGATGGCAGGCGGAACGGCGGCAGGCACCGTGAGCGCGACCATACCGCAGGTGACCATCAGCGGCGACGTGTTCGCCT
>CALCHR010000131.1 GCA_937901185.1 uncultured Bacteroidales bacterium
AAGGAACAGCATACATGTAAGCATAGTCAGGCATTGTTTGGTGGAATGCTGTATCGAATACACCTACCTGAGGAACGTTCGGGAGGATAGCTGATACGGCATTAACACCCTTCAAGTTAGCTGGGTTGTGAAGCGGAGCGAGGTCGTTGCAAGCGATGAATGCATCCAATACTTCTTGGTCGAGCAATACAGACTTAGCAAACTTTTCACCACCGTGTACCATACGGTGACCTACAGCGTTGATTTCTTCCAATGACTTGATAGCACCGTATTCTTCGCTTACCAATGTGTTGAGGATGAAGTCGATACCTGTAGTGTGTTCAGGAACGTCCTTTTCAAGAACTACCTTTTCGCCACTAGGCAAAGTCAACTTCAAGAATGAACCCGGCAAACCGATTTTTTCGATACCACCTTGTGCCATTACTTCCTTGGTAGTCATATCAAACAACTTGTACTTGATAGAAGAGCTACCGCAATTCAATACTAATATCTTCATGATTCTATGTTTCTTCTTTAAGGGTTAATTATTTCTTAGCAGCAATAGCTTGGTTAGCTGTGATAGCTACCATGTTGTAAATATCGTCGATAGAGCAACCGCGAGACAAGTCGTTCACCGGACGAGCGATACCTTGGAGAACTGGACCGATAGCTGTAGCGTGACCCAAACGTTCTACCAACTTATAAGCGATGTTACCTACTTCCAAGCATGGGAATACCAATACGTTGGCATAACCAGCGATTTCTGAACCTGGAGCCTTGCTCTGACCGATGCGTGGAACCAAAGCAGCATCTGCTTGGAGTTCGCCTTCAATCTTCAATTCAGGAGCCATTTCCTTAGCGATAGCCAAAGCTTCAGTTACCTTGTCTACTACTTCGTGCTTAGCAGAACCCTTAGTAGAGAAGCTCAACATAGCTACGCGTGGGTCGATACCTGCTACTGCCTGAGCTGTCTGAGCTGTACATACAGCAATCTGAGCCAACTGGTTAGCATCCGGCATCGGAGTAACAGCTACGTCACCTACGAACAATACACCGTTTTCACCACATTCAGGAGCTTGAGTCAACAACAACATACCGCCTGATACGCAAGTGATGCCCGGAGTGGTCTTGATGATTTGCAAAGCAGGGCGAAGTACGTCGCCGGTAGTGTTTTGTGCACCGGCAAGCTGTCCGTCGGCATCGCCGGCCTTAATGATGAGGCAGCCGAGATAGAGGGGATTCTTTACCAACTCGCGGGCTTGCTCGATGGTCATACCCTTCTTCTCGCGGAGCTTTGCCAGCAACTGCGCATACTCTTCTTGCTTGGGGTGATTAAGGGGATCGATGATGGTTGCCTTATGGATATTTCCAAGACCCCACTCTTTGGCGTGGGCCTCAATCTCTTGTGGATTTCCGATAAGGATAAGATCTGCCACACCATCTGTGAGGAGTTGGTTGGCAGCTTTGAGTGTACGCTCTTCAGTACCTTCGGGCAACACGATACGTTGCTTGTCGGCCTTGGCGCGTGCAATGAGCTGTTCAATGAGTTTCATATTCTCTTATATTTTAATATTTATTGTCTAGCTAATTACTTCCGGGCGATTTTTGAGATGCCGGATGAGCTTTTCATTTGCAAAATTACATAAAAAATTACTGCACCACTGCTGCGGCCGCTTTTTTTTCGCGCAGAATTCAGAAACTTTCCGGCAGTTGATACAGGCGCGTTCCGTTGCTGCCTTTGATTAGCACAAGGCGACCACAAACGGGTTCGGCAGCAAGGGCTTGTTTCACCGCTTCCACATCGTCGAAGCAGCGATATTTACCTGCGGCCACTTTTGCAAATTCTGCACCCACAAACCAGGCTTCCTCCAAAGAGAGAGCATCCACTTGTTCCACCACACGGGCATGTGCTTCGGCCGAGGCCTCGCCCAGTTCGCGCATCTCGCCCAGCACGAGCATTTTATGCGGATGGTCGATGAGGCGGAAGTTTTCCAAAGCCGCGGCCATGCTGGTGGGGTTTGCATTGTAAGCATCTACGATGAGGCGGTTGCTACCTGTGTCTTTCAACTCGGAGCGGTTATTCGTCGGAACATAGGCCTCGAGGGCGTGGGAAACGGCTGCTTCGTCCACCCCAAAGTGCAGACCAACGGCCACGGCGGCCAGTACGTTTGAGAGATTATAGGAGCCTACCAAGTGGGTCTGCACTTCGTGCCACAGGCCACCTTGCTTGCGCCAGCGCAATTGCAGGAACGGATTGCAAGCCACCACTTCTCCCTCCACGTCGCAGCCCTGCCCCACAGCACCATAGCGCACTGTCTGCAAGCCTTCGGCGATGGCGGAGAGATGCGTGTTGTCCGCATGGAGGAATACAAAAGCACCAGGCTTTTGGCGGAGGTAATCGTAGAGTTCGCCCTTTGTCTTCACCACGCCTTCGAAGGAGCCAAAGCCCTCAAGGTGGGCCATACCAACATTGGTAATGAGTCCGCAGTCAGCATCTGTGATTTTACTCAAAAGGGCTATTTCTCCGGGATGGTTGGCGCCGGTTTCCACCACAGCAATGTCGTGCTCGGGCGTAAGGCGGAGCAACGTTTTTGGCACACCGATGTGGTTGTTGAAGTTACCCTGTGTGAAAAGAACGTGGTGCTTTTCCGACAAGACAGCGGCTACGAGTTCCTTCGTAGTGGTCTTACCATTCGTTCCGGTTATCTGAACGATGGGCGTAGCAAGTTGCTTGCGGTGGTAAGCGGCCAGTTGTTGCAAGGCCTCCAGGCAATCGTCCACGAGCAACATTCTGCTATCCGTGGCAGCCACTTCCGGCTCATCTACCACAGCATAAGAGCAACCGGCCTCTAAGGCGCGGCTGGCAAACTCATTGCCGTTGAACGAGGCGCCTCGCAGTGCAAAAAAGATAGAACCTGCGGGACAGTCGCGAGTATCTGTCGTCACTACCGGCGAGGCACAGAAAATTTTATAGAGTTCTGAAATTTCCATAACCAAATCTGTTTGATAGTCTTTATAGGCACAAAGTTACTCCTTTTTTATTGGAAACAACAAGCCGTCCCAAATATTCTGTGTATATTTGCCTGACAGGAAGCATTCCATACTTTGATGATAGCTACAAACTCAAATTTTTCTCTCAACTGCAACGGCCGACTCGTAGAACTTGACCGGCCCAAAGTGATGGGTATACTCAACCTCACGCCCGACTCTTTCTACTCCGATAGCCGCAAACAGACGGAGGAGGCTGTAAGAGCGCGAGTGAGACAAATTCTTCAGGAGGGCGGCTCCATTATCGACGTAGGCGCAGTATCTACCCGCCCCGGCGCAGAAAGGGCCGGAAGAGAAGAAGAGATGGAGCGCTTGCGCTTCGGACTTTCGCTCGTTCGCCAAGAGGCCCCCGAGGCCATCGTCTCCGTGGATACCTTCCGCGCTGATGTGGCAAAGATGTGCGTCGAAGAATTCGGGGCGGCCATCATCAACGACATCTCGGGTGGAAGTATTGACGGCGCCATGTTCAAGACCATTGTGCGCCTCGGAGTGCCTTACGTCATGACCCACATGCAAAGCGAAGCCGTCTACGAGAACGTGCAGCGCGAAGTTTTCCTGTTCTTCGCCGAGCGCATCCAGCGTCTCTACGACTTAGGCGCCAAGGACATCATTCTCGATCCTGGTTTTGGATTCGGAAAGACCTTGGAGCACAACTACACCCTTATGGCGCACCTCGAAGACTTTAAGGAGTTTCGCCTCCCCTTGCTCGTAGGCATCTCCCGCAAGTCTATGATCTACAAAGCACTTGACTGCACGCCCACCGAGGCTCTCAACGGCACCACTGCTTTGCACTCCGTGGCCCTTTCTAAAGGAGCGAACATTCTCCGCGTCCACGATGTAAAAGCTGCCATCGAGGCTATAAAAATCCACCACTACTGCAATTCTCTCTCTTAGCATTCTCCCAAAAACTGTTTGAGCCCCATGATAGAATTTGGCATTAAAGACATCATAGACATTGTCCTGGTAGCCCTGCTGCTCTACTATATTTATCGCGTCATGAAGGAGTCGAGCGCAGCCACCATTTTCTCCGGCATCCTCGTATTCATCGTGGTCTGGATACTTGTATCACAGGTTTTTGAGATGCGTTTGATGGGCGGCATCCTTGACAAACTGGTCAATATGGGCGCACTGGCCATCATCATTCTCTTCCAAGAAGAAATCCGCCGCTTCCTTTCCTCCATCGGTACGCGCCACAGAGCCAACCGCCTTTACCGCCTCATCTTCCACCGCAAGAAAGATGACACCTACAGCCGCGAGGACATCATGCCCCTTATCATGGCTTGCATGAGTATGAGCAAGCAGAAAGTGGGTGCGCTCATTGTGGTGGAGCGTAACGTCGGGTTGAACGACGTGATGAACTCCGGCGACATCATCAACGCCGACATCAACCAGCGCCTCATCGAAAACATTTTTTTCAAGAACAGCCCGCTCCACGACGGCGCCCTCATCATCAGCCACAAGAAACTAAAAGCCGCCGGCTGCATCTTGCCGGTGTCCCATAGTTCGGAAATACCAAAATCGCTGGGTCTGCGCCACCGTGCAGCTCTCGGCATTTCCCAGAAGAGCGACTGCCTCGCCATCATCATCTCCGAAGAGACCGGCGCCATTTCTATCGCCCACGACGGACAATTCAAATTGCGCCTCAGCCCCGAAGAATTGGAAAGCGCAGTGGCCGATTGCTGGAAAAATTAGCCCTAAACTCCCTCTGCACTATATAATAAAGGAGTAAGTTTGCCAGTTTAAGTAAAATATTATACCTTTGTAGCGGAAATATTTTGCTGCGGCAAACCAATCTATTACAAAATGGGAAGAATCAAGAAGATAAAACAGATACGTCTGCACCACGAGGGCACAAGCACTCTCATCTGGGGTGGCATAGCTTTGCTGTTGGTCAACAGCCTTATGTACTATTTATGCCACGGCGGAAACCTATTACCGTTCTAC
Organism: uncultured Bacteroidales bacterium; assembly: GCA_937901185.1. Lineage (GTDB taxonomy): Bacteria > Bacteroidota > Bacteroidia > Bacteroidales > Bacteroidaceae > Alloprevotella. The sequence continues at coordinate 4,972 of CALCHR010000131.1, forward strand.
ATCGTGTTAGCACTGACCGTTTCGCTCTACTTGATTATCGTCAATTTCTTCCGCTGCCCCATTCGCATCTTCAACGGCGAGACTGAAAACACCGTAGTGGCTGCTGCCGACGGACGCGTAGTGGTGATTGAAGAGGTAGAGGAGAACGAATACTTCCACGACCGCCGCTTGATGGTCTCCATCTTCATGTCTGTGACCAACGTACATGCCAACTGGTTCCCGGTAGAAGGCTTTGTCAAAATGGTGGCCCACCACAATGGCAATTTCCATAAAGCCTGGCTCCCCAAAGCCAGCACCGAGAACGAGCGCTCTACTGTTGTGATAGAAACACCCGCCGGACAAGAAGTGCTCGTAAGGCAAATAGCCGGAGCCGTAGCTCGCCGCATCGTCACCTACGCTCGTCCCAACGAAGAATGCTACATCGATGAGCACATGGGCTTTATCAAGTTTGGTTCACGAGTGGATGTCTATCTCCCTCTGGGCACTGAAGTGTTTGTAAAACTTGGTCAGGCCACCGTGGGTAACCAAACCATCATTGCCCGCTTGAAACCGTAAGGCGAGTGCCTTGCTGCGGAGGCCGTCTGAGTGCCATAAAGGAAACTACCCTTTAGAAAAATATTAGATATGAAACATATACCTAACGCCATAACCTGTTGTAACCTTCTCTGTGGATGTGTTGCAACAGGTTTTGCCTTTCAAGGCAACTATGCCATCGCTCTGGCTTTTATCATAGCCGGCGCCGTTTTTGACTTCTTCGACGGCTTTGCCGCCCGCCTGCTCAAAGTATCCTCGCCCATGGGCAAGGAGCTCGACTCGCTGGCCGACGACATCACCTTCGGCCTTGCACCGGCCACCATTGTCTACTCGCTACTCTGCGAAACTGCTGTGCCGATGCCCTGCGCCTGGCTCGATACCCTCGTGCCTTACGCTGCATTCCTCATCGCAGCCTTTTCAGCGCTGCGCTTGGCCAAGTTTAACATCGACGAGCGCCAAGCCACCACATTCTACGGACTGCCCACTCCAGCCAACGCACTTTTCTGGAGCGCTTTGGCCTACGGTGCCCACGATTGGCTGCTCGCTTTCCCCCACACGTTCTGGTTGCTGCTGGTAGGCATCCTCTTCTCCTGCTACATCCTCGTGGCCGACGTACCTATGTTTGCTCTGAAGTTTAAGAGCTTCGGCTGGAGCGGCAACGGCTTGCGCTATTCGTTCATCGTCCTTGCGGCAGCGCTGTTGCTGTTACTGGGATGGTCGGGCTTCTCCGTGGTGATAGTATTGTACATATTACTGTCCCTCATAGCCTGGCGCGTCAAAGCATAAGCCTTTGGCACAGATTTTGCTACGTTTCAGAGTAGAATTTCTAACACAAAAACTATGTACGCAGGTATTGGATGCTTATTCCTACTTTTCTTTTCGCTTCTATTCATCGGTGTCGGACTGCTGAGAAGTGTCTTCCAGATTTTGGCAGCCGCATTCGGATTTAAGAAGCCTTCTTGGAATCAGACAAGCGGTCAGCAACAAACACGACGCCCTGAAGAGAAAGAACCCACCCGTCAGCAAGAAAAAATTTTCAAGAAAGACGAAGGCAAATATATAGACTTTGAGGAAGTGTAAATTCACCCACCTCTCCTCCCCTTCTTTTCCATACCACAGCGGCTCGCAACGATAAGGTTGCGAGCCGCTGTTTTTTTCTATCTCTTGAAGTAGTTTTTCTTAGTAGCTTTCTAGGAAATCTTAGTAAACTACAAATTTTTCCTAGTAAACTCCGAGTTTTTCCTAGAAGTTTACTAAGAAACGCCCAAAAATGACTATTGAAAATCAAGTGGTTACAAAGGGACAAAAAGAGGGTCTAGGAAGGGGTCAGACCTTGAGGAAAATGTTGCGCCGATACATGGCGTAGAGCAACAAGAAGACGATGGTCACCTGCGAGAGGGTCAGAACAAAGGCATAGTAGCTGCCGATGTATTGCTCCAAACCATAGAGCAGGGAATGGGCGATGCCGCGGAAATTGACCACCTCGGAGAGCACATAGGCCGTGATGGAATTCATGCCGTAGACACGGAGAAAGTCCAGACCGAAGGTGAGGTGACACACATCGAAGAGGAAGTAGAACAGCGCCATCAGCACAAAGCACCAGCCGCTGCTATAGAGCACCATCGAACTGGTCCAGATGGGCTTGATGATGGGGATGTCCATGCCCCAAAGCCATCCGGCGAAGATGAGCGCCACGCCGAGCAGGAGGTAGGCCAGCACTTTTTTCATACCGCCCCAGTCGGCTCGCGCCAAACTGCCGGCAAAGACGCCGGTAAGGGCGGTGACGCCGAAGGTGGCCGTGCTGAGCAACCAGGTGTAGTGGTACCACGGTGCGAAAACCACGGTGCCCTGTTCGTCAAGGTGGGCACCGTCGCGGAAGCGTCCCAGCACGGTGCGGTCAAGCCATTCGGCCAAGTTGCCATCGGGGGTGTAATTGCCACCGCCATAATGTCCCACCGTGATAAACTCCATCGCTGCCCAATAGCCCAGCAGCAACAAAACGGCCACCACGATCTGTGTGCGCAACTGCGTGGAGGTGTAGAGCAAAGCGGCTATCAGATAGCCGGCAGCGATGGCTTGCAGCGTGTTCGAGTAGAGATACACGCGCGATGGGTCGAGGGACAGAAGATTGCCTTGCACCATCATGCCGAGCAGCCATAGCAATGCTACGCGCTTGAAGAGGCGGCGCAGGAAAGCACTGCGGTTGGCGCCGTTGCGATAGCGAGAAAGGGCAAAGGGGATGCCCACGCCGGACATAAAGACGAAGAGCGGCATGACCAGGTCCCAAGGCGAAAAGCCCTGCCAGTCTACATGGGTGAAAACAGCACGCAGACCTGCATAGCGCTCTGCGCCTAAGCAATGAGTCAGGGAGAGCACGAGCGGACCGAGGGCCACCAAAACGAAGAGGTCGAAGCCACGCAATGCATCAAGCGAGGCCAGGCGTTGCTTTGATACGGGGGATGCCATATACTTATTTTCTTACTGGGTAAATATGCTTATCCGGCAGGTGACTTAGTTGATGACCAACTGTGGAAAGTAGTTTCGCAAAATCTCTGCGGCGTGGTCCAACTGCTCCGGGGTGTTTTCCTTTACATCGGCCAATTTGTACTCCCAGCCCATGGCTTCATACTTGTGAACGCCAAGGCGATGGTAGGGCAAGAGTTCCACACGCTCTATCTGCTTGTAGTCTTTGAAATGCTCGCCCAGCGCATGCAAGTCGGCCTCAGCATCGCTCAAGGTGGGCACCAGGACATAGCGCAACCAGAAGGGATGACCGTTTTCCTCCAACCAGGCCGCCGTACGCAGTGTCTGTTCGTTGGAGCGACCGGTGATGTGGCGGTGGCGCTCAGCGTCTATCTCTTTCACATCGAGCAAGACGAGGTCGGCAAGGCGCAGCATCTCTTCGACATGACTGTTCCAAATGCCGCCGTTGGTGTCGACACAGATATGAAGTCCGGCTTCTTTTAGCTCGCGGAAGATAGGCACCAAGGCCTCTGCCTGCATGGTCGGTTCGCCTCCGGAAAAGGTGATACCGCCGCGGCGGCCGAAGAAAGGTTTCATACTGACAGCCTGCTCAAGGATATAAGAAGGCTCGGTGGCTTTGCTTTCGCCGACAGGCTCAATGGTGTCAGGGTTGGCACAATACAAGCACTTGAAAGGACAGCCCTGTAAAAAAACAACATAGCGCAAGCCGGGGCCGTCAAAGGTGCCCATCGACTCGTAGCTATGTACCTTAATCAATTTCTTATCCATAGTTATCTAACTGCTATTGGGGGATACACATTATTATATATATAGTCAGCGCTCAAAGGGTTGGGGCAAGCGCGAAGCCAAGTGCTCCACGACCTTATTGACTCGGCAAAGGCGGAAGAGGCGGGAGCGCAACCGGTCGGCCACAACGCACACGGCAAACACCACAAGGGCTACGCAGAAACTTTCCACCACGCCGTAGCTGCCAAATACGCTCGGCACAGCGTTCTTCCAGAGCCACGGACGAACCATCCAATGCTCGTGGAGCAAATATACGCCTAACATATAGGGTGCCAGACGGCCTGCAAGAGTGGGTATGCGTCCGCCAGCATTCATCCGGCTGAAGCAGATAAACACCAGCGCCGAGAGGAAGAAGGTAACGGAGTGGTTGCCATCAAATTTTAGTTCGTAGGGAGCGCCGTGGAGAAAAGCCGGAACGGCATGCAAGGCGACAATGCCTATCAATATCAAGACGGAGAGGCCTACAGCTTGTTTCAAATTTATCGGCAAAGGATAGAGGCGCAGATAGCCTCCGAAGAGAAAGAGGAAAACAAACCAGGACAAAGACATGCCGCCGCCAAGCACTGTGCCGAGGGGGTATTCAAAAAGCAGGGCAAAGAGTATAAGCAGCAGAAGAAGATACTGCCGCTGCGTGAGCCGCTCGACCAACACTGCGAGGAAGGGGGCAACCATCATCAGCGCCATGTATTTAAGGATAAACCAATGGTGGTGGACCGGGAATATCTCCAAGGCTTGCGCCCAATCTGACAAAGCGGGCGATGGCAGCGCGGGCACTGCGAGAAACAAGCCACACACTGCGAGCGAGTAGAAAACCGTTTGCAGGGCGATAAGCAGCAGGCCTTGATAGCGGAATCGCTTACTCAGAATGAGGAAGTAGCCGCTGATCATCACGAAGCAGTTTACCCCGATGGTCGAGAAGGAGAACAAAGTTTGCGAGGCCAAATACTCGCCGAGCTGACTCAAGGCATAAGAATTTCTAAGCGGCTCTGTCTTTACCACATTATACCAATAGTGGCCCGTCACTATCAAGAACATCGCCACCACCCTTAGGAATTCTATATTCAGCAACCTTTTCTGTTTCATCTCAGCAGCCTAATCGTGTTTACAAAATTACGAAAAACTTTTCAGAATGGCTCTCTCGCTCTGCAAGAATAGGTAGCTGCAAACAAAAAGCCTCGGCAGGTCGTAATGACTTACCGAGGCTCCAGAGATAGTTAATTGATTACATGCGCTCGTGGAATGAGCGGCTGATAACTTCGAGTTGGTGTTCGCGGCTGAGCTTGATGAAGTTCACTGCGTAACCGCTGACACGGATGGTGAGCTGCGGATACTTTTCGGGGTGCTCCATGGCGTCCTCAAGCATTTCGCGGTTCAAGCAGTTCACGTTGAGGTGGTGTGCACCCTTAGTGAAGTAGCCGTCCATCATAGTTACAAGATTCTCTACGCGCTCTTCGTCTGTGGGACCAAGGCTCTTGGGCACGATGGAGAAGGTATTTGAGATACCGTCTTGTGAGTCGCGGTAGCGCAACTTGGCTACTGAACTCAAAGAAGCGATGGCACCATTCTTGTCGCGACCGTGCATGGGGTTTGCACCGGGTGCGAAGGCCACACCTTTCTCGCGGCCGTCGGGAGTAGCACCTGTCTTCTTGCCGTACATTACGTTTGAGGTAATGGTAAGGAGAGAGAGTGTAGGACGAGCGTTCTTGTAAACGGGGAGCTTCTTCAATTCTTCGCTGAAGAAGTATACGAGGTCTACACCGAGGTGGTCTACGCGGTCGTCGTTGTTACCAAAGCAGGGGAACTCGCCTTCGATGTCGAAGCTCTCTGTCAAGCCGATTTCGTTGCGCTTGGCAGTTACCTTAGCGTACTTGATGGCTGAGAGTGAGTCGAGCACGATAGAAAGACCGGCCACACCATAAGCGAGGTTGATACGCGGGTTGGTGTCGATAAAGGCCATTTGGGCTTTCTCGTAGTAGTATTTATCGTGCATGTAGTGAATCATGTTCATTGACTCATTGTAGACGCGGGCGATTTGTACGAGCACTTGCTTGTAGTTCTTCAGCACCTCGTCGAAGTTGAGCACGTCGCTGCTGAGCATAGGAATGCCTTCTACCATCACGGTGCCGGTGTTCTCGCAACGTCCGCCGTTGATGGCGAGCAAGAGGGCTTTTGCCAAGTTGCAGCGTGCGCCGAAGAACTGGATTTGGCGACCTATGTCTTGGTAGCTTACGCAGCAAGCGATACCGTAGTCGTCTGAGTTACGCACTTCGCGCATCAGGGTATCGTTCTCGTACTGGATGGAGCTGGTATCTACGCTGACCTTTGCGCAGAAGTTTTTGAAACCTTCGGGCAACTCGGGGCTCCAGAGCACGGTAAGGTTGGGCTCGGGCGAAGGACCGAGGTTGTAGAGAGTCTGCAAGAAACGGAAAGAGGTCTTTGTTACCTTGGTGCGGCCGTCGTTGAAACGTCCACCAATGGCTTCGGTCACCCAAGTGGGGTCGCCGGCAAAGATGTCGTTGTAAGAGCCCATACGCAAGTGGCGAACCACGCGGAGCTTAATTACGAACTGGTCGATGAGTTCCTGTGCAAACTCTTCAGTGATGAGTCCGTGCTTCAAGTCGTGCTCGATGTAGATGTCGAGGAAAGAAGACACGTTACCGAGCGACATGGCGGCACCGTCTTGCTCTTTCACAGCAGCGAGGTAAGCCATGTAAACCCACTGTACAGCTTCTTGTGCGGTGTAGGCGGGGCGACCGAGTTCGAGGCCGTAGTATTCGCCCATCACCTTGATTTCCTTGAGGGCCTTAATTTGCTCTGCCACTTCTTCGCGAGTGCGGATAACGGCGTCGGTCATAGGTCCAACGAGGTTCTTCAAGTCGGCTTGCTTTGCTTCAATCAAGCGGTCGCAGCCGTAGAGGGCCAAGCGGCGATAGTCACCAATGATACGTCCGCGAGCATAGTTGTCGGGCAGACCGGTAATGAAACCGAGTGAGCGGAAACGGCGAATTTCTTCGGTGTAAACATCAAACACACCATCGTTGTGAGTCTTGCGATAGTTGGTAAAGATATCTTTCACCTTGGGGTTCACTTCCAAGCCGTTTTCAGCTACGGCTTTTTCTACTACCTTGATACCGCCATAAGGCTTGATGGCGCGCTTCAGCAACTCGTCGGTCTGAAGACCTACGATCAATTCGTTTTCCTGGTCGATGTAACCGGCTTTGTGTGAAGATATAGTAGATACTGTATCAGGGTCGAGCGAGCGCACGCCACCGTTGGCGCGTTCTTCTTCTATCGCTTCGAGACAGAGGTTCCAAATGCCGAGCGTACGCTTGGTGGGACCTTGCAAGAATGAGGCATCGCCCTCATAGGGGGTCAAGTTCTTACGGACAAAGTCTGTCACGTTGATGTCTTGGCTCCAGGGGCCGTCAATAAATTGGTTTTTCAAATCCATAAAATTTCTAATTTACAGGTTTTTACTTCAGGGTGCAAAGGTAGCTATTTATTTTCATTCGGATAGTATAAATGGCCTATAAACTGTCGTTTTTAACATCTGAAAATACTCTTACTGCACAGCGTTTTTCTTAGTAGTTACTTTCGCGTTCTTAGTAGTTACCGAATTTTTCCTAGTAGTTACCGAAATTCACCTAGCTTTTACCTAAGAAATGCTAGAAAATGACCCTTGATTTTCAAGCGGTTACAAAAGCTGTTTTTGGCACCCTGAAAGCCTTGGGGTATGTATACAAAAAACCGAAGCCACACGCGGCTCTTTCTTTTGAGCGGTGTGGCTTCGGATGTGTGTGGGCAAGCCGTCGGCCTGCTTATGCCTTCACGCGGTTCACGTAAGAACCGTCGCGGGTGTCTACTTCGATGATCTCGCCTTCGTTGATGAACAAGGGCACGCGAACTTCGGCGCCTGTTTCTACAGTAGCGGGCTTAGTGGTGTTAGTAGCTGTATCGCCTTTCAAACCGGGTTCGGTGTAGGTGATCTTGAGCTGTGTCTTCACGGGCATTTCTGCATAGAGGATAGTCTCAGTTGAAGCATCGCTTACCACTTCCACTACGTCGCCTTCTTTCATAAAGTCAACGCCGGTGATGAGGTCTTTGGCGATGGGCACTTGGTCGAAGGTTTCGTTGTTCATAAAGATATAGTCAGTGCCTTCCATGTAGAGGAACTGATAAGGGCGACGCTCTACGCGCACATCTTCGAGGGCTTCGCCAATGTTGAAGCGCTTTTCGAGCACACGGCCGGACACTACGTCCTTCAGAGTGGTGCGCATGATGGTGTTTCCCTTACCGGGCTTCACGTGGAGGAAGTCGATGCAGAAGTACAATTTGCCATCCAAGCGGATGCAAGTACCTTTCTTAATGTCTTGAGATTTAATCATCTTGAGTATATAAATTTATTAGATTATTTGTCGGCTGTCGGATTTGACGGCGCAAATTTAGCAACTTTTTTTCAAACCGAGGGCCTCTACTCTTATTTTTCGTATCTGTAACAGGACGGAAGAGGAAAGGCGGGGGTTATGGCAAGGATGGGCCGGGAGAATTTTGCGGATGCCGAAAAAGGAAACGAGGGCGTCGGCGCGAGCCAACGTCCTCGTTTTGTTTGAGTTATCAAAAGCTTATCCCTTGCGCTTGTTGAGCGGGATGGAAACGCCGAGATAGGCGTTCAAGCACTTGGTGTTTTCCTTGCCGAAGAACATGTAGTCGGTGCCGACAAAGACGGGGCCGAGCTTGGCAGCAAGACCGAAACTCTTTCCGCGGCTCTGAATCAAGGAGTAGCTCAGAGCGAAGTTGAAGGCTGCCGAAGGACGGATATTGGCCGACACGGTAAATTCTGTCAAGGCTTTCGGGCGGGTGAAGTGGGTGGTGGAGAGGGCACCGATGACGAGCCACTCGTTGAACATGCTATACTCTGCTCCGAGCACCATCTTTGCCTGGAGCGCTGTGGTGCGGTCCTTGGCTTCTACCTTCTGCATGTTGAGCACGTCGAAGTTGATAATCTCGCCGCTACTCACATCTTCTGCAAAGTGCATCAGTTCGTCTACGGAGGTGTTGCTGTCGAAGTTGTACACTTGAGCGAAGCCGGTCTTGGCGCGTTGGGTGTGCTTTCCGTTCCACTTTACGAAACCGAGGTCGAGCACTGAGGCGCTCACGGTCAAGTTTTTTGTCAGTTTGTAAGAAGCACCGATGTCGATACCAAGTCCCCATCCGGAAAGGCCGGGCGAGTCGAACTCTACGTCCTCTACGATTTCTACGATCTCGCCGTTGTCGTTCTTCTGCTGGTTGGTCTCAAACTCCATACCCTTAAAGGAGGCGTTGAGTTCGGCGTCTGCATCGATTGATGCCTGGCCGTGCATCACCACTCTGGCTTTATTCATATTAGTGGGGTCGTTCATGTCGAGTTCGACGATGCCTTGGTTGACAGCTTCTTGGAGGCCTTCGATTCCGCCTTTGGCTATCTTGCCCCAGTTGGTAGTCATGCCGACATACTGTCCTCTACCGTTCTGGATGTCCATATTGATATCCATCTTTTTGATATTGAGGTCTACGTTGCCCACGCCCAAGAGCACTTTGGCGCGACCGCCGACATTGAGTTTCTCTGTCACTTGGCGAGAGAAGCCCACTCCGGCTTCGAGGTAGGTCTGCACGTGGAGTTCTTCCTGACCGATGGCAAACTGGTGGCCGTTCCACTTGTCGAGGTTGTCAAACTCGCCGTTCATGTGCTGCATGAACTGGAAGACCGACTTGGGCATTACGGCACCCATGTCGAAGCGGAAGCCGAGGTTGAAGTTCCAGAAGTTCTTTCCCTTATACCAGCCGGCGCCGATGATGTCGGTGGCGAGGTTGAAGTTGAGCTTGTTCTTGTCGTTCAGCTTACTCATAAAATCCTTAGACATAAAGTAGTCTGAGTTTTTAGAGTTGTCTACAATGTCCATCGCATCCTGCACTCCAAAGGTGTTGGAGGTGACCGATGCGCTGAAAGAACCCACTACCGGGAAGTTGATATAACCACGCTCGGGACTGAGCGCAGGATTCAGCTGCTGGCGGAAGTGTACTCCATCCATAAAATAGGACGTACGAAGATACTGTGCGAATGCCGGCACTGTGCCTAAGGCTACGAGGGCCATGCAAAGCAACATGCGGAAGTTTCTAAGAGATTTTTTCATCGCCTTATGTTTTTTAGGTTAACGGTTTTCGCAAATGTAGGAAATATTTCTTAAAAAATGTATTCATATGGTACTTTTTTGAATAAAAATCTAAAAAATGTTTTGCAGACCCTAAAAAAGACAGCGCACGGGGTGGAAAAAGGCAGACTGACGGAGCGAGCAGGATATAAGAAAGGAGTTGCCAAAGGGATGGCGGAAGAAGTTTTCAAGGTGTTCCGGGGAGATAAAAATATGCGTTGTTTTTGCCCCTACATCACAGGGCTTTTCTTAGTAGCTTTCTAGGCGTTCTTAGTAAACTCCGAGTTTTTCCTAGAAGT
>CALCHR010000132.1 GCA_937901185.1 uncultured Bacteroidales bacterium
TACCGAAATTTTCCTAGTAGTTACCGAAATTCACCTAGCTTTTACCTAAGAAATGGCCGAAAATGGCCCTTGATTTTCAGGTGTTTACAAAGGCAGTTTTTGGGCGTAAAAAAAGAGCTGAAGGGATGTTCTTCAGCTCTTGGGGGTATGGGGCGGCCTGTGGGCCGTGTGTCTGGTCTTATTTGTAGCTGACGCGCTGCGTGGCGTCGTCGTTGTAGATTGCTTCTTTGAACTGCTCTGAGGAGATGCGAACGGGGGTGCGCGTCAGTTCGGGCACGTTGTAGCTCTTGAGCAGCAAGAGGTTTTGCTCGGGGTCGAGCTGGGGCAGCAGGAAGGCTTTGTGGTCGCGTCCGTCTTTGTCAAAGTAGGCTATGTAGGGGCGGGTGTAGGTGCCGTCGTCGCGGCGGGAGGAGAAGACTATCCAGCGGCCGTTGCTGCTCCATGTGTGGTAGCTGTCGACGTTGCTGCTGTTGGCTTGGCTCAAGGGGCGCACTTCGCCGCTTTGGAGGTCTTTGATGTAGAGGTCGGAGCTGGTGTGCCAGATGTGGAACTGGCCGTAGTCGCCCAGCGTAAAGAGGAGGTAGCGGCCGTCGGGGCTGACGCGCGGCACGGATACGCTCTTGCCCATGCTGTCGCAGGCGAGCTCCATTTGCGGCGCGCCAAAGCTGCGGCTTGCTTCGTCGAAGGTGAGGCTCATCAGGTTGTAGTGCAACTTGTCGTAGGCTGAGAGGATGATGTCGGAACCCATCTTGTCGTCCTTGTCGGCCAGCACGGGAACGTAGACGGAGCAGTAGTAGACTTTCTTGCCGTCGGGCGACCAGCAGGGGAAGGTTTCCATGTGGTCTTTGGTCTTCAGAATGTTGGTGATGGTCTTGTTGTCAGCATCATAGAACACGAGGTCGCTGCCGTAGTCTATCACTTCTATCTTCTGCTTGTTGTCCATGTGGAAGGCTTGTCCGGTCTTGTTGGAGGAGAACACTATCCAGTTGCGCGTGGGATGCCAGGAGGGATATACGGTAGAGGAGATAACGGAGTCGCTCTTCATGTTGTATTTCTCTACGCGGTCGCCGTTTACGATGACGGTTCCGCCGTGGCTGGCACGCACGTGGAAGAGCATGCGCTCTGTGTCATAGTTTTGATAGTTGTGGCAGTTGATGCAGTGGTTTTCCTTCTCGTTGAAGCTGCGATTGTTCTCATAGATGGTTTGCACGCCGAAGGTGTGGAGGTCTCTTTGGTAGAGGCCGAGCTGGCGGTACAGCTCATATCCGGGCTCGATGAGGCGGTAGGAGAGATAGCGGTCGATGGGTTCGTGGGCTACATGAAGGGCATAGGCGGGGTGGGTGAGCCATCGGCCGTCTTCCTGGTGGGCATAGATGGTCACGGTAAGGCTGTCGCCTTTGTTTTCCTCAAGGAGTGTGTACCAGGCGGTAGAGTCGAGCATCACTTTGCCATCGGCTCCGGCTCCGGCCAACAGGTTTTTTCCTTCGCGGCCACTGATTTGGGCTACGAACTCTGTGCCTGCCGATTTGATTTGGAAGTTGAGGGGCGCAATGTTGGGCGGGATCACGATGTCGCGATAGTCGGGGTAGATGTGAACGGCCTCTTGCGTGGGAGTGCTGTCTGCAGGCACTGCGGCCTCTCTCTTGCAGCTGCCCAAGAGCAGTAGGCTCACGGCGAGGATAGACAATATTTTCTTCATAGGGATCATCTGGTATGTGGGTAAATATTAAAAGGGGGTGAGCGCCGACTTAGTTGACAGCGGCGTTAGTTGTGGTTTGCTGTTGCTGGTTGGTCTCGTTGTTCTCACAATAATAGTAGTACATGTAAGTGCCGAGCCATTTTTCTTTCATCTTCTCTCTCAAGAGAGGCTTGTCCTTGGCATAGGGCTTAGCGTCCATGATGAAGCTCTTAACAGTCTCTTGCACATAGGGAGAGATTTCTGGAAACTCGTTCATCAGTCCTTCGCGCTTGAGGCTTGCGATGACAACGGCTTGCTGTATGCAGGCCGGGAGGTATTGCTTCTTCTTTAAGATTCTGGCTCGCACGAGCATGTTGTCAAGGTCTTTGGTGTAGAGACAAGCGGCGATGGAGGTGATGAGCGTGGGGTCGGCACCGCTGCGCAGACCTAGGTTGTAGCCGAGGAATGCCGGTGTGCGATAGTTTTGCTCAAATCTTTTTTCCATGGGCGCCAGTTTGAGGACGCAAGCCAGTTCGGGGTCGGCAGCAATGAGGGTGCTGTCGTAGAGCATGGGGCGATATTTTTCTATAAACTTGTCTTCAAAGGGTGTCTGCTCGATGACGTGGAACAACTTCTCTGCGAGGGCTTTTTCCTTATTTAGAGTTGCACAGATGGCCATACGCTTGAGACGGTGAAGGCGTGGGCCGTTCATAACGGTCAGTTCTTGCGCGGCATGAAAGGCTGGGTATATCAAGCCGGCGTGGAAATTTGCGTCGGGCAAGAGTAAGGCATATTCCGAGTTGCCTTCTATCTTGTCGAGGTTGTTCTCGGGATAGTCGAAAGGTATGTCAAAAATCTTTTCCAGCAGTTGGTTGGTCTGTACCAAGGCCATGGCATAGTAGGCAGCTATGGCACGCGTGGGACGCTTAGCGCTGAGCGCTTCCTCAATCATCTCTTCCCACTTTCCTTCGGTGGCCATGTTCTGCATACGTGTGGTGATAATCTCGTTCTCATTGAAGTGGAGCGTGCAGCCATATAGCGCAGCCGAACTGATAAGCAGGACGCTGATGCCTTCGCTGAAAAGTCTGCGCGGCTTCTTCTCGGCCTGCTCGCTGTGGCCTGCTTTCTTTGAGAAAATCTTTACCATGCCGGCCATAAGAGCGGAGGCAAAAAATAGAATGACAGGGAAGAGGAAGATGATGCCCGGCTCGTTCTTGTGGTAGATGTTGAGGCCGCGATAAACGAAGTAGGAGAGGACGAAGATAGGTAGGAGAAACGAGAGGCCTCGCAGACGCCACGGTGTCTTGAAACAATAGTCGACCAACCAAGCTGTGGCTGTGAAGATAAGGGCAAGAAGCAATCCGCCAACGCAAGCACTCTTGTAGGACAATAGCAAGAAGCGCATGGCCCAATAAATGTGACCCCAAGGCTGACTTAAAACGTAGGCCATCGAGTTGCGGTCGAAGGAGAAGAAGCTGTCTTGCTCGGCGCGAACGAATACATCGCCGTAGATAAAGGTGCAGAAAATCCAGAGCAAGAGGAAACCTAACAGGTAGGGGAGGTAGGTTATTCCGGGAAAGGAGAAACTCTTCTTGGGCTTCTCTGCTACATTTTTTATACTTGTGGCTTGCTGTGCCTTGGCTGGTGTGCCTTTTTTCTTAACCATATTTTTTCAGTAGGGTTTATGGAGTTATAAGTCTGTGGCGGATAGTTTTCCGCTTTGGCCTTGCAAAGATAGTGAAAGCAGAGAGAAGAAGGGTTAAACTTGTCTGGGAAATTCTTTGCTAGCCCCTTGTTTTTCAAAATGAAGGCCTTGACCGAAGCAAAAATCCCCGGAAGTCTTTTCTGGCTTTCGGGGATTTGGTTTTTGAGGGCAGGCTTTCTCTGCGGTGTTCTATTTTATCACTACTTTCTTACCTGCTGCGATGTAGAGGCCGGGTAGCAGTCCGTCTACTTTACTGATTCCGGCTTTGAGGTGGACGTTGCGCACCTGCTTGCCACTGGCGTCGTAGAGCGTAAATTGTAGAGGACGGGTGGTGCGTACAATGATGCAGCCCTGGCCGCTGTTGAGCGTGAAGTGGCTTTCGTCGGTCACGTTGTCAATACCTACCAGCGAGGGGTCGAAGTCGTATTGTGCGTCGAGAAATTCTATGCGTTCGTCTATCCAGTTGTGGATGAAGGAAACGTCGCCCAGAAGATCGTCGTGCAACAGATTCCATTTTGCTTCCTCGCGCTTGTCGGCACGGCTGATGGCGAAGAGTTCTCCGTATTTGGTGAAGCGTTCCTTCAGTTTCTCCGGAGTGAAGTGAGTGAGGCGCAGTTCGTGGTAGCGCTGCTTGAGCACTTCGTACCAGTTGTAGTTGTGGCTTTGGAGAAGGCGTTCGAAGAGGCCGCTGAGTCCGTGTTCGCGGTCCCAGATAAATTCTACAAAATCCTGATTAGCTCCGGTGTAGTGGCTGCTTCCGTCCCAGCGTCTTCCCCATGTGCCGTCCAAATCCCAAGGTGCGATGCCGATTTTTCTGCTCTCGCTGCCTTGCTGGTCGTAGTTGAAGAAGAACATGTTTTTACCATGGTTGTCTGTGGCCAGCATAAGCTCGATGAAGAGGTAGTAGTCGTTGATGACGGGGCGGTCGAAGTAGCTGTCGAAGTCTCTGTCGAACTCTTCGTCGCTACTTGTGGCTACGAAGTTGATAGCATTCCAGAGCGGTGCCCAGTCTATGGGTTCTTCTTCGTAGTCGGGGTATTTTACTTCGTAGCCGCACCAGTTTTCTTTGCGGTTGAAGTTGTTGTAGGATTCAGGTTCGTTTTTGGGGAAGTAGTTGTAGTCGGGTTCGTGGCCCATCATGGTTTCGTAGGTCCAGTCGTCCGACTTGAAGAGTGTGCCATGGATGACGGCGTCCTTGGTGTCGGTGGCTTCTTCCAACTTCTTTAGCTTGAGTTGTTTGCGGTCCAGTTTTTCTGTCATGCAGTAGAGGCCGTGGTAGCTACCGTTGAGGAATACCTCCACAAATTTTCCGCGGGTGCCGGTACGTGCTTTCTTCTCCCACTTTTGGTGGTAGGGTGCTGTGGCAAAGTCGTTCCACAGGTCGGTCGATACGCGGTTGCGCATACAAGCTTGGTCTACGGCCATAGCGTCGAGAATCCAGTTGTTGTCATCGCGCAGACCGAAGAACTCGCGGTCTACAGAGTTGCCCGCAGCATCGCGCATCTTGATAGCGTAAGATTTTTTCTCATAGTTCTGGGCCGATGCTCCGCGGTATTTGAAGGCGGCGATGTAGGTAGAGTCGTAGCCGAGATAGTTGCTGTCGGTCACGCGGATAGAACCTGTGGTGTAGTAGCTGCTGTTGCAGTTGGGCACGGTCACTTCGACGATGGGCAGGTAGCTGAATCGCAGTGTGGCGTTACCCAGCGGGCTTCCGTCTTCGGCTATGAGGCTGATGGTGTGGTCTTCTGTGGCATCAACGCCGTTGAGTGTCACCTCGTGGCTCTTGCTGTCTACGGCCTCGCCATCGATATAGAGTGTGTAGGCCACGTCCTCCATTTTGTTTTTCCAAGTGACGGTGCCCAGGAAGTCGCCTTCTTCTCTGACACTCTCTGCCAGGGGGAAGTAGTAGGCCTTTTCTCGCTTGTCGTAGATGAGGTCTTTGTCGTTGATGCGCAGCGAGTCTACGTAAAGATTAAATCCGGTGGGTTTCTCTTGGCCGTTGATGTCGATGCCGTTGGCCACGAGGTGGTCGATGTGGCGTTGGTCGGCCGAGGCAAAGAGGAAGGTGGAGCCGCCATCGAGGTCGTAGAGTCCCACAAAGTGAGAGCCGCCTCGGCTATAGTCGTTCCAGTATCTGAATTGCGAGTCGAGCATAGAGGCCCACGAGTCGTTTACCTTATATATATAGTAGCCGGGATTGCTTTGATATGTGTATTTCACGGACCAACAGTTGGTCGTGGCCGAGGCTGTGGTTTTTTCTACATACAAAGGGTTCTCTGTGTAGTCGCTAAAATAGTCGGTCACGCAGCGGTGGTCTTCGCTGAAGATGTTCACACCGTTTGCGTTGCGGGTGAAGTAGAATTTTGTAGCTTGTCCTTCTGCCATGTAGAGATAGCCGCTTTTGAGGTAGACCGTAAGGTTGGAGCGTACGTTCTTGATGGTGTAGAGCACGGGGTCGTTGAGGGCGGTGGTGTAAACCACGGGGTCTGTCAGTCCCATGTTCTCCCAGTATTCTCCGTCGGCTGTGATGCCGTAGCCGTTGCCCACCACTTCGCCACCGCCTTCTTCGCCGTTGCCTTCGCTTACCAGGTTGCCGGCTTCGTCGTAGAATTTGAAGTACTCGTTGTCGCTCCAGCGGTTATGAGTGGCGTATGTGCCCACCAGGAATGTATCGTCCTTGCGCACGTTGAACCATTGCGTGGGGTCGTCTACGTTGGCAATGTTGTAAGCACCATCTTGCAGGGTGAAGGTCCATCGGCTTCGGTCGTTGCCTGCAGAGGTGGAGAGCACCAATCCTTTGGCCACGCCCTCAATGCGGTCGGGGTAGTGGGTGATGTATGTGCCGCTTTGCGCATTGCAGATGGTGTAGGCATCGCCGTCTTTTTTGATGTACCACCAATGGTCGTCGGCCGTTTGGTAACTGGCGTCATAGTAGACATAGGCCGAAGAGCCGTGGTTGCTACCCAGGGCAATGGAGCCATAGCCCCAGGCCTCGCAGACAATGCGATATTTCTTGCCGCTCTCAAAAGCCGGTGCGGCATTCAAGGTGAGCGAGAGCAGAGCTACGCTCAGAAGGAGAAGGTATTTTTTCATAACCATTTGATTTTGCGCCCCAAAAGTACGAAGAAAAATAAGAAACTAGCTCTAATGGAGGGGTCATTTTTATGGCTTTAATATTTTTTTGACAACAGCCCCCTCGCAGCCCCCTATATTTCAGAGAAAATCTTAGTAGTTACTTTCGCGTTCTTAGTAGTTACCGAATTTTTCTTAGTAGTTACCGAAATTCACCTAGCTTTTACCTAAGAAATGCCTGAAAATGCCTATTGATTTTCAGGAGGTTACAAAGGTTTGTTTTGAGCGTGGTGATAGCGGCTTCCTCTTATATATATAATAATGTGTAGCGCCGGGTCTTCTGTCGATGGCTCGGTCGCCCTTCCGGTCTTGCTCAGAGATGGGTAAAAACTGAGAGGAACGCTCGGCAGTTTGCTATGTGGCAGAAGAGAAAAGCCCGGTTTTATTTTGCCATACGGGCCGGTTAAGCTAACTTTGTAGCAGATAAACATTTGTAACACTTAATATATTATGAAGAAAAGATTCTTTTTTGTAGGACTGGCTTTGATGGGCTGGATAGGCTCGGCCGAAGCACAAGTGTCCAACGTGAATCCCGTGCCGCAGGAGGTGACATCGCAGGCTGCCAACTTGAGCGAACTGCCTGCCACTTGGCGCGTGGTTTGCAGCGAGCAACTCAAAGGCACTGCTGCTCTCAATGCACTGGCCACTATGCCGGTGAAAGTAGACGAGCAGTCAAAGTATGTGGTAAAGCTGGGCGTGCGCGGCGATAAGACCGTGAAGAAATATGCCAAGCATATCCCCACCGTAGCAGAAGGCTACTATCTGGAAATCACAGAGAAAGGCATCATCATTGCTGCTGCCGATAAGCAAGGCCTCTTCTACGGAGTGCAAACCCTCTTGGGCATTGCCCGCGAAGGCAAGTTGGAAATCTGCACCGTGAAGGACTGGCCCGATGTGCCCTTCCGCGGCGTGGTGGAAGGTTTCTACGGTACCCCCTGGAGCCATGAAGCACGTCTCTCACAGCTCGATTTCTATGGCCGCAACAAGATGAACGTATATATCTACGGTCCGAAAGACGACCCTTGGCACCGCGACTACTGGCGCGACCCTTATCCCGCAGCAGAAGGCGCACGCATCCAGGAATTGGCTGAGCATGCCAAAGCCTGTGGTGTCAATTTCTACTGGGCCATCCACCCGGGAGTAGACATCAAGTGGACCATCGAAGACCGCGATAAGCTCGTAGCCAAGTTTGAGAAAATGTACGAGCTCGGCGTTCGCTCCTTCGCCGTATTCTTCGACGACATCTGGGGCGAAGGCGCTAAGGCCGACAAGCAAGCCGAACTGCTCAACTACGTAGATGACAACTTTGTAAAGATGAAGCCCGACGTAGCTCCCCTCGTGATGTGCCCCACAGAATACAACCGTGCCTGGGCCAACGATGAGAAAGGCTATCTCCGTACTTTGGGTACGAAGATGAACAAGGGTATCGAGATTATGTGGACAGGCAACGCCGTGGTTCACTGCATCGACAAAGAATCTATGGAGTGGGTGAACCAGCGCATAGACCGCAAGGCCTACATCTGGTGGAACTTCCCCGTGAGCGACTTCGTTCGCGACCGCATCCTCCTCGGTCCTACTTATGGCAACGGCCTTGACATCGCAGAAGACCTGGCCGGTTTCGTAAGCAACCCTATGGAGCATGCTGAGGCATCTAAGATTGCGCTCTACGGAGTGGCCGATTACACTTGGAACATGGAGGCCTACGATTATCAGAAGGACTGGGAAAAAGCCCTTGAAGATCTGCTCCCCTCCAACGTCGCTGCTCTGAGAACCTTTGCGCTCTACAACAAAGACCTCGGTCCTAACGGACATGGCTTCCGCCGCGAAGAGGGCGACGAACTGTTGAACCTCGCTGCTGCCGTGAAAACAGGTGGTATGCGCCCTGTGGCTCAGGTGATGAGAAAGTGTAACGAACTGAAACTCGCAGCCGACCTCTTGCTGGCCGACAAAACCAATCCGCGTCTCATCAAGGAACTCACACCCTGGCTCTTGCAGGCACGCCTTGTGGCCGACTATGGTATCAGCGTATGCAATCTTAGCTTCGCCGTAAATCCTTCTAAGGACAGAAAGCATACTCCCAACTTTGACCTCCTCTATAAGCAGGCACGCTCCATCCAGCAGCAGATGTACAACTTGGGCAACAGCAGCGTGCGCCACGCTCACCAGCCCGACATCAAGCTTGCCGGCAAGGTGATGCTCCCCATGCTTAACGGCCTCTTCGCTCAGAGCGTGAAAGCCTATAATGCTGCAAACGGAACAGACTACGAGCCCGTCAGCGAATACCTGCCTTACCAACTCACCAGCACTGTGCCCCAACTCGCACAGCAGCCCATCGTAGGCTCCGGCAACGAGGTGAAGATAAATCCCTCTAACGAGGTAATCACCTGGGCGCCCGGCAGCGAACTGCTCATCACCATGGAGCAAGCTGTGAAGTTGCAAGGCCTTGACTTCGACTTCGGTGTGGCCGACCAAGCCAAGAACTTCAAGCTCGAAGTGATGGTAAACGGCGCTTGGAAGCCCGTGAGCCTCCTCCACTATCGCGAGGGCGAAACTACCGTTCACACCGGCAACGAGATAGCCGGAATGGCAGCCGAGAAAATCCGCCTGACCAACATCAGCGGCGGCGAACTGAAAGTGTACTTCCGCAGTTTCCGTTTCTCTAAGCAATAAGAAAAACCCGCATACTGTAAGAGGAGAGTCGGTAAAGGCTCTCCTCTTTTTGTTGGCCCTTCCGAACCATCGGAAGGGCTATTTTTACTCTCTGTAATCCCTTGAAAATCAAAGGTCGTTTTCGGGCATTTCTTAGGTAAAAGCTAGGTGAATTTCGGTAACTACTAGGAAAAATTCGGTAACTACTAAGAACGCGAAAGTAACTACTAAGAAAAACACATAAGTTGCGGGGTGAAAAAGAAGAAGTGGCGCGTTTCACAACGCACCACTTAGCTTTCAATAGGTATTAGTTCTTAAGGTAAAAAGATTGTTTACTGATAACGCTGCAAATATCCAGGTTTTTTTCTGACCTCCAAAATTTAATTTTATGTCTTATAACATCTTTTCTAAAAAATCTTATTTTTAACATTTCAGACCCACTTCGATAGAGATTTTTAGGGGCTTCGTATAGAAAAACCGCCCTTGCGAGGCGGTTTGTTGTTAGATTCTTTCGAGCACGGTCTGTATGAGCGAGTCGATGCTGTTGCGATAGTTGGCATTGGCTTTGCCCGCCACTCTGTTGGCGATGACCATGCAGACGGTCACGGCTTTGTGCCCCATGAGGCGACTCAAACCGGCCAAGGCGCTGCTCTCCATCTCGAAGTTGGTGATGCGTGCGCCGTGATAGTCGAAGCGCATAATCTTCTCGTTGGCCTCGGGGTCGGCAAGGGGCAGACGTAACACGCGGCCTTGCGGAGCGTAAAATCCGCCGCAGGCTATCGTGATGCCGCGCACCATGTCCTCTCCGGCAATGCGTGTGGTCAGTTCCTCGTCGGCAGGGGCTACATAAGGATGGGCTATACATTGGCTGCCCTTCCATCCCATGTGGGAGATAAAGGCAGCCTCCAATTGGGTGTCGCATACTTCATCGCGGCGAGCGTAGAAATTGAGCAGGCCGTCGAAGCCGATGCTCTTTTCGCTGACCACGAAAGTGCCTTCGGGCGTGTGGGGCTGCAAACCGCCACAGGTGCCGATGCGCACAAGCGTAAGGCTGCGGAGAGCATCTTTTACCTCGCGCTTCTCAAAGTCGATATTGGCCAGAGCGTCGAGCTCGTTCATCACGATGTCTATATTGTCGCAGCCGATGCCGGTGGACACCACGGTGATGCGCTTCTCGCCGTAGCAACCGGTGATGGCGCGGAACTCGCGGCTCTCAATGTCGCATTCAATGTGAGAAAAGTGGCTGGCCACAAGAGGTACACGACCGGGATCGCCTACGAGTATCACGTTGTCAGCCAACTGTTCGGGGCGGAGGTGAAGGTGAAACACGCTGCCGTCGGGGTTGAGAATGAGTTCGGACTCTTCTATTCTTCTTTTCATAGCGCTATGTTTTTAGAGGGGAGAGAGAAACGCCTACTGCATTTCGGCTTTCCGCATATTCTTTTCCAGAGTGAGGATAGACTGGCTCAGTTGCTCCACTTCTTTTTCTAGGGCCAGTATTTGTTGGCCTGCGGCTGCCTTGTCGGTCGCAGAGGGGTATAGTTTGCGGAGCTTTTCCAGCTCAGTCTTTTTCTTTTTCATATCGGCCTTGGTCTTATCGAGCTGCGTGGCGATGCGGCGAGCTGCGTCACTGCGAAAATCAGACAAGGAGGTGTAGACCAGGTGGTCGTTGATGATGTAGCGCATGGAGATGCCTTCCTCGTTTTGGCTTTCCGCTCGGAGGAGCAAATCCAGTCGTTTTTTGGCTTCAGCCATTTGGGTAGAGTCGGCCAAGCTGTTGCTGAGCGGCAAAATCATGGCCGCTGTGCGCACCTGCTCAGCGTTCTCCGGCTTGAGTGTGTAGATATTGCGGCTCTCGCTGGGCACGAAGGTGTAGACGCAAACGCTGTCGGCCGGTTGGTAGCGGTCGGAGGCAAACCAACCTATCTTGTGTATCTCGTCGATGACGAAGAGAAAATCGTTTGCCGGCGAGTTGAAAGGCATACCAATATTCTCTGGGTGCACATATTGTTTGTTTTCAGAATTGAAGCGGGTGACGAAGATGTCATAGCCGCCCAAACTCTCTCGGCCCTTAGCTGCATAGTAGAGCGTAATGCCGTCGGCCATCATAAAGGGATAGTCTTGCACTTCGTTTCTGTCGCTAACCCCTTTCATGTTCTCTGTGATCCACTCCTGACCATATTTATTCGACTCCACAATGCGCAGCACGCTGTCAGCATTCAGTGCGGCAATCAAAATCTTGTCGCCCAACTCGTTCTTGAAGGCTGTTTTTCCGGCCAGCGAAGTTTGCAGTCCAATGGAACTGAGCAGCTTTTCTGCCGATTCGATGCTACCATTTTCCGAAGCGAGGTGGAAGGCCGAGAGCAAATCGTTTTTCCCTACGACAATGCTGTCTATAAAGGCCACACGCTCTGTGCCCAGCAACATATTGTGGGCAGTGCGGGCGTAGGCGGTCTTTTTTTCAAAGGCGCTTAGGTCGGCATCTTTTTTCTTCTTCAGCAGCGCAGCCTTCTCTTCTTCGATGGTGGCGATGGCCTCTTCGAAGCGGTAGGTGCTTAATAGGGAATCGATGTCCTTCTTCTCAGTCTCTTTAGCAGCGCCTGCAGATTTTTTCTTCTTGTTCTTAGCTTTGCTCTGCGCAGAAGCAGAGGTCAAGGAAAGCACGGAGAAAAAAAGTGCGCCGCAGAGAATATAGAAAATCTTCCTCATAGTCAACAGATAAATTTCTGTTCAAAAGTACGGATTTCTTTTTAATAATAGAGTGCCTCTCCGTGTTTTTATGTACTTTTGTAGGTTGAAAAACAGAATGGTCCTATGAAACTTTGTAAGTTCTTAAAAAAATATCTGCTCCTCTTGGCATGTGCTTTGTTGGTGCAACTTCCCCTCGTGGCTCAGGTGCCTACACAGCAGCACACCGTGGAGCAGGGCGAAACTCTCTATCGCATCTCTAAAAAATATGGCGTGACAGTCGATATGCTGTTGCAGCACAATCCGGGCTTGACAGCTGAAAGTCTGAGCATCGGAAAAACAATTTTGATACCGGTGGCCGGAATGCAGACGCTGCCTGTGGTGGCAACGCACAAGGTAAAGAAAGGCGAGACCATGTGGAGCATTTCTCAGAAGTATGGCATCACGGTGGAGGAATTGATAGCGGCCAATCCGGAAATGGCGAAGCCCAACTACAAGTTGAAGAAGGGCCGCGAGGTAAACATACCGAAGGCCCAGCCCAAAGCAAAAGTGGATTCTGTAGCTGAGAAAAAAGATAAGCCCAAAGAAAAAATCCAGGGACAAGCTACGGTGAAGGTAGCTGTAGTGATGCCGTTTAAGACAGGCGAAGCAGAGAGTGAGCGCTGTTTGGAATACTACAGAGGTTTCTTGATGGCCGCCGATGAGGTAAGAGCCAATGGTAAGATTATAGAAATTTATACTTACAATGAACCGGCAGCAACGCAGTCGGTAGATAGTGTGTTGAACTTGGTAAAGCAGCGCCACGTTGATTTGTTGGTTGGTCCTGTCTATACCACCCACACATCGGCTTTTGCCAATTTTGCAGTGGCGCAGAATGTAAAAAATCTGGTGCCCTTCTCTTCTAAGGTAAAGCAGGTGGCTTCAAATGCTCAAATCTACTTGGTCAATGCCCCAGATACCAATAAGCATTCTCTGGCTGTAAACCTATTTACAAAGGTGTTTAAGAATAAGGAGACCGTGGTGTTTCTCTCTACCAAGAAAAGAAACGAGGCAGCCTTCACAGACTATATGGCGCAGCGCTTGGCAAAGGAAGGTTACACTACGAAGACGCTGCCGGCCACCTTTAGCAATGCCGATTTGAAGAGTGCGCTTACTGTGGGCACGCCGGCAGTTGTGGTTCCCGATGCGTCAGACCTTGCTTCCTACAAGGACTTGATGCAGCGCATGAAAGGCTTTAAGGAAGAGTTTCCCGGCTATCAAACTTCCATCTTTGGCTATCCCGAGTGGCAGACCTATACGGCGGACACATTATATAATATATATAAGGCGAACACCTACTTGTTTACAAATTTCTACTACAACACCTACTCGAAAGAGAGTTCGCAGTTTGAGAAAAACTATAAGCGCTGGTTCAAAACAGACCTTGCCGGCACTTATCCGCGTATGGAGTTGTTGGGCTATGACAGCGCTCTCTGTCTGCTGACGGGTATCCTGGAATATGGAAAAGCCTTCGGGGAGCAACTTGTGGATGCTAAAATGATACAGAGTAACATCCACTTCAAGCGAGAAAACTCCATGGGGGGCTATGTGAATAAGTGCATGTGGTTCATTCACTACAAACCCGACCACACTATTGAACGCTTCTCAGAAGAATAATAAGCCTTGTGTAAAATGTTGAAGATGAAAATTATAGGTAAAAGAAAAATACTCCTCTGCCTTTTCTGCTTTCTGACAGTAGCTTCAGCTGTGGCACAAGTGGGCGATAGGCGCAGCGAGATAGCCTTCGGATTTAACGCCGGTGTAGCTCTCAATAAAATAACCTTTGAACCAACCATCAAGCAAAACTACCATGTGGCCCCCACGATGGGTATGACGTTCCGCTACACTTGTGAGAAGTATTTTAAGACTGTCTGTGCTTTACAAGTGGAGCTCAACTATACCCGTTTAGGCTGGACCGAGGATATTGTCAACTTCGACAATGAGCCGCTGCCTGAAACTTACACCCGCAATCAAAACTATATTGAACTGCCATTGCTGGCGCGTTTGGGATGGGGCCGAGAGGTCAAAGGATTCATGGGCTATTTTTTCGCAGGTCCCCAGATAGGGTGGTGCATCAATGAGACAGAGAAACGCAATCAATGGACGCTCAATGCAGAAGGCCATCCCAGTCGCCCCAATAATATGTATGCGCAATATGATATGCCCATAGAAAATAAGTTCGATTATGGCATTACCGCCGGCTTGGGTTGCGAGCTTCACACCAAGATTGGCCATTTTATGATAGACGGCCGCTACTATTTTGCTTTGAGCGACATCTATGGCAACTCTAAGCGCGATGTCTTTGAGCGCTCCGCCAACGGCACCATCTTGGTCAAGTTTACCTATCTCTTTAATCTGCGTGCCGACAAGACTCCGCGCAGATAAACAGTAGCAGAATACCAACAAATGGGTATTCCCGCCTTACAAAAAAGTGCTTAACTTTGCACTCTGTAAAAGATCTATTTTTTGTTATCCAATAGCAGACATATCATAGCTTCGGCGCTGTTGGCCCTCTTCGTTACCTACACGACGGCCTACTTGACCTACCGCCACGTCCATGTGGTTGATGGGGTCATCGTAGTCCATTCGCACCCCTTTTCTGAAGATGCCGACCACCACAGCCACACCACGCAACAACTGACCATCATCGACCAGCTGGGCCATCTGCAGTATCTTCAATACGCAGTTGTGGAGGTGGACCCAGTGCTTTTCGGAGAATGGTCTACTGCTGAAAATTTTTATCACCTCCTTTACTACTCTTTAGCCGGGAGCTTTTCTTTCAACCTGCGCGCCCCGCCTTTTACTTTTGGACTTTAGTAGCAATTTATTTTCTTTACTATCTATTTATCCAAAAGTAAAAACAGCATGAAGCAATATCTACTTTTTTTGACAGCCCTTATTGTGGGGTTGTCACAGGTGGCTGATGTTTATGCCACACAACCTCGCCGTGAAGGCAACGTGATTCTCGGCCATGTTATCAAGTACGGCACAGAAGAAAATCTGCCCGACGTCACCGTAGTGCTTGTGGAGACGCAAGAGACGGTAGTTTCTAATTCGGACGGAGCTTTTTCCTTCCGCAAAATCCCTGCCGGAAAATATACCCTACGTGCCCAGATGTTAGGCTATGAGACGCAGGACAAAAAAGTGGAGGTGAGCAACGACTACGCCATTGATGTCCACTTCTCCATGAAGGAAAAAGACATCGATGTGAGCGAGGTGGTAGTTTCCGCCAACCGCAACGAGGTGAGCCGCTGCATGGCGCCCGTTGTGGTCAATGTGCTCAATCCAAAACTCTTTGAAGCCGTGGGCTCGGTAGACTTGGCACAGTCGCTCAACTACCAGTCGGGGCTCCGCGTAGAGAACAACTGCCAGAACTGCGCCTTCCCCCAGGTACGCATCAATGGTCTGGAAGGCCCTTATTCGCAAATCCTTATCAACAGCCGCCCCGTGGTGAGCGCCCTGAGCGGAGTGTATGGCCTGGAGCAAATCCCCGTGAACATGATAGAGCGCGTCGAGGTGGTGCGTGGTGGAGGCTCAGCCCTTTTTGGCGCTAACGCAGTGGGAGGCACGATCAACATCATCACCAAAGACCCCATCAACAATTCTTTCC
>CALCHR010000133.1 GCA_937901185.1 uncultured Bacteroidales bacterium
TAAGGGATTAGAATTTAGCAGCCTTCACATAGCGCTTCTGGCCGTTCACGATGTACAGGCCGGGAGCTGTGATGCGCTCTACGCGGCGGCCTTGCAGGTCGAAGATAGCCTCAGGCTTACTTGCGGTCTCGGTCTGCACCTCTTCGATGTCGGTCACAAACTCTTCGTCGGGGTCGGCAATGCGGAACTTCAAGCGGCTGGAGCTGGAAGCGTTTTGCAGAGCACCGTTGGCAGTGCGCAAGTAAATCTTGTTGGCAGAGACCTTGATGTAGTTGTCTCGCTTACCAGTTAAGTCATATTTCTCCCATTCGTTATCCACTGCATATGAAGAACCTAATTTGTAGTATTTTTCTTGAGCCTTATAGAGACCAATCTTACCATTCTTTACACCGAACTGATAGAAGTCGTAGCTGTTATAAGTCTCATAATTGCCACCGGTAGGATAATTAGGAACATAGGTTTCCACTACGCTACCGTCCAGCTTGTTCTCGCTAACGAGGGCCTCAGTGCCATCAAAGGTCTTTTCTGTAGGAACGAAAGAGCAAAGCATGGTAGCACCTTCTTCGATTTTCTGCTTGGCCTTGAGAATCACGCCGGTGTTGGCGGGGAGCACGCGGTTATCGCCATCCAATTCGCGGAGCACGATGGTGCCAACAGGGTTACCGGCATCGTCGGTGGTTACGTTCTCGGGCTCGTTGTTGGTAATCACATAAGCCGTCAGCGCATCGGGAATCTCGGTAGCGAAGTCCAAATAAAGACCGGCATAGCCCCAGTGGGTCATCTTGAGGTCGTAGCTCTTCAACTCTTCAAGGTTGGGCACTTCCTCAATGTAGAACGCAGCGGCATTGTTGGCTGTGCCCTTGGTGCTGGCAATATGCTGCAAGTTGTTTCCGTTCACCACGTTGTAAGCAGGATAGCCATACGAGCCGGAGTTGTAGTAAATATTTACCTGGCCGTTAGAGCCATCGATGGGAAGGATGGTCAATCGGTCTTCATATTTTGTCAAAGCAATACCAGTAGTACTTGTTGAGTAGTTGGTCCAATGCTTGGTGGCATCATCGTAGCTTTGGATAACGTACTGGTTGCCACCCTTCGCCATAATCTGCCAGATACCGCTGGTTTGAGTCTCGGGATTGTAGCTGGTGGTCCACTTCAACGTGCCGTTATCATTGTAGGTGTACGCATCCTTCATAGAGACATTGGAAGAAGCCGAGCGGATGAAGTAGAGTTTCTCTGAGTTGGGCTCGTTGATAGAGATAGCCTCGTAGGCAGCCTTCAAGCGGTTGTACATATCGGTCAGCACATCGTCGGAGGCAGCGGTTTCGAGCATAGCCTTCGCCTCGTCGTAGAGCGCGTTGTAAGCATTGGCCGAAGCAGCGCTGGTGGCAAAGAGCTGAGTGCTGCCGGCTACCTTGGGATGGTTGTTCACATAGTTGTTCAATGTGTTGTAAGCCGCAGAGGCATTGGGGTTCACTGCGGCAAAGCTAAACTTTGCATTGTCGCCATAGCCATTGTTAGCAAAGCCGAGGTAGTAGTAGCCGGGGAGCTGTTGGTCCATGGAAACATAGAAACCGGTGCCCTCATAAGCGGGACGGATGTTGAAGTAGCCACCGCCGCAGTCTACGAAGGTCCATTCCTGCACCACGTTCTCCTGTGCATCTTTCTCGGTGCTGGGGATACGGCCGGAAGTGCCTAAGCCATACAACTCTTCGTTGGTACCCAAAAGCTTGCCGCCGCCGGTGTAGGGATAGATGTACACCTGGCCGGTCTCTGTACCCTTCATGAAGTAGAAGGCCTGGTTGGTGTTGCTCACAGAAGAAGTGGCATGGGTTACCCAGTTGCGCTCTTCGCCATAAAAGTCGTACTTAGAGGCGGTGGTGTTGTATTGCCAAACCTGTCCGCTCTGTCCGTTCACGCTCTTCACACCTACTTGATAGAGGTAAGGAGTGTTGTGGTTGGTGGTCAACTTCACGGGAAGCGTGAGCGACTGTGCGCTCTTGAGCTGAGCAAGGAGGGCTTCCATAGCTTCGGTCTCGCGCACCAACTCAGCAGCAGTTTTGGCGTTGTCGTGTACGGCCTGTGCCTCGTTGATTTCTATTTGCGCCGAGCTCTTCAACTCTTCAGACACCCAAGTATCCTGAGTGGTGTTGTTGTAGATTTTGGTCAAGCCGAAATTAGAGAGAGCGAAGTAATAATAGTCTCCAAACTTAGTAGAGCAATTATTATGTTGATAGCAAGCAGACTCTGTTACGGTGAAACGCAGATAGCGATAGTAGCTACCAACAGAGATGGCTTCAGAGTTGAATGTCTGCATGCCAGACAAACTACCTTTTACCTCAAGCAACACGTCAACTATGTTACCTCTATTACCAGCAAAATCTCCATTAGTTGAGTTCGTATCTCCCTTAGGATCTATACTATTCCAGTCCATCTTATAGCGCATACGATACAAACCAGGTTTGGTAGGTGCTGTAAACGTAGGACAACTTATAGTATTTCTATAGTCTCCATTGAAAGAAGTACCAGTACTATTGTAACCATAGCTATCACTATTATCATTTCCAGAATAGAAAGAGTAAGTTTTTAAGTCACCTGTTGGTGTATAGCCATTAACGCCAGCTGTAAATCCATTATTGTCTTCATCTATGTAAACATAGCCATTCATCCAATGATGCGCAGCATTAAACGATGCAGTCAAAGTTTCTCCCGGAGCAGCTTTGAATATGGTAGTAGTAAGGTCTTTATACATTTTAGCCTTAGTATCATTCGTCAACGAAGCAGAAGTCTGCGTTCCATACTTAGGACTAGCCAAAGTTATACTATTTATATATCTATCAGTAGCAGTCTTTGAAGCTGTAGCATAATTTGAATTCAAAGAATAGTCTGCGGTAGGAGCAGTGAATTTACCTCCAGGCAATTCTTTATTCAAAGTCTTGAGAGGTGTAAAGTTTACTCCGTCATTACTTCCTGACACAACAATCTCTGTAGGTATAGCATGTGTACCAGCATCGCTTCTTGTGCTATAGTTGAACTTGAAGTCAGAGAGTTCATTGCCGGCGCCTAAGTCTACTTGAATGTAGTGGGGGGCACCCACATTTGTACCATCCCATTGTGAATGGAAGTAAGTACTACTAGATGAATCTATCAAACCACTAATACCTTGTCCATCATCCTTACTTCCAAAATCATTCTGACCTGCGTTTGAAGAAACATATCCGGGTTGGCCGGCGGTAGCTGTGAGGGTCACTTTCTCTTCGCCTGAACCACCCATGTTGTTCAAGTAGCTTTGTACATTGTTGATGGCAGTTTGGAGAGCGGCTTTCTCTGCTGAGAGGTTCACGCCGTTCTTTTGGTTGTAGTAGCCCATCAAGTAGTAGTAGTGCTCGAGGAGCGACTCGCGAGCGGCTTTCATCTCGGCAGCCGTAGCGCTCAGGTTGTTGCTAACAGACTGAGCTGCGGCAACGGCTTGGCAGGCTTTGGCAATCTTGTCGGTGGAGAGCTTTACGCCGTCTACCGTCACGGAAGCATACTCTGACTTGATGCCGCTCACCACGGGGGTGCTGCTGATAGTAGCGTTAGCCATTACGTTGATGGCCCAAGTGGTTTCGCCGATGAGGGCGTCGAGCTCGTCCTTGGTTTTTCCGAGGTCGCTCAGTTCTACGGCGGTCATGTACCACTGTGAGTTGGTAGCGTCTTCGTTCCAGCCTACCACGTTGTGCTTGGCGTCGACGTGGAGGGCGCGGTTGTTCTCATCCACAAAAGCTACGAGGCCGGGGGCTTTTACCACTACGCGGTAAGCGCCGGCAGTGGCTACGTCGCTTGATTCGACTCTCACCTGCTTACTGTTGGTTTCCATCTTGCCCACATAGAAGTTGGAGCTCTTGTTCTTGATGTAGAAGTAGCCGTTGTTGCCGGTGGCTTCGAATATCCAGCGCTGGGTGTCCTTATTCTCGGTCTTCATACCGTCAACGTCCTTGTTGTTGTAGGCCATAGAGAGCTCTACCTTCACTTGGTTGCCGTCTTCAAAGTCGCCGCTGTTGACCATCTTATAGGTACTTCCGTTCACCACGTTCACCTTGGCGTAGTCGCCCTTCTCCATCAGGAGGTCGTACTCGGTGTTGAGGTTGCGGATTTGAGTATAGTAGGCTGTTGCGTCGGGTGTGGGATTGTCGTAGACAGCCTTGGCCTCGTTGTAGGCATTTTGCAAGCCGGTGGCATAAGAAGACTTGTAGTAGCCAATCTTAGAGTTGGTGGCGTCGGTAATGTCGAGCACGGCCTTGATGTTTTCCAGCAACACGCCGAGCGCTATCTTTTGCGCTGCAGAGCTGGTGGAGTTTTCTACGTTGATGGCTTGAACGGACTGGCCCACGGTTGTACCATAAACGGTGAGCTTATAAGAACCGCTCTTCAAGCCGTTGGCGATGGCTTCGGTCACTTCGAAGTTGTCGCTGTTGGCGAAGGCAATGATGTTGCCGGAATTGTCGGAGATGACGTAGCCGGCGCCTTTACCGCTTTCGCTGAACACGATGACGTGGTTGCCTTGGCTGATGGTCCAGGTGTATTCGCCTTCGGGGTCGCTACCGGTTTGGTAGTCGGTGTACTGTCCGCGGTCGCCCACTGCGAGTTCGCCTTGGCTCCACTGCTTCACTACGCCGCCAGCGCTCTTCACTTCGCCCACGCGGTCTTCGATGAAGAGGACGGCGTAGTTTTTCTTATAACCATAGCCGGCTACTTCGTTCTTAGCGGCGCTGATGTGGCTGTCAAGGCTGGCTATCTTATAGTCGTAGTAGTCTGTGATGGTGGTTTGGCCGAAAGGTTTGAAGAAGCCCCATGCCTCGAAGAAGGGGGTGAGGTCTTCGCCGGCGGCCTGACAAGCATATTTATAAATCTTCAAAGCCTCGGTAGAGGTGTAGTTGACGTTCTGAGTGTAGTAAGTATCCTGGAACGACATGGGGTCGTTGCGCAAGAGGCGATAGAGCTCGGGGAAGAAGTTTTTGTTTCTGCCGGCTGCGTGGTAGTAGAGCCAGAGCTGGTAGAACATACGCATACGGTTGTTGGCATCGCGGAAGTGCCAAGCGGTGCCTTTGAGGTGCTCAGCGTTGTTGTCGGCGATGGTTCCACCGCGGGTTTTCAGATAGTCCTGATAGAACATGGCCACGTTGGAGAAGAGGTTGTTGGTGATCTCCGTAGTACCAATCATGTTGATGAGCAACTGGTTGGTGTGACCGGTTTCGTGTGCGGGCACCCAGATTTGGTTGGTGGTTTCCATAGCGTCGCCCACGAGGTAGCTCTCGCCGTGTGCAAACTGGATGCGGAAGGGCATTTGCGTATAGGCGCCGATGCTGGCTTTAGAGTGAACCAAGAGGCGGTTGTTGAACTGCTTGGAGTAGTCTATTTTCTGTGTGTGGAGGCCGAGGGGGTCTTCTTCGTAGCGACCGGCTTTCACACCCATGATGTAGTGTTGTGAGAGCATCACCTTATCCCACATCTTAAGGGCGCGCTGCAGAGAGTTGTCGCTGCCGCCTTTGAAGACGGTTGCCACGCTGGTGCGGAAGGCAAAGCGGTTGCTGAGCACGTCGTAGTAGGTGCGGCCGTTTTTCTCGGCGTTGGTCTTCAGCTCGCTATAGAACTGGCTGTCCTTGCCCAACTCGTAGAGACCGTTGATGCTACCACCGGCGATGTTGATTTGGATGTCGGGGAAGTTGGTCAGCGGGAAGCTGGCGCTCTGGCTGTTTACGGCATAGAGGATGTACTGCAAACTTCCCTTTCCATAAACGGGGATGATGTTCAAACCCTGTGTAAGTGTAGTCTTGGAAGTAGCGCTGAGCGAGGTGAGATAGTCTTCTGAGTCGTCGGCAAGGCTGGTGATGGAGAGCGATGCTCCGTTGGCTGGGTTGCTGCCTACGATGACGTAGAGCACTTCCATATTGTCGGCATAGATACCTGTGGGGTTGTTCATATTGCTATACGAGCTGGTCTTCACCACGCTGCTGATTTCCTCGGCCACAGAGTGAGGCTCGTAGCTCTGCACGCGGAAGCGCTTACCGGCTTCGCTGCTCCAGGTCACCTCCTGGTTGTTGCGGTTCTTCTCAGACCAGTCGTTGTTGCAAACCTTCAAGGCCAGTTCTTTCAACTCTGCGGGCAGGTTCTGATAGGCTGACGAAGCGGTCAGCTCAGCCTGTGTGTCGTAGGCAGGTTTGAGTTGGGTACAGAGCACGTCGGCGAAGAGCGTGTTCAGATAGCCCTGATAATCTGACTGTTTGGAAACGATGTTGTTGAAGTTGTCGATCTGGTTCCAGCGGTCATTTACATTGATGCCGCCTACGGTCTCAACGGTCCACCAAGAGGCGGGCAGGATGTCCCAAGTATTTTGGCTCACTTCGCTACCTCCGAGCCAGCTCACACACTTGCCGGTCAACGACTCGTAGTGGAGTTTGTCGTAGTCGTAGTCGAGCCAAGAAGTAGTCTCGGCAGCCAAGGTAAAGTAAGAATCGTTGGAACACAACAGGAGGCTGGTGGTGAACTTGTCTTTCACTCCGTCGCCGTTGGTGTCGTTCGAACTGGAATACGAACCCTGGCTGGTGACGGTCTGCCACTGTGTGGAACTGTCGCTGTTACCTTGCAGGTAGCGTCCGTTACCGAGGTTGCGCAACACCACGGTGGTGCCGCCTTTCTCCACATACCAGAGCTGTAAGTAGTCTGATTTGTCGGGAGTGACTCCGGCCACGCCATTGCTGGAAGTGGCTGCCATTGCTTTGCCTGAAGCGCGATTGGTGAAGTGAACCACGTTGCCCGTTGAGAACTGGGCCATGGCGCCTTCTGCCGCGAACGTCATAAGCAACAGCACAAAGAGAAACATTCTCTGTACATTCTTTTTCATATTGCTTTTAGTTAAGTAATTATATATTTCCGTTATCAGTTTCCACACAGCCCAAGCGCCACTCCTCCCCACCCTTCTTGCGATAGAGTAAAAGCAGAAAAGCCTCTATACCATAGGTAAAAAGGCCCATTAACAAGCTATCTGTCTGTGTTTTCGGGTACAAAATTATATATTTTATACTAATAGCAATATATTTTTATGGAAAATTAACAATTGGTACAGAGAAAAAAGTAAGCAGATAGGAAAAACAAGCCATGCAGTGGCTTAAAACGTTTCGATGTAAGCACATAGGATTTGTAACAAGGCTTGTTACCAGCGGTTACATGTGAAGTAACCATCAGTTACATCTGAAGTAACCACCGGTTACATGTGAAGTAACCATCGGTTACACGGCTTGTAACCAAACGCAGGAATGGGACGCGGGAAAAGAGTAGAGCCTTTCGGCGGCTCAGTTCATACGGGCTGACGCCGCGGGCTGTGCGGCGGTCCTCAAGGCGGGGCGGGCTGAAAAAGAAATCTCCCGCACCGACCCTTCTTAAAGGCGATGCGGGAGATTATCTATACAGAGAAAAAACTATTTCACTTCTTCAGCCTCTACCACAGGGGCTTCTTTCTTCTTAGCCAAATACTCGGGAAGGTTCAAGCCGGCCATGTCGAAGAGTTCGTTGAGGGGAGGTACAGACTTCATAAGGCCTGACACGAAGTTGGCTGTTGAGCCTTTTCCGTCGGCGCTGTTGCCGCCGTCCCAAACAGTGACGTGGTCGATGTTGATGCCCTTCACGGCCTCTACCTGTGTCTTTACCAACTCGGGGAGCTTCTCGAGCAAGAGGAGCATATAAGCCTTGCTGGCATCGCCACCGGCGGCTTCTACCATCTTGTCGTAACCCTCGGCCTGGCGTGTCAGAATCTCGAAGAGACCCTTTGCCTCGGCTTCCATCTTGGCGTAGATAGCGTCGGCCTCACCCTTGGCGTGTACGCGGAGCTTCTCGGCTTCGGCTTCGGCCTCGATGATGCGGCGCTGCTTCTCGATTTCCTGGGGCACGATGACGTTGGCATACTCAGTGGAGCGCTCGCGCTCGGCACGCGCCAACTCGGCTTCGCGCTCGGCGGCATAAGCATCGGCCAAGGCCTTTGCCTGTTGCACCTTCTCGGCAGAAACGGCGATGCGTTGTGCCTCGGCTTCCTTCTCGCGGCGGTAGGCTTCAGAGTTGGCCACGGCCACTTTGGCTTCGTTCTCTCCCTTCACAGCCACAGCATTGGCTTCGGCAGTACGGATACGGGTTTCCTTGATGGCCTCGGCCTTACCGATTTCACCCACCTTGTCTTGCTCAGCCACACTCACCTTGGCTTCGTTGATGGCCTTGGCGGCAGCTTCCTTACCGAGGGCTTCGATGTAACCGCTCTCGTCGGTGATGTCGGTCACGTTTACGTTGATGAGGCGCAAACCGATTTTCTTCAACTCCACTTCTACGTTGCTGGAGATGCTGTCGAGGAACTTGTCGCGGTCGCTATTGATTTCCTCGATGCTCATGGTGGCAATCACCAAACGGAGCTGACCGAAGAGAATATCGCGGGCGAGGTCCTGAATCTGTGCCGGAGTTTGGCCCAAAAGGCGCTCGGCGGCGTTGTTCATGATTCCGGGGTCGGTGGAGATGGCCACGGTGAAGCGGCAAGGCACGTCGATACGGATGTTCTGACGGCTGAGCGCATTGGTGAGGTTGGCGTCGATGGAGATAGGCGTCAAGCTCAGGTAAGCATAGTCCTGAATGATGGGCCATACGAAAGCACCACCGCCATGCACACACTTGGCAGAAGTGTTCTTGGCATTCTGGCCATAGATTACGAGAATTTTGTCCGACGGACAACGGCGGTAACGATTTACCATAGCCACAACGAGTGCAACCACTACGACGATGGCTACCAAAGGAATTGTGATTAAGTCCATAAATGTAAAATATTAGATTGTTAAAAGTTTATTCGTTCTATACTTTCTCTACCAAAACGGTATGGTTGTCGAGCAGCTCGACGATGCGCACTTTCTCTCCGGTGGCAAGGCGGTCGCCCTCGGTCAAGGCTCGAAACTCATGCACCGAACCTTTCAAGCTGAACTGCACCATTCCGGTGCCACTCTTGCCGGCGGGGATGGTGAGGTAAACATCGGCCAAAAGGCCCACGCTGTCTTTCGGGTCGTAATTGCCTTCACTCTGGAGCTTCAGCATCTGCTTAAAGAGGAAGAGGAAGATAACCACCATGAGCACGCCCACAAGGAAGGCCACGACGCCCAGCAAGATGCGGTTTTCTATCACATTCCAAAGGCTCACTCCGGCCCAACCGAAACCGAGGAAGAAGTTGATTACATTCTTCACCGTGAAGAGCGAGAAACCGCCGCCCAGGTCGAGCGTGTCGGAATCGAAATCAACATCGTCAATACCTACAAGCATCAACACAAACTGTACTGCAAAGAACAGCGAAGCGGCGATGGCGCACACCCAAAACACTTGTTGAAGCAGTTCCATAGAACCAAACCAAACAGAAAGATCTTCCATAATTTCCTTATTACTTTATTATATTATATAATGTGTCAGCGCAGCCTGCAAGCTTCTCAAAGAAACCACGGTCTTGCTTTCCACAAATTTATTAAAAAAATCGCAGTCGAAAGGCTTTCACCGCAAAAATATGCATTTATTTTACATACGAACCTGTGCTCTCCTGTTTTTCTA
This sequence comes from uncultured Bacteroidales bacterium, assembly GCA_937901185.1. GTDB lineage: Bacteria > Bacteroidota > Bacteroidia > Bacteroidales > Bacteroidaceae > Alloprevotella. Next base: position 9,601 of record CALCHR010000133.1, read on the forward strand.
TCCTATCGTCTCCTAAATCCTGGCCCGTCTCTGCGCAATAGGCCACATGCGCCACGGCGCTTTTGAAGTAGTAATATAAAACTATATCACCCATTACCAGAAACCAAAATAAAAAATCACACATGGCAGGCTTCAAAGGAATGACTGCAATAAAGAATTTGAGCAGCAGCAGTTGCAAGAAACTGAGCACTACCATTCCAAGGACTGCGCATATCTGAATCCAGGCAAATACCTCATAGTATTTGGAGGCTATCTTCTCGCCCGTTTTCTGTACAGCCTCTTTCTCCCAATCCGGATTGTCCTTATTGTAAAAGGAAATCAGAAAATCTCTGAAAGAAGATTCGAATCTACCTCCGAGATTAGAGAACCAAGAGGATGCGGCTATTATCAAGGAGGTGATGATTAAACCCTTTAGGCCGGAATTCAATACAAGCTCTCCGAAGGATTCTTTGTGTCTACCCAAACTTAAGATTGCAGCAAACAAGAAAGGGATAGTAATGCAATACCATTTTATATCGGAGTGGTGCTTAAAATCCCGGCGCACGTGGGCGATGATTTCTTTAGGTTGCAACATAGTTTTATTATCTGATGTAGTAAAAAGATGAGTGGAGCAGTTCCTTATCGAGAGATTCTTCAGCCACAGAGTTTACTGTTTCGTTCCTACCCAGCCTACGAACTCCTGCACCAACTTCTGACCCAGGTTTAAGGCGTCCTTTGTGAGTGCGGCGTTACCCTTGTTCATATTCTGACCGGCGGGTGTCTTCATCACGCCCACAAAGAAGTTGAGGTCGGCCTCTGTCACTTCGGGATAGAAGGCGTTCAGGCTAAACACCTTCATATTCTTAGTCAAGAACTGGCTGACGGCATTCAACATCTTCCTTACCTCCAGTTTCTGACTCTCATTCTGAGCTTGCGCCATCAGCATAGGCTCTAACGAAGACAGAGCGGAGGCTACGCTGCCTTCAACATTAGAGACGAGGTAATACTCCTCAAACTTCTGCTGATAGACGGCGCTGCAAGCCTCGGGCTGCAGTTCGTTTACCTGCTGTCCTTGGAGGATGGCCATCAAAGAGTTTTGCATAAAGGCCTGTGCCTCGGGCGAAGACATGGCAGCCGAAGCTTTGCCGATGTGGGCCATCGCCGTTTTTCCCTTCGGTGTCTTAAACTGGGAGAGCAGGCTGTTAATGTCGGCCTCGCTCAACACACCTTGGTAGTAGGGAGTAGCCACCTTTGCCAAGTCGTTCAGGAACTGGGTGCGGAAGTACTCGTCGCTCAAAGCTTTGGCTTGCTCGCCGCTAACGCCGCCGGCCTGCAACATCTTAGCATAAGCATCTCGCTGTTGGTTTAGGTCCATGCCGGACATGGTGGAGTTCACTTCAAACAACTCCTTCAACTTGCTTTGGTAGCTGGTTTGTGCCTGCAAAGCTGTGGTGCACACCAACACAAGCACCATCAACAGGCTCTTCATAGAATTTCTTGTTTTCATAATACGTTTATTTATATATTAAACTAAGTTTAAGAACTATTTAAGCGGAGCCTTTTTCCAATCGCGAGCCATTGCATTCGCCTTATAGATAATCAGAGCCGGATGGTAGGATGGTCTGACAAATTTACTACTCAGTTCATCCTGCAATTTCCTTTTGGCTGCTACCGCCTCCTGGCTAAGTCCGTCATGGATATTTAACCTTGGATACTCGTCCACCTTCCAAAGCTCAATAGCCTTATCCTTCAGTCCGCAATGGAAATAGATGTCGCCGGCATGGTCAAGCTCTTCAGATGTTATTTCCATCTCTATTACCTTGTCTATATAAATTTTGGCAAAGTCATATTTTCCTTGCTGGAAAAGAGCCCAAGCATGAGTGTCAAGATAGGCGGCATTATCCGGCTTAACCTCTATCGCCTTACGGCTCATACTCTCAGCTTTCTCCAAGTCCTCTCGATTGCAAGCCAAGAGATAGGCATAGCTGTTCAGACACAACACATCTTCCGGATTGTACTGCAGCGACAAGTCATACGCCCTATAAGCGGCATCTTTGTCCTTGTCTCCGAAATACTGGGCATAGTCGTAGAAGAGTTCGGCTATAGCAGTCTTGGAAGATTTACTATTTAGGTTCATCTTCTCCGTCCAATTCTTGGTCTTGATAAAAATCAAGAAGGTCTTGTTCTGGTAGCCTACCTTTCTCATTACCTCTTCTACATCTTTTTTCTCAAATCCCAACAGAGCAAAAATCTGTTTATTGGTTAGCGCGTCGACTTGTACAGAATCTCGGTGAAGAATTTTATGGTAGTCGCCATCAACCATTACGAGCACTTCATCTGCATTCCACTCTTCCGGAATACCATTATACTTTATATGCTCCCAACCCAGTCCTAAAAATTCTGCCACTTGCTTTCTATCATTGAGTTCCCAAGAAGCCAATGCCTTGTAGAAATAGAACGCCGGCCTTTTGCTCGCATGGATGAAAGAATTGAGAGCTTTATCACAGTATTTGAGCAACTCATTGTAGCGCTTGTTCTTCCAGTAATAGGGCAATAGCTTTGTACTATACTCGGCTTCCAATAGTCCTATTCCTTTCTGCACATCCTTTTCTACACCTTTACCATAAAGATAAGCCTCGCCTATCAAATCTTCAACTTTTACCCCTGAGAGTTCTACTGTTTTTTCTAACCACTTAAAAGCCTCCTTTGGATCAGCCTGGCAACCTATTCCTTTATCGTAACAATCATATAAGTGAGCGCAGGCAGACGAGGAACCATTATTGGCCGCCAAGGTAAACCATTTTATGGCTTCCGGTTTATTAGCAGGAACACCAATGCCTTCAAAATAAACTTTACCTAATTGGTATTGGTATTCTGGATTTCCAGTCTCAGCCAACTCTTGGATGATACGAACACCCTCTTCGGGGTCGGAAGCCAGTTCCGGTCTATGCAACATCAACTCAGAATAGAACAACTTGAGGTCATCGCTACAGTCTTTTACTACTGAGCGTACCCAAGCCAAAGCCGCTTGATAATCCTTAGAAGATACACAGGGATTAAAAAGCAATTCGCAGAGGAACTCGTAATGCACAAAGTATTGCGGAGTGTGTGACTGCTCTTTTGAGAAATATTTACCATTGATTTTCATCATGGGCAACAAGGTACGTAACTCTTCTGTCGAATCATTCAAGAGTTCCGGATGCTGCTTTATGGTATAAATCCAATGAGTCAAAGCATTTGCTTTCTTGTGTCTCTCAAAAAGTGAAGCATCTGCTGCAACTTTTTTGAAAAAATCTGCACAGTCTTTCGGGTCGTCGTGATTGGCAAAGAGCAAAGGAAAAGCATTTTCTACTCCTTGTTCTACAGCTTTTTTAAGCCATTCTATGGCCTTCTTTTTATCGGGTTCCGTACCATAGCCGACCAGATAGCAATAGCCCAAATTGTTTTGTGCCAAGTCACTTCCTTTTTCTGCAGCAACGGAATACCAATAGAAAGCCTTCGCTGCATCTTCTTTGCAGCCAAAAGCATTCTGATAGCACCAGCCTAAATTACAAGTAGCTGTGAGGTGGCCGGCTTCAGCTGCCCTTTCATACCACTTTACCGCTTCTACAGAATCGATAGGAGTACCAATACCCTTTGCATGATTCCATGCCATCATAAAGAGAAGTTCTCCATCGTTGCTCAACTCAGCGCCTCGTTGGGTCCATTGAGTTGCTTTCACTTGGTCAACTTGCACTCCTACTCCATTCCTATAAGCATTCACCAATTTCTTGATAGCCTCGAGATGATTCTGGTTAGCTGCTTTCTCCCAGAGTTGGAATGCCTTGACGTGATAAGCTGATGTTCCGGAGAACGACTGATACTCTCCTTTATCAGATTTATACCTCTTGCTATACTCATAATCTTCTTCGGCTCCTTTCTTAGAATAATAGTTTCCCAAATCATACAAGGCTTCGGGATTATCCTTTTGCTCTTCTAATTTCTCCTGAGCTTCCTTGCAAATTTCTTCATCGAACCATGCCTCAAATCTCTCATCCAATTGCCTACTTATTTTCATTGCCCCCGACAAAGATTCCAGCATCTTAGCAGAGAAGCGAACCGATACCGGAGCGCGCTGTACCTCTATCATAATGTCCAAATCATGCTCGGTAAATACCTCTACAAAAAATTGCTGCATTACATTTTTCCACACATCTACAAGATACACCGTAAACCCGGCCCATTGTTCGTCCGTAATTTTTTCCTTCTGTTCTCCGGATACAAGTTCCCAAGAAAACATAATAGCCATTAACGTACCGGCTGCAAGCATTTCCGCCACTGGAGAAACCAAGGTATCACACTTCACTCTGTAACTCTCGCTACATTCTACCGGGGGCAGAGGCTTGTAAGGCTTATTCTCCAGCAAACAGGATATCGCCTCTTTTGAAGATGTTTTTAGCACATCGCTATCCTTGAACTTCTTGGCGACGGACTGTATATTCTCTTCCAACTTCTGTTTCAACATCTTAAACTCTTCGCTACTATACAGCTGCGTAAGCGTGTCGAGTTCTTCTGCTGTAACAATATCCTTATAGAAAGGCACATACAGTTCCTTCATATCTTTCTCAAACTGCTCTCCGACATATTTGTCTATCCATACTTTTGCCGCCTCTCCTTCCAGTCCGCGCTTACTCAGTATTTTCCCAAAAGACTTTAGCTCCGTTTTGTGACCATCGTAAGTCTTTAAGTAGGTCATCAACTTTGCCCCGTACACTTCGTCTTCCGTTTGCGCTGCGGCGTTCAGTCCGCACATCATGACCGCCACGAGCAGCCAGCATTTCAGGTTTTCTAAGAATTTCTTCATACTGTTTATAATAATTAAGGAAGCACCTAGCCTCTCTTTATACTTCATATCCTCACAACTAAGGATTGTCTTTATTTATTATTCCTCTACCTTATTGGTTGCCTCTGAACCTTTCTTCTTTCCTTCCTTATCTGCATAGAGAAAGTCGAAGATGTCTTGCAGCTCGATTTTTAGGTCTTCATAGAAAACCAAGATGAGGGTGTTGTAGGCACGAAGGAGGATGTACAAGTTTATTGTCGCCAAGAAAAAAGAAACTCCAAGGAAAAGAAGCATATCCATATTACAAAAGTTGGTCACCACGGCCAACAATACCATCTCCAGTACCATTACGACTACAAACAGAGCTGCGAGCGCCGAGTATGGATAGAGGAAGCGCTGCGTATGGTCGAGCATCATATCTTCGCTTAGAGATTCCAACTCTGAACGCCTCAGCTTGGGGTGGTCTTTCTTTAGAACTTCTATTAAAATATTCTTTATCTTAGAAACACCGATAGTTAGTTGATAAAAATTTATAACGGCTATCACGAGAGGAGAACTAAAAAATAATACCTGCAGCCCAATCGGGGTGTCTATAGGCATAAGCAGTTCACCATCAAAAATGAATACGGATACGATAGGTAAAGCAACAGAAAGTATTGCCATTACCGCTATCTCCATTGTCATAACTAAATGAAACTTTGGACCTTTACCAAAATTCTGCCATACTTGTTTTAATATTTCTGTTGTAGATAACATAACTGATACAGTTATTATTTAATGAATATATTTACTCTCCCTCTGCGGTAGCAGTATCTTCTCGTTCTGCCGAATAATCTGTGCAGATGACGTCAAACACATTATTCTCAAAAAAAGCAAAGACAAAAATAGCAAAAATACCTACTACACCAAATAAAAGACCTACCCAGAGATAAGACAAACCAAAGAGGATATGCAATTCATACAGCAATTGAACAAACAAACCGCTAAACAAAGAACCTACCAACATATTCACTAACCAATATCTTTGAATAAACTTTTTGTTTTTCTCAAAGCAGGCTTCAGACTCTTGCTCCAGTTCACCCTCTCCCAATTCGGGTAGTTCTCTACCTAAATGAGTGATAATGTTCCTTTTATATAGTGTTCTTTTCATAAGCCCAACACAGCAACTAGAGAGGAAAACAATAACCACCAATCCTAATATAACCCAAAGGTGGTATTCCACTATTCCTTCTCCAAGACCTCGATAGATATCCATAAACTCTTTATCACGAGATTCCTTCACACTAATAAATGCCAAAACTGCTATCAGCAGCACTGTAAAGACAGCGATTGGAAAAAACCAGAGGAAAAATTTCCAATCTAGTTTCTTAGCCGCGCTTTGAAAAATTTCTTTAGCTTGCAACATAACTTTATTTTCTGATGTAATAAAAAGATTAGCGGCCCTGTTCTTCTGCGGCAGGCTCATCGACGTATGTCTTCACATATTCTTCAGCCTCAGTTGCTTCTACGGGCAAATTCTTCTCATACTTGCTACTCAGATGTCCAAATTGGTAGACATCGATTACATAAATATATGCCAAACAAAAAACAGCAATCACAGAAGCGGAAATGTTCAAGAACAAACTACTATCAAGGATTACATTTACCCCTGCAAAAATAATAGCCAAGAAAACTACTACCAATAACAAAGCAAAATAGCATGCCGCATAAAAACCTATAGTGCTCCACCAGTTGCCCTTCAATATTTTCCAAGCATACTTTACAGCCGAAGCAACTTCTGAATTTCTTTCGTACACTGAAACCTTAACAGCTCCCAGATTTATTACGATTCCAAGCAAGGCAAAGAGTACCACAAACGGAATGCTTAGTAAGCCAAAACTCAACCAGGTCTGTGGCTCAAGCAAAGAACTCGTAGAGACATCCATCACTCCTACACAGATAGCCAAATACACCACAAAGATAAAGACTAAAGGAAGTACGAGTGTCAAGCCGGTTAATATACCATATACAATCTGTTCTAAAATTACAGAGCCAAATCTGCCGCCAGTATTTACTCCTTTCAAATCCTTATTGTCCTTAACGGCTGAACAGATGCTTAACACCAAAGGGAATAATATTATTTTTGCTATATTTCCCAAGAAAGAAGACGCTGAGGGCAGACTATCCAGCCATACAAACAGCACAACGAACGGCACAGCAAAGCACGAGAGGGTCAGTTTGTTTCCCCACACAAAGGCGAAAGTGGCCTTCACGCGGCCCCAAAATGAGCGTTCTACAAAAGGCGTCCATGAGGGCGCTTGAAGATTCTTTTCTTGTTCCATTGTTTCCATAAGATTCTTATTATTATATTATATTATTCTATCTACTGACAAACCCACAGCGATGAGGGTTTTATAAGAAGTTGTGTTTACTTAGTCTCATTAGACGATGAAGTATAATAGTCTATCTCTTGAGTATCCAGCCATGCCTCAAATCTCTCATCCAGTTGCCTACTTATTTTTATTGCCCCAGACAAGGATTCTTGCGCCTTTGCAGAGAAGCGAAGCGAAACCGGAGCGTGCTGCACCTCTATCAGTACGTCCAGATCATGCTCGGTAAATACCTCTACAAAAAATTGCTGCATTACATTTTTCCACACA
>CALCHR010000134.1 GCA_937901185.1 uncultured Bacteroidales bacterium
AGCTTTTACCTAAGAAACGCCCGAAAATGACCCTTGATTTTCAGGTGATTATAAAAACAAAAAAAAGGCCCACATCCTCTTCCGGATGTGGGCCGAAGGTTAGCTCAAAAAGTGTCTGAACACGTTTACTTGGCGCGGCGTGAAGTAGCGAGTGTAGGGACGGTAGCCTGCGCCTTGCAGGGCTTTTCGGAGGTGGGTGTCGGAAAGTATCCAGCGACGCAGGGCTGCCACCGAAACTTCAGGCCGGCGCGCGGGGAAATAGTAAGTGGCCAAATCTCTTTTCGTGGCCCAGCCGTTGGGCTGAATGATGACTCTGTATTGTGTGCTCATGGCGGTTTCTATACCTTAAATTTTTCACGGATGGTTTCTATCTCTTCGGGCAGGATGCTGACGCCTGTTTCTTGCTTGGCCATGGCTGCCAAGAGACGCGATATCTGCATGCCTGAAGTCTCTATTTTCTCGTTGGGAGCCAGGCGGCTTCGGCCGCAAACGCAGGCAATGTAGAGGTCGGTTTGGTTTTCGCTCGGCGGCGCCCATCGGTGGATGATTTTGGTAGGTGTGTCGGCTCCGTGCTTCTGTATGTAGTTTTTCACCAAGACTACGGCGGCGCGGTAGCCATAGGCGCTGTTCAGGAAGCGGCAGAAGCCTTTTACGTTGGGGCGATTGGGACAGAGACCCAGCCAGCGGTTTGCGGCAACGTAGCGAATGTTCAGCGGGTTGCGATTGGCAATCCCTAAGTTTTCTTGTTTCATGGTCAGTTAGTTTGGTTGGAAGCGCTGCGCAGCACATAAGGTTAGTTTTTTCTTATCTCTAATTCATGGTGTGTCGACAGTGCAAAGTTATGTATCGTGTGTCCGAGTTTTTCGGAGTAACCATTTTTTTTCAGAAAAAAATGGTTATCTTTGTAGAAGTATTTACCCTCCCCTTTCTTTTGAAAAAATATCCCGATGAAGATATTACACACTGCCGATTGGCACTTGGGCAACGTGTTTCACGGCCACGAGCGCCTGGATGAGCACCGCCATTTTCTCGACTGGCTGACCGAGGTTTTGCAAGAGCGCCAGCCCGATGCGCTCTTTATCAGCGGCGACGTGTTCGACTCGCCCAATCCCTCGGCTGCTGCCGAACAAATGTTCTACGACTTTCTGCAACGCGCCAACGCCGTGGTCGAAGGGTTGCAGATTGTGATCATCGCCGGCAACCACGACTCGGCAGGACGCCTTGAGGCTCCGGCTTCGCTACTCAGCACACATAATATATATATAAAGGGACTGGTTCACCTCACACCGCAGGGCACGCCCCTCTTCGACAACTTCCTCATCCCGCTCCACCGCCGCGGAGAGGCCGAAGCCTCTATCCTCTGCTTCGCACTGCCCTATCTGCGCGCAGCCGACTGGTCCGGAGGGTCTACAAGCGAAGGCTTGCGCCACTATTTCAGTCAGCTCCACCAGGCTGCCAACAAGAGCGAGTATGCCCACTTGCCGCGCGTGGCCCTGGCCCATTTCTATGCCTCGGGAGCTGAGATTTCTCCCGAGGGACACAGCGAACGCCTTGTGGTGGGCGGACAGGACTGCGTAGACCCTAACGTGATGGGCGGCGGATTTTGCTACGTGGCCCTGGGTCACATCCACAAGCAACAGAAGGTGGCCGAGGGCATCTACTACGCCGGCAGCGCCCTGCCCATGTCGTTCTCCGAGCGCGGCTATCGCCATGGCGCACAGTGGATAGAGGTGGAGCGCAACAGCGTGCCCCACACGTTCCACATAGGCTACTCGCCCTTGCGCGAACTCCTCACCATCCCGAAACACGGAGCAGCCTCGGTGGAAGAGATGCTCAGCCTGCTCAACGAGCTGCCGATGCGCAAGAAAAAAGACGATGCTGCCACCTGGCCCTACCTTGAAATACGCGTTGAAGAAAGCCAGCCCGAGCCGGAACTTTTGAAGCGCGTCAGCGAAGTGCTCGAGGAACGCGCCGTACGCTTCTGTCGCATGGTACGCTCTCTCTCCTTGGCAGAAGCAGGCAACGATTCGCCCATCGAATCGCTGGAGTCGCTCCACGAAATAAATCCCCTGGAGATGGCACAGAACATCTTTGAAAACAGATACCATAAAGCCATGCCCGAGGAACTGCAACAACGCTTTCTCGAAGCCGAAGAAGAAGCACGCCAAGAACCTTGACCCCCACTCAGCAACCAGCACATGAAGATAGACAAAATTACCCTCTGCAACCTGACCTCCATCGAGGGTGAACAAACCATAGACTTTACCAAAGAGCCCCTACGCTCTGCCGGACTCTTTGCCATCACCGGCGACACAGGCACCGGCAAGTCCACCATACTCGACGCCATCTGCTTGGCTCTCTACAACAAAGCTCCACGCCTTGAAAATGCAGAGAGAATTAAGAAGAACGACCTCACCGAGAACGACGACAGCAGCACAGAGATTATCCACCCCGACGACGTGCGCAACATCCTGCGCCGCGATAAAAAAGAGGGTTGGAGCATCGTGGAGTACACCACCAACGACGGCGCACGCTACGAAGCCGGATGGTATCTGCGCGTAAAAAGAACCGGCAACCTCGACCGAGTGAAGCGAACGCTGCGACAGATAGCTCCCGTGGTGCGCAACATCGAGGACAAAAAAGTGGAAGAAGAGGTGGTACGCACCGTCGGACTCGACTACACACAGTTCTCTCGCACCGTGATGCTCGCCCAAAACAGCTTCGCCAACTTCCTCAAAGCCCGCAGAACAGAGAAGTCTGAACTGCTGGAAAAACTGACCGGCACAGACATCTACGGACGCATCTCAAAAAAAATATTTGAGAAGTGTAAAGATGCCCAAGCCTCCGTAACGGCCCTGGAGAATGAAATAAAAGGCCTGCTCCACGACTACCTCTGCCCCGAAGCCTTGACCGAAGCCCAAGATGAGCGCAACCGTCTGGCCACCGCTGCACAAAACATAGCAGAGCAACAGGCCGTCATTACGGAGCAACTCAAATGGTACGCCGACTACGAAGAAACCACCCGCCAATTGCGCCAATGCGAAGCACGACAAAGCGCAGCGCACAACAGCTTTGTTGCCATGCGCGCCGAAGACTTGCAGCTGAAACGCTACGACGACGTGCTCTGCATACAACCGCTCTACCAGGAAATCATAGTGCGCCAGCGCGACATCGAGAACCTCAAGCAGCAGGAACTCAACTCGCAGCAGCGCATCGAAGATAGCCAACACATCCTAAAGAAGAAAGAAGAGCTCCTCAAAGAGGCTAACGAGAAACTCACCGATACGGAAAACAAATTCAGCCTGCGCCGAGCCATCATCAACCGCGGACACAGTCTCAGCGGAGAAATAAACGAAGTCACCGGGCAGCTACGCAAAATCGAAGAACACCTATCTGCTTACAAGGAGAACCTACAAGGGCGCTCCAACACCTTGACCAACAAGCGCGAGCAGTTGCTCAACCGACAGAAGGACTTCGACAATATCCAGCTCCACAAGCAGGCGCTCTCCGTGCACCGCTTGATGTTTGAAAAATACGACCTTGTAAAAGACAAACTCGTGGCGCTCAACACCGAGAGCCGCCGCAACGAAGAAAGCCACAAGCGCTGGGTGGAACTGCAAAGCAAGCAGCAAGCACTGCGCAACGCCTCGGAGCAGGTGAAGCAGAAACAGGAATCCGACCAAGCCAAAATGACAGCCCTCAAAGGCGAGTTCTTCATCCACCAGCAGTCCAACCACGGCACCGATAGCGCCCAGTTGCAAAAGGACTTTGCCAACCTGCGCGACAGAATGCTCGGCTTGCAACGCGCCCAGTCTCTCTGGAACCGCATATCTTCCGGCTACACCGAGATACGCTCCCGCCAGGAAGCCCTGAACCGCATGGACTCTGAGATGGCTCAACTCATGAACCAGATAGAGCTCCAGATGAAAGAGAAAACCACCGTGGAGGAAGCCTTCAAGCGCCTCAACGTCACCTTCACTTTGAGCCAGAGCGAAAACATTGTGCAGCTGCGCAAACAGCTTATCGAAGGAACGGCCTGCCCTGTCTGCGGCGCCACACACCATCCCTACCACACAGAGACAGAGCACGAGCTCGGCGAACTGCTTACCAACTTGGAAAAGGAGCATACCGAGATGAGCGAAGAACTGGAGCGCCGCAACGCCATCTTGATAGAACTGCGCGAGCGCTTGGCCAAAACAGAAGGCCGCCTTCGTGCCGAGAAAGAGAACATGGATGCCTGCCAAACGCGTCTTGCTGCCGATGTGAAAGAATGGGCCGTGTGTGCCGACCTCGACTCTTCCTTCGCCGACTGTTCGGCCTCCGTCAACCAGGAAGCGCGCCGCATGACCATCGAGCTGCTTATAGACAACACACAAAAGGCCGTGGAGGAGCGCAGCAGGGAGGTGGAAGAATTCAACCACCACCAGCAACAAATCAACCGTCTCCACGAGGAAATACGCCTGCTCGACAGCCGCATGAACGATAACCGCTCCTACATAGAAAACCTCAACACGGACCTGCAGATTGCGGCCGCTGCAGCAGAGGAGACGCAGAAGACCATAGAACTGTCCGACCGTTCCTGCAGTGAGCTCTATGTGGACCTCGACGAGATGGTGACGCTCTCAGGATGGTTTACCGAATGGAAAAACAACCCCGACGGATTCCGCACCCGCCTCAACTCGCTCCACCTCGACTGGCAGAAAACCTGCACTGCGCTCGACGAGACTCGCCGTGCGCTCGACCTTTTGCAGGAGGAGGTAAAGTCGGCCGAAGCGGCTGAGAACGAAGCACGCAAGCTGACCATACAGGAAGCAGAAGCCTACGCCGCCACCGAGGAAATTCTCTCCGGAAAACGCAGCGAACTGAAACAGCTCTTCGGCGACACCTCGCCCGAGGAGGAAGAAGAATACTGGCAAAAGGTGCTGACCGCCACCCGTGCAGAAAGCGAAGCGGCCCGCATGGAATATGAAAAGGCCAACGCCACCTTGCAGCAACAGCAAGGCATCAAGGCCGGACTCTTCGAGGACCGCGCCAACAAGCAGGCCGACTACCAAAAGAAGATGATGGACCTGGATGTGTGGATTCTGCAGTTTAACGGCAACCACTCGCCCATTCAGTTTTCCGAACTGGAAAAAATCTTCAGTGGCGGCACCGACTGGAACGCACTCCGCAGCAAGCTCGACGCGCTGAAAGAAGAGTTGACGCTCTCGAACAACTATCTGGAGACGGCCCGCGAGGCTTTGCAGAAGTTGCAAACTTCGGCCTCACGCCCCTCGGGTAAGGAGGAGGATACGCAACCGGCTTTGCAGGAACACTTTGAAGAGCTGAAGGCACGCAGCGAGGAGACGGCGAAGAAACTGGCCGCCGTCGAAGCGCGCCTCGTCTCCCACGAGAATTGCAGCCGCCGCGCCAGCCGTTTGCAGACCAAGCTCGACAACGCCCGCAGCAACCAGGAACAATGGAACCGCCTCAACGTGTTGCTCGGCAGCGCCGACGGAAAACGCTTCCGCGAGTTGGCCCAGAGCTACACCTTCCGTTTCCTCGTGGAGCACGCCAACCAGCAGCTCCGCCTGCTCTCGCCGCGCTACCGCCTGATGGCCATGCCCGGCTCGCTCAATCTGGAAATCATTGACCGCGACATGTTCGACCAGCGCCGCTACGTCCACTCGCTCTCGGGCGGCGAGACGTTTGTGGTGAGCCTTGCCTTGGCGCTCGGCCTCTCTTCGCTCTCGAGCCACAACCTTTCCATCGGCAGCCTCTTCATCGACGAGGGCTTTGGCAACCTTGACCAGGCTTCGCTCGAGCTGGTGATGACGGCGCTGAGCAACTTGGAAAATTCGCAGGGCCGCAAGGTGGGTGTCATCAGCCACACGGAGCAGATACGCTCGCAAATCAGTCCGCAGATACGCCTTGTCAAGCTGCCCACCGGTGGCCGCAGCCGCATCGAGATAGCTTAGGCCGGGACTTTTCCCGCCGCCGAATAAGAAAAATGCCTTAAGGAGCAATTCCTTAAGGCATTTTCTTATATAGCAGAGCTCTTAGAGCCCGAGCTGTTCGGAGATGTCGAGCATGCGGCGAATGGGGCGCACGGCGGCCTCGGCTACGGAGGCCGGCACATCTACTTCGGGCCACTCGTGGAGCAGCGTGTTGTAGACCTTCTCCAGCGTGACGAGGCGCATGTAGTTGCACTCGTTGCAGGCGCAGCCGTTTTCTTCGGGCGGCACGGGGATAAAGGTTTTCTGCGGACACTGCTTGCGCATCTCGTGGAGGATGCCGCTCTCGGTGACCACCAGGAAGGTCTGAGCCTCGCTCTTCACGGCATAGCCCAGCAGGGCGGCGGTCGAGCCTACCACGTCGGCGAGCTTCACGATGGCGCCTTTACACTCGGGGTGGACCAGCACTTTTGCCTCGGGGTGCGCTTTCTTCAGCTCGATGAGTTTCTCTACGGAGAAGCGCTCGTGGATGTGGCAAGCGCCGTCCCAGAGCAGCATTTCGCGGCCGGTGACGGAGTTGATGTAAGCGCCCAGGTTGCGGTCGGGGCCGAAGATGAGGGGCTGCTCCTTGGGAAAGCTCTCCACAATCTCGCGGGCATTGCTCGAGGTGACTACCACGTCGGTCACGGCCTTCGTGGCGGCGCTCGTGTTCACATACGACACCACTTTATGGTCCGGATGGGCCTTGACAAACTCGGCAAAGCGGTCGGCCGGACAACTCTCGGCGAGCGAGCACGTGGCGTTGAGGTCGGGGATGAGCACCTTTTTCTGCGGGCAGAGTATCTTGTTGGTCTCGCCCATGAAGTGGACGCCACACATCACGATGATGTCGGCCTCGGTAGTAGCTGCTTTCTGCGCCAAAGCCAGGCTGTCGCCCACAAAGTGGGCTATGTCCTGCAGCACGCCTTCGGTATAATAATGTGCCAGGATAATGGCATTTTTCTCTTGGCAGAGGCGGCCGATTTCCGCTTTCAGGTCGATGTCCTGGGGCACGGGGTCGTCGATGTAGCCCTTGGCCTTCCAGCTGTCTTTTATCTGTGTCATAATTCTATTTCGGGTTGGGTTCTTTGTCCATTCTTGGAGGGCGCCCCTTGCAGAGGGTGCGTCTTCTCTGCCACAAAGTTAGAAAAACATCTTACATTACGCTCCCTCCGTCGCTCCTTTTTTTACCCCTAGATTGCAGCGTTTTTCTTAGTAGCTATCTGCGAAGCCCCCTCCATCCTCCTCCTAAAAGGGGAGGCTTATGAAATGACAGGGATGCGCACCGCCGTTTTCTTAGTAGTTACTTTCGCGTTCTTAGTAGTTACCAAATTTTTCTTAGTAGTTACCGAAATTCACCTAGCTTTTACCTAAGAAACGCCCGAAAATCACGATTGATTTTCAAGCCATTACAAAAGACAAAAAAGAGCCGCCGGCCCCTCTGCTGAAAAGGGACCGGCGGCCGGTTGTAATAAAGGCGCAGCGGCGCTAATCGGCCGACTGCTGGGTGTGGCTTTCGCGAAACTGGCGGGGCGACATGCCGAGGTGCTGGCGCACATACTTTCCGAAGAAAGAAAGGTTGGGGAAGTCCAGTTCGTTGCAGATTTCCTTGATGCTCTTATCCTGCGTGAGCAAGAGGGTGCGGATGTCCTTCACAGTCTGCTGGTGGATAAAGTCGGAAGCCGTGCGGCCCGACACTTCCTTGCAGACGGCAGAAAGATACTTGGGCGTGACGCAGAGACGGGCGGCATAGTAGGACACCACACGCGGACGGGGATACTCGGAATTGAGGCGGGCCAGGAACTTGCGGAAGAGCGTCTCGGCCGAAGAGTAGGAAGCCGTCTGGAAAGAACCGCAGCGCTGCAGGATGTCGTGAAACTCGTACATGAAGAGCGTGAGCAGGCTATCGATAATGGTGCGGTGGTTCTCCGTGCGATGGCCTTCAAACTTGGTCTTCAGCAGGTCGTAGTACTTACAGAAGAGGTCCACCTCCTCGGGCTGCAGATGCAGGATGGGGTTGTTTTCCAAAAACTGCATCACGTCCCACGTGGGGAGCGAACTATGGCCGCGCTCCTTGAGAAACTCGGGCGAGAGGGCCAAGCAGCGGAAGGTGAAGTCGCCGCTGATGCGGCTGTCGGCCAGCACCAGGTGGGGGTGGAAGAGCAACATGTCGCCGGCGGCGATGTTGAAATAATTGCCGTGGATGCATATCCGGGCGCTGCCCGTGAGGCAGAGCATGCAGACATAAGCCTCGACACGCATAATCTGGTTGGGGCGCTGCGTGCGCTCCAGGCTGCTGATGACGGCCACGCGGTCTTCATAATAGACAACGCCCATCTCGGGGCTGAGATTATTTATTTTTCTTACTTCCATAAAGCACTTTTCTATTTTCTCTGCAAAGAAAAGAAAAATATACCACCTAAAGCCTACTTAAAGCGCAGCTAAAGTGTTCTAAAAAGCTGAAAGAAAAATACAGAAGCCTTTTAGAACACTTTTTAAGGCCCACAAAAAAGCATCCCCGGCTATGGAGAGCCGAGGATGCTTAATATAGGATTCCTGTTAAGGAATGGATTACTTCACGTAAACCTTCTTGCCGTTTACGATGTAGATACCCTTGTTGAGTTTCTTACCCATCTTGACATTAACCTTGCGGCCGTCGAGAGAGTAAACATCGTTGTTGCCGTCTACGCTGATAGCGCCGATTCCGGTAGCGTCAGTAACCTCAAGGATTACGTCTACGATTTGGTCACCGTTGCTCTTGAAGTCGCCGAACTTACCGTCGTTGTCGCCGGCAGGATCAATGCTACACCAAGTCTGAACGAAACGCATGCGGTAAGTACCGGGCTGTTCGGGAGCCTTGAATGCGGGGATAGCAGGCATGTGGCGATCCTGACCTGCCAATGAAGTACCTACGCTGTTGTAACCATACTCGTCGCTAGAGCCACCGTTGTTGTAGAATGCATAAGCTAAGAGGTCGCCAGCGGGCTTCCATTCGCTACCTTCTTCGATAGAAGCATTGAAGCCGTTAGCGTCGAGGTCTACATATACTGCGTGGTGTACCCATTCGCCAGCGTGCTTAACTTCGGCAGTGAGTTCTTCACCGGCAACAACCTTGAAGGTAGCCACTGCAGTAGCGTCAACAAAGTCTTGGCTCTGCTCTGTAGCAGTGAGGCTATATTCGTTGTCGCCCAATACGCTTGAGAGCTTCACGGCAGTGATGTTGCGGTCTGTGCGCTCCTTAGTACCATTGTGGAGAGGCTCGTAGCTAACTTCGGCTTCGCCAGCGATGGTGTAAGTGTAGCGTACTTCGGGGTTGTAGATAGCGCCCCAATCTACACCGAGGTCTTCAGCTTCAGGATAGAAGCCTTCGTTGTATACAGTAGCTTCGGGGATTACGAAGGTATAAGTACCGGGCTCGGTGATAGTGTTGTTCAAGGTGAACTGAGCTACCAAAGAGGGAGACTCATATTCGTAAACTTCGCCTTCCCACTCTTCGCGGTAAACAGTGTTCACTACTTCCATAGCAGCAGTAGCTACCTGGTTGCCTTCAGCGTCGAGCACTTCAACAACCTTCGTCTCGTCGAATCCACCCACGTAGCTCATACCTTCAGTAGCCTTGAGGTTCTCGAAGGTAACCTTGAGCACGCTGAGTTCTTCTACTTCGCCTTCAGCGGGGTCTACGCTCTTAGCTACGAACAAGTCGGACTTAGCAGTAGCAGTGTATTGCAACATTACGAAGCCTTCTACCATCTCGTCTTCAGAAGCTGCATAAGTTACGGGGAAGCCGTCCTTATCCAATACCTGCATCTGAACAGTTGCACCGGCTGCATACTTAATCATGTCAGCGGGGAGAGTGAAGCTAAGCTTGCTGCCATCAACGGTGTACTCGTCTTCAGCGAAGTAGTAGCCGCGCATACCGGTGTTCTCATTGCGGAGGATGAGGTAAACAACAGAACCGATTTCCTTGCTGAAGGTAACAGAAATTTCAGAAGGAATCTCTTCGTAGTGACCAGGAACAGGAGTTACTTCGGTAACAGTTGCAGCTTCACCGATGCTGTATACGAGCTCGATAGTGGGGTTGCAACGTGCGCCCTTGTGAACGCCTCTATCAGAAGTACCATCTACCTTAGAGTTCCAGATAACACCTTCGGGAATAGTGATAGTGTAAAGACCGAGCTCAGTGATTTCCTTGTCGAGAGTAACAACAGCACCTCTGTAGCCAAAGTAGTCGAGCTTACCGGTAGCTACAACTTCGCCTACAGCGTTGGTCAACTCGAATGTAGCCTCCTTGTCGATACCGTTTGTACCGGGATAGTCGTTCGGACCGAAGTCGAGAACGATTTCCTTCAAGCTTTCTACCTTGCCTGCAGCAGGAGTGATGCTTGTAGGCTCGAAGGTGTTGTAAGCGTAATCTACATTATAAGTATATGTGAGCGCAGGGTTGTATGCACCATTGGCAGCAACTACTGCACCTTCAGGAACATTTACTACGTATTCTCCAATCTTAAGATCCTTGGGGAAGGTAACAACGAGCTGCTTAGCATCGTCTGCGCTAACAGCTACGCTAACTTCTACATTCTCTACAGCGTTGAAAGTTACAGTTACAGGCTTTTCTGCGTTGTAAGTAATCTCTTCGGGGAAGTTGATAGCGATGTACTCGATGTCTTCCATAGCATCCCACCAATAAGGCTCTGCGGGATCAACAGAAACGGGCTCGAGAGTAGCTCCAGTGGTCGGTTCAGCACCAATGGTGTAAGTCAAATTGATTTCGGGGTTGTAAGTACCATAACCGAAGATAGTGTTCTCAGGTACAGTGATAGTGTACTTACCAGGTGTGGTGATTTCCTTGTTGAAGGAGATAATCACATTTTCCCATACATAATCATCGAGTTCCATCATACCGGTAGCTACCACAGCACCTGATTCGTCAGTCACATTTACAGTTGCGTGTGAATCGTAGTCGTATACTTCAGTTTCGAAGGTAAGAACTACACGCTTCAATGACTCTTGCGGTACGTTTACATCGGGGTCGGTCTTGACAACATTCAGCGTGTTGTTAGCAGACTCTACTTCATAGTTGAAGGTAAGAGCTTCGTTCAAGCCACCGTCTGCATCTTCCAATGTACCAGCAGCCAACTTGAGCTCATAGCTACCAGAATTTGTAATTTCCTTATCAGCGGCAAGAACTACTTCCTTTGCGTCGGTTTCAGAAACCAATACCTGGAGAGTGGTTGAACCACCGTTAGCATGGAGGGTAGCACCTTCTTCATTCTTAAGCGTTACGGGCTTGTTGAATGTGAGTGTGAACTTGGCCACAGAACTCAACTTAGAGCCAGCAGCAGGATCGATAGAAACGAACTTGAGAGGTTCTACCGCAGGTGCGGCCTTCACGGTCCAAGCCAATTCAATGATACCTTGGTTGCTTGTGCCGTCGGCAGCTACGATAGCGCTGGGCATAAACATAGCAACGTATTCTCCTTCTGCCTTAATCTCTTCCGGCAAGGTGAGGGTAATGCTCTTAGCGTCGGTAGCGTTTACTTGAGCTTGTACACCAAACACAGGACTGAAGTCGGCTGACATAAAGAAGAATGTGCTCTCGTTGATAGTTACGCTGGCAATTTCCTTGTTGAAGGTCAGAGTGATAGAGCTCAAAGAGGTTACTTCTGATTCGAGGGCAGGATTTGCCTTAACGAGTTCCAATTCTGTTGGTTCGGGTTCTACAACTTCGGGCTTCACTGTCCAAGCCATCTCAACGGCTGTTTCGTTGCTGGTGCCATCAGCAGCTACGAGAGCGCCTTGGCTAAACATAGCAATATATGTGCCGGCTTCCTTAATCTCTTCTGCCAATGTAATGGTAAGAGTCTTGGCATCGGTAGCGTTGATTTGAACCTCAGCATCATACATATTTGTCATATCTGCATTTACAAACCAGAACATGCCGGGAGTTGTGTCTACGCTGGCAATTTCCTTATTGAAGGTCAAAGTGATAGAGCTCAAAGAGGTTACTTCTGATTCGAGTACAGGATTTGCCTTAACGAGTTCTATAGGAGTTGCGGGAACTTCGGGCTTCACGGTCCAAGCCATCTCAACGGCTGTTTCGTTGCTGGTGCCATCAGCAGCTACGAGAG
>CALCHR010000135.1 GCA_937901185.1 uncultured Bacteroidales bacterium
GTAGGTGGGATTTTTCCGGTGGCGGAACACAAAAAAAGAGGCTCGCAGTTTTCACCACGAGCCTCTGAAGAGGTCATTCCCCTTGAGGGGTATTGTTACTGTTCGGCCTGCTACCGAGCAGAGAGCTTAGTCTTTCTGTTCGCGACGGGGGCGGCGCTCTCCCTCACCACCTTCGCGGCGCGGACGGCGTGCGGGGCGTTCTTCCCAACCTTCGGGCTTTTCTTCAAGTACGCGGTGGCTGAGGCGGAACTTACCGGTCTTCTCGTCGATCTCAAGCAGCTTCACAGAGATGGTGTCGCCTTCCTTCAATCCGGCTTCTTCCACGCTCTCCAAGCGCTTCCAGGCAATCTCGCTGATGTGCAAGAGGCCTTCCTTGCCCGGCATGAACTCTACAAAGCAGCCGTAGGGCATGATGCTCACTACCTTGGCATTGTAGGTCTCGCCCACTTCGGGGATAGCCACGATGGCGCGAATCTTGGCAATGGCAGCGTCGATGCTTTCCTTGTTGGGGCCGCTCACTTGAATTTTGCCTACGCCGTCTTCCTCGTCGATGGTAATCGTAGCACCGGTCTCTTCCTGCATTCCCTGAATGATCTTTCCGCCAGGGCCGATAACGGCTCCGATGAATTCCTTGGGAATAGTAAACTGCTCGATGCGGGGCACGTGGGGCTTGAAGTCTTCGCGGGGCTCGCTGATGGTCTTCATCATCTCGCCGAGGATGTGCTCGCGGCCGGCTTTGGCTTGTGCCAGTGCCTTCTCGAGAATCTCGTAAGAGAGACCGTCGCACTTGATGTCCATCTGTGTGGCTGTCAAACCATTGAGCGTACCTGTGGTCTTGAAGTCCATATCTCCGAGGTGGTCTTCGTCGCCGAGGATATCAGAGAGTACGGCATATTTTTCTTCGCCGGGGTTCTTGATAAGACCCATGGCGATACCGCTGACGGGAGCTGTGATGGGCACACCGGCGTCCATGAGGGCGAGTGTACCGGCGCAAACGGTGGCCATAGAGCTGGAGCCGTTTGACTCGAGGATGTCGCTCACGATGCGAACGGTATAGGGGAAGTCCTTAGGCAACTGTCCCTTCAAACCGCGCCATGCCAAGTGGCCGTGACCGATCTCGCGACGGCCTACGCCGCGTTGTGCCTTGGCTTCGCCGGTAGAGAACGGAGGGAAGTTGTAGTGGAGGAGAAAACGCTGGTAGCTCTTGTCGAGCACATCGTCTACCATCTTCTCGTCGAGCTTGGTGCCGAGCGTACAAGTAGAGAGCGACTGTGTTTCGCCACGAGTGAAGATGCTGGAGCCGTGGGGCATGGGCAGCGGGCTCACCTCGCACCAGATGGGGCGGATGTCGGTGGTCTTACGGCCATCGAGGCGCTTGCCTTCGTCGAGGATGCAACGGCGCATAGCGTCCTTTTCTACATCGTGGTAGTATTTGTCGATGAGAGAGTTCTTCTCAGCGAGCTCGTCGTCGGTCAGTTCGGCGTGAGCAGCAGCATAGGCTTCCTTGAAGTTCTCGCGAACGGCCTCAAAGGCTTCTGCACGAGCGTGCTTATCAAGCGCTTGTCCGGTGATGTCGTAGCAGGGCTGGTAGCACTCTTTCTTTACCTGCTCGCGAAGCTCTTCGTCGTTCACCTCGTGGCAGTATTCGCGCTTCACGTCGGTGCCCAATTCCTTCATCAGTTCTTTTTGGAGCTGACACATAGGTTTGATGGCCTCGTGAGCCACCTTGAGGGCTTCGAGCAATGCGCTCTCGGGCACTTCCTTCATCTCGCCTTCCACCATCATGATGTTGTCTTCAGTGGCGCCTACCATGATGTCCATGTCGGCTTCTTCGAGCTGGGCGAAAGTGGGGTTCACCACGTACTCGCCGTTGATGCGAGCCACGCGAACCTCAGAGATGGGGCCGTCGAAGGGAATGTCTGAGCAAGCCAAAGCTGCCGAAGCGGCAAAGCCTGCCAATGCGTCGGGCATATCTACGCCGTCGGCAGAGAAGAGGGTGATGTTTACGTAAACCTCAGCGTGGTAGTCGCTGGGGAAGAGGGGACGCAAGGCGCGGTCTACAAGGCGTGAAGTCAGAATCTCGTAGTCTGACGCGCGGCCTTCGCGTTTGGTGAATCCGCCGGGGAAACGTCCTGCGGCAGAGTATTTTTCTTTGTAGTCACATTGTAACGGCATAAAGTCGGTACCGGGGTTTGCGTCTTTGGCTCCGCATACCGTAGCAAGCAACATAGTGTTGTTCATACGAAGCATCACTGCGCCGTCAGCTTGCTTTGCCAGCTTTCCGGTCTCAATGCTGATGGTGCGTCCATCAGGCAAAGAAACGGTTTTGGTAATCACGTTCATCTGGATGTTGTTCTAAAAAAGTTATCTAATAATCTTCTATAAGTTGCGCAAAATTAGCAATTTAATTTGAACTGGGCCGCCTCACAAATGTTTTTTAATAAAACTTTTAGCCTTTTCTGGCAGGCGGTATATGGCTTTTAGGAATTATGGCTGAAGAATTTCTTCCAACTCCGACTCGCTGGTCACTACGTGTAAGCTTTCTGTTTTCTCTGCAGAAACAAACCCTCTCTCCGCCAAGTCTTTCAGCATGGAGAGCAGGCTGTCCCAGCATCCGTCTACATTGAAAAGCACCACGGGCTTGTGCTCCAAGCCGATGGCGTTGGCTGCCAGAATGGTGAACAGCTCGTCGAGTGTCCCGACACCGCCGGGGAATGCTATCAAGATGTCGCTCTCGCGTATCAAGATGGCCTTGCGGTCGTTCAGGTCGCAGCAGTGGAAGTTGACATCAATGGCATCGCTCACCAGATTCCTTTCTACGAGAATCTGTGGAACTACTCCGTAGATGCGGCCGCCGCTATGTTTCGTGCTCTGAGCCAGAACTTCCATCAGTCCTTTGCGAGCACCACCATACACAAGTGTGTCTCCGTTCTTTCCAATCCATTCGCCTAAGCGCTTAGCTGCTGCGTGATAGCAGTCGGCTACGGCTGAGTGCGAGGAAAGGAATACACCAATCTTCCTGTTCATCTTTCCTTAGCGGGCAGCGATGCACTCTATTTCTACAAGAGCTCCCTTTGGCAAGGTCTTTACGGCTACAGCCGAGCGAGCAGGGCATACACCGGGGAAGAACTCGGCGTAGACGCTGTTCATATCTGCGAAGTCGGCCATGTCGGCAAGGAACACGGTGGTCTTTACTACGTTCTCCATGGTAAGACCTGCTTCTGCCAAGATGTTTTGCATATTGGTC
Organism: uncultured Bacteroidales bacterium; assembly: GCA_937901185.1. Classification (GTDB taxonomy): domain Bacteria; phylum Bacteroidota; class Bacteroidia; order Bacteroidales; family Bacteroidaceae; genus Alloprevotella. The sequence continues at coordinate 3,248 of CALCHR010000135.1, forward strand.
AGCGATTGGCGTGTCAGTTCTTTTACGCCGCCGGGGGCAAACTCGCCCGTTGCGGGGTCGATGGGCAATTGGCCGGAGACGAAGACAAAGCCTCCTGCTTCGATGGCCTGACTATATGGTCCGATGGCGGCAGGTGCTTGTTGAGTGGCAATTTGTTTCTTCATAATTTTTATTTTAGGTAGTCGTCAAAGTATCGAGTGATGCGTTCGTGCAGGTGTACCATGTCTTTTCCGACCATGTTGTGTCCTTGTCCGGGATAAACGAAGTAGTCGGGCTGGGTGCCTGCGTCGGCGGCGGCACGAAGGAAGGAGAGGCTGTGCTGCAATACGCAAGTAGGATCGTTATAGCCTACGATGATTTGCAAGCGACCTTTCAGGTTGCCGGCTTTCTCCAGTAGGTTGCTGTTCTTATATCCTTCCGGATTTTCTTCGGGCGTGTCCATGTAGCGCTCTCCGTACATCACCTCGTAGAGTTTCCAATCGATGACAGGGCCTCCTGCTACGCCTACCTTAAAGACTTCGGGGTAGGAGCACATCAAGTTGGTGGTCATGAAGCCGCCGAAGGACCAGCCATGAACGCCGAGGCGGTTGCTGTCAACGTAGGGAAGGCTCTTCAGATATTCTACGCCCTTCATTTGGTCTTGCATTTCCAAGACGCCCAGTTGGCGGTGCGTGCAGCTCTCAAACTCCATGCCGCGGTATTGTGAACCGCGGTTGTCCACTACGAAGATGAGGTAGCCCTTTTGTGCCATGTAGATTTCCCAGGGACGTGCGGCGTAGTTCCACGAAGCATTTACCAAGTGGGCATGTGGTCCGCCGTATACGTAAACTACGGCTGGATATTTTTTATTGGGGTTGAAGTCGAGGGGCTTCACCATGCGATAGTAGAGGTCGGTTGTGCCGTCGGCCGCCTTGATGGTGCCGCTGCTGATTTGAGGTACGTTGAAGTCGCCCCAAGGTGTGTCGGCCTTGTTCAAAGTTACTTTCGCGGTGGTGGCTGTGTTCACCAAGTCTATTTGGCGGTAGAGCTCCGGAGCGCGCCATGTGTCGCAGAGGTAGCGTCCTGTGGCAGAGAGCTTGGCGCTGTGCACTCCTTCGCCGTTGTCCAGGAGTGTGCGCTTGCCGCTTTTCACTTCCACGCTATATAGGTTGTGGCAGATGGGGCTTTCGGCATTGGCTTGGAAGATTACGCTCTTGGTTTTCTCGTTGAAGCCAATCAGGTCAATCACCTCAAAATTTCCTTGGGTAAGTTGTTGCAACTCCTTGCCGTTGGCGTCGAAGAGGTAGAGGTGGTTGTATCCGTCGCGGCGGCTTTGGTAGATGAATTTGGAAGCGTCCCAGGGCAGGAACACAATGGGGTTCATTGGCTCCACGTAGCGTTTGTGGGTCTCGGTATAGAGAACGCCGAGGCGGTTGCCTGTTGCTGCGTCGTAAGCCACCAGTTCGGCTTTGTCTTGCGAACGGGGCACTTCGATGACGTATATCTTTTGTGCGTCGGGGGCCCAGGCGATGTTGGTGAAGTAGCGGTCGGTGGGGTCGCCGGCTTTTAGATAGATGGTTGCCCCACTTTCTGTGTCGTAGATGCCTACGGTCACCTTGTGGCTGGTCATGCCGGCCATTGGGTATTTCTCCGGTGCGAGGGTGGCAATGCGTCCTTCGTTGTTCACCAAAGGAAAGTCAGTCCCCATGCTTTGGTCCATTCTGTAGAAAGCCAATTTTTTGCCGTCGGGGCTCCAGAAGGTGCCTTTGTAGATGCCGAATTCATCGCGGTGAACGCTGCATCCGTATTGCAGTTCGCGTGAGCCGTCCTTGCTCACTTGCAGGGTGCGTCCGTCCTGTGTTGTGATGTAGAGGTTCCAGTCTTTTACGTAGGCCTCTTGTCGGCTGGCGAAGCAGAAGTCATGGTGACTGCTGCCGGCCATGCGTGGTGAGTTCCAGGCAATTTGTTTTTCCTTCCAGTTGTAGAGCAGGTTTACCTTTCCGGTTTGCAGAAACACAAGGGTGCTGTCTGCATAGGGGAAGCGAGCGTTCATAAGGTTGTACACCTTGCCTTGTTGTTCTTGGTTGAGGCAAGCGTTCACATCGGCCTCGGTGAAGAGCACGGCAGGTTTCTCTGCTTTACCCTTCTCATTGTAGAAGGTTTGCACATCGTCGGCGTCGGTTTGCAAGAGGCGATCGCCCCACCATGCGGTATAGATGTTTTTGGGTTGTAGGTTCCAATAGTTGGAGCCGCCCCACATCAGGTCGTCGAGTGTAAAGCTTTTTTTGTTTTGTGCCATCAGGGTTGTTGCGAGGAGAAGTCCTGCTGCTGCGAGCATTATTTTAGAGAATTTCATATCCTAAAACTTTTTGGGTTTGCGGTCAAAGTTTTTCTTGGCGAAGGGCTTTTTGTTGTCGCCGTCGAAGGTGCGTCGTTCGCGACGGCCGTTGTCTCTGCGTTCGCCGCCAAACTTTTCTTTCGGTTCAAACCCTTTTTTGCCGCGGCGCTCAAATTCTTTGCGCTCGCCGCGTGGTTTTCTTTCGCCCTCCTCGCGGTTGCGTCGGCCGTATTGTTGTTCAAACTCCTTGTGCCAGTTTTTCAGTATGCGGTAGTTAGCATCTTCCTCTTCTTCGTTTTCGCCGTTGGCAAAGCGGCCGTTGAATTCTCCGCGGTTCATTTTGAAGCGTCCCTTCTCGGCCATGCGTTTGCGCTCGGTGTCTGTTTTCACTTCGCCGCCCTGTGCGCGGAAGTCTTGCATCTTGCCGTCGAAGATTTGGTACTTTCTGAATTCGCAGTCGAGCGAACCGTTGTAGAGGGGAATTTTGAAACTGGGTTTCAGACCCACTTGCTCGAAGCATTCCTGCTTGTAGCTGATGATCCATGCTTCGCCTCCTACAAACTGATGCTTGAGGCGCTCGCCGATGGTGCGATACAGGCCGAGCAAGTCGGGCGATGTGATGCGCTCGCCATAGGGCGGGTTGGTGATCATCATGGCTTTTTCTGCGGGCTGAACGAAGTCTTTCACGTCGCGCTGAGCCACCACCACGCAGTCGGCTACGCCGGCCGATTTGGCGTTAGCCTGGGCTGTTTCTACGGCTCTCAGGTTGAGGTCGTAGCCATAAATTTTATGGTTGAAGTCGCGTTCCTGCGAGTCGTCGTTGTAGATGTGGTCGAGCAGGTCGCGGTCAAAGTCTTTCCATTTCTCAAAGCCAAACTCTTTGCGGAAGATGCCGGGGTAGATGTTGCGGGCGATGAGGGCGGCCTCCACCAGCAGGGTGCCCGAGCCGCAGAAGGGGTCGATGAAGTCGCTTTCGCAGTCCCAGCCCGATAGTTTGATGAGGCCGGCAGCCAGCACTTCGTTGATGGGGGCTTCGCCGGAGCCTACGCGGTAGCCACGCAGGTGCAGGCTTTCGCCGGAGGAGTCGAGCGAGAGGGTACAGTCGTTTTCGGCGATGTGTATGTTCAAGCGTACGTCGGGGTTGGTGATGCGGATGTTAGGACGCTGTCCGGTGGTTTCGCGGAAGTAGTCGGCGATAGCGTCTTTCACCTTGTAGCTGACAAACTTGGAGTGGCGGAACTCTTGTGAGAAGACCACGGAGTCTACGGCAAAGGTGGTGGTGTTGTCCAGATATTCTTCCCAGTTGATGGTCTTCACGGCGTCGTATACGTCGTTTGCATCGGCAGCCTTGAAGTGCTTGATGGGTTTGAGTACTCGCACGGCGGTGCGTAGGCAAAAGTTGGCGCGGTACATCATTTCCTTGTCGCCGGTAAACGATACCATACGGCGGCCTATCTGGATGTTGTTGGCGCCGAGTTCGGTCAGTTCCTGAGCCAAAACCTCTTCCAGTCCTTGGAAGGTCTTGGCGATGAGTTCAAATTCTTTCATCGATGTAGTTTAGAGATGCAATAAGCTTCTTGCGGACGTCCCTTTGGAGCCCACTAATGGAATTAGGGACAAAGTTAGAAATTATTTTTAGGAAAGTCAGAACCTTGTGGATTTTTTTCTCAGAAGCGCTGATTTATGGGGAGAGGGGCAGGGTGGTTGGGCGAGAAAACGGAGAGGTTTCGGGGCTATGGTAGTAATTGTTTTTTTACCCCCTAT
>CALCHR010000136.1 GCA_937901185.1 uncultured Bacteroidales bacterium
GGGAGAAGATGCCCGCCTCTATCGCGGTGTACAAGCCTTGAGCGACTTCTGCTGCGCCTTGAAGGTAAACGTACCCACCGGTAAGGACTCTCTCTCCATGACTCAGAAGTACCCCAACGGCGAGAAGATCATTTCTCCGGGTACCGTTATCGTAAGCTCAGGTGGCGAAGTGAGCGACGTGCGCAAGGTGGTTTCTCCCGTAGTGGTGAACGAAGCCAAGAGCACACTCTACCACATCGACTTCTCATTCGACGACTTGCGTCTCGGCGGCTCAGCCTTCGCACAAAGTTTGGGCTACGTAGGCAGCGACGTTCCTACCGTTAAGAACCCCGAATACTTCCGCGACGCCTTCAACGCCGTACAACAACTCATCAACGAAGGCTTGCTCCTGGCCGGTCACGACGTGAGCGCCGGTGGTCTCATCACCTGTCTGCTCGAGATGTGCTTCGCCAATACAGAGGGCGGCCTTGAAGTAAGCCTTGACGGCTTCAAAAAGGCAGACCTTGTGAAGGCTCTCTTCGCTGAAAACCCAGGTGTAGTGGTTCAGGTGGCAGACAAGAACAAGGCTGCCTTCAAGAAAGTGCTTGACGAAGCCGGCATTGCCTACGTGAAGTTGGGCCGACCTGCTGAAGAGCGCCACATCCTCGTTGACAAGGAAGGTGCTACCTACCAGTTCGGCATCGACCACTTGCGCGACGTATGGTATTCTACTTCTTACACACTCGACACCAAGCAGAGCTTCCACGGCTGCGCCAAGGAACGCTTTGAAAACTATAAGCAACAACCCCTGGAATTCCACTTGCGCCCCGAATGGAAAGGCACGCTCGAAAGCCTCGGCATCTCTGCCGACCGCCGCACTCCGAGCGGTGTGCGTGCAGCCATCATCCGCGAAAAGGGAACCAACGGCGAGCGCGAAATGGCTTATGCGCTCTACCTGGCCGGCTTCGACGTGAAAGACGTCATGATGACCGACCTTATCAGCGGTCGCGAGACGCTCGACGATATCAACATGATTGTCTTCTGCGGCGGATTCTCTAACAGCGACGTGCTTGGCTCTGCCAAAGGATGGGCCGGAGCCTTCCTCTACAACCCCAAGGCAAAAGCAGCCCTCGACCGCTTCTACGCCCGCCCCGACACATTGTCGCTCGGCGTTTGCAACGGTTGCCAGTTGATGGTGGAATTGGGTCTTATCAACCCCGAGCACAAGAAACGCGCTCGCATGCTTCACAACAACAGCCACAAGTTTGAAAGCGCCTTTGTGGGTGTGACCGTAACAACCAACCGCAGCGTAATGTTCGGCTCTCTGAGCGGCGACCGCTTGGGTATCTGGGTGGCACACGGCGAAGGCAAGTTCGATTTACCTCTCTCTGAGGACAACTATAACGTGGTGTTGAAATACTCATACGACGAGTATCCCGGCAACCCCAATGGCAGCCGCTACTCTGTGGCCGGTATTGCCAGCGCAGATGGTCGCCACCTCGCCATGATGCCTCACTTGGAGCGTGCCTTCTTCCCCTGGCAGAATGCCCACTATCCCGCAGAGCGCCTGGCCGACGACGTAACACCCTGGATGGAGGCCTTTGTCAATGCCCGCAAGTGGGTGGAAGCCAACAAGCAAGCGTAAGTATTTGTTTTTACCGGCTTACCGGAATACACAAACCTATACAACCTGAAAACGAACCGAGCAACTTTCCAAGAGGAGGCTCGGTTCGTTTTTTTGTCTGCCATCATGGATATAATTAAAAAAATGGGCGTATTTTCGCAAGTGTAACATCTAACCTTTATATATAATATGAGAGTAGCTATTTACGGTGCCGGCTCTTTGGGCACAATTCTCGGAGCCTTTATCAGCAAAGCCGGAGTCAGCATAGAGTTAATCAACCGCAACCAAGCGCATGTAGAAGCACTGCAGACGAAGGGCGCACACATTGTGGGTACGCTCGAGTTCAAGCAGGCTGTAGTGGCATATACGCCGGCCGAAATGCAAGGCCTCTACGACATCATTTTCTTAATGACCAAGCAGCAGCACAATGCTGAGGTGGCAGCAGCGCTGCGCCCTTTCCTGGCAGAAGATGGTGCCTTGGTAACCTTCCAAAACGGATTGCCGGAGGTGCAACTGGCTGAAATCCTCGGCGAAGAGCGCGTGTTGGGATGCACCGTTGCCTGGGGCGCCACCCTTCAATCGCCAGGCGTTTGCGAGTTGACCAGTGCCCCCGACGCCCTCTCTTTCTCGTTAGGAGCTATGTCTGACAAGCGCAGCAAGCACTTCGAGAGGGTCAAAGAGTTGCTCGAGATGATGGGCACAGTCGATGTAGAAGAAAACTTTATGGGTACCCGCTGGAGCAAGTTGCTCATCAACGCCGCCTTCTCGGGCATGAGCGCCGTCCTGGGCTGCACCTTTGGCGAAGCTGCTGCGCCGTGGGCCTCGCGCCGCATTGTGCAGGGCATCATGAAAGAGTGTATGGACGTTTGCCAAGCCGGCGGCATCCGCATCGAGCCTGTGCAGGGAAAGGACATTGTGAAGTTGCTCAACTATAGCAATCCCTTCAAGCGCGCCTTCTCCTTTATGATAATCCCCATAGCCATCCGCAAGCACGCCAAGCTCAAAGCCAGTATGCTGCAAGACCTCGAAAAGGGCAAGCTGACAGAGGTGGACGCCATCAACGGCGCCGTGGCAGACTACGGCAAGAAAGTGGGAGTGCCCACTCCGCTCAACGACCGTGTAGTAGAAATCGTCCACTCCATAGAGCGCGGCGAGCGCAAAGCCGGCCCTGAGAATCTCTCTTTGTTTGAATAGAAAAATCCGGGGACTTCCTGCGCGCTGCACTCCAATCCATCCGGCCTAGCGGCCATTCTCATAACTCCCTCACGAACCACTTCCATGAAAGTTCTCCACAAGCACTTGCTCGCCGGCCTCGGTTCCGTCATCATACTCATAGCCGTCTGCCTCGTGGGCGGCAGCTTCTATCTGCTGGACTTTTCGCTCTCGCCCGACCCTAACAGATGCGACACCGACAGCGCTTATGCCGACCTCTACGCACGCTATCCGTCTATGAAGGAATGGGTGGAAAGCCACCCTCTGCAAGAAATCTCCATATCCAATGCCGAGGGAAAGCAGTTGCGAGCGCTCTTCCATCGGGCAGAAGCCGAGGGCGGCAAAACGGCCATCATTGTACACGGCTACCGCGACTGTAACATAAAATTCCTCTACTTAGCCCGCCTGTACAACGAGCTGGGCTTCCACGTTCTCTTGCCGGACCTTGCCGCCCATGGGCAAAGCGAGGGCGAAGCCATTCAGATGGGTTGGAAAGATGCTGACGACTTGCTCCTATGGTGCGCCGTGGCCGACTCACTCTTCTGTAGCGAGGAGCAAGAGACTCGTATCATTGCCCACGGCGTTTCGATGGGAGCAGCCACCGTGATGAACTGCTCAGGGCGCGAGGTGCCGAGCAGCGTGAAGGGCTTCGTGGCCGACTGCGGATACACCGGTGTGTGGGACGAATTTGCCGAACAACTCCAAGCGCAATTCTCTCTGCCGGCATTTCCCATGATGCACATAGCAAGCCTTTTGTGCCAATGGCAATACGGCTGGAGTTTCCAAGAAGCAGCCCCCATTGAGTCGCTGCGCAAGAGCCGGCTCCCCATGCTCTTTATCCACGGCACTGCCGACGACTTTGTGCCCACCCGAATGGTGCACGAGCTATACAGCGCCAAGCCGGCAGACAAAGAACTTTGGTTGGCGCCCGATGCCGGCCACGCTTTGTCCTACTTGTGCCACCCGGAAGAATACACGGATCGCATCCGCACATTCTGCCATGACGTGATGGAGTAGTCCGCACACCACTCTACCTCCACATCACACCATGCCCTTTGCGCAGAAGCCTCTCTCTTCGGCGCTATCGCTGCAGGGCGAACTTTTCACTTTGAAGAAAAACCTACGAGGAGGCTCATCGATGAGTCTCCTCGTTTTGGCAAGTGCCAATCGGCAAACTTCAGCCGGCAAAAAAGGGCTATTTTTTGCTTTTGTAACCATCTGAAAATCAAGGGTGGTTTTGTAGCGTTTCGAAAGTCTGATCTACGAAAAATTTCTCAAGACCTAGGAAAAATTTCTTAAGACCTAGTTTTTCCTAGATAAGACCTAGGAAATGGACGGTAAATAGCGCCCATAAAAATAGTGGACCTCCCCAAGAGAAAGTCCACTATAATTTTTGTAAGCCAAATGGCAGGCATTACTCCGTGGATACCCTGGCAACACCCACAAGCAGGCGATTGTCAGAGACAGGGATTACTTTCAAATATTTTTATTGGCATGTAATTCAGCATCCGATCTGGTCTTATATTTAGTACCACAGATATCTCCGTTGCTCCAAGTACCATCCTCGTTTTCTTTGATTCTATTTCTCCAAGCCTCTTTGTTGCCGCCACCACCGCCGCCACCGCTGCTGCCGCCTGCGCTGCCTGCTGCAAATGCAACTCCAAGAATACCTGCAACGATCATAAGGATTTGGAAAATCAAATCGAGAGCTACGATAATGAGTCCGATAATAGCTATGACGCTAGCTACAATATAGACCATGCTGAATATGGTGAACAGGAGGCCTGAGAATTTTCCCAGTATCTTTATATTCTTTCGCAGTGATATGAAAACGCCAATGCCAAAGGATAAGAAAAATGCTGCTACCGAAACTACATCGCGTAAAACGCCCTCATGGCCCATCAGGGTCATACAGACAACGGCTAAAATGGTCACCGGGATACAGATAACCAAACTGATGGCTGCCGGTTTAATGGATAGCTTCACGTCGCTTCTTTCATCAAGCAACAAGCGCTCATAACCCTTTATACTATAAAGCTGGAAGGCTACAAACACGACGAAGGGGATGGCACGGAGGAGCGAACCCCAAAAGCCATATCTCTCGTACGAGCACCACCAAAAGGCATCGCTGCCGAGGACACTGTAGGCCCAAATTTCCAGCACTGATGCCACTATCATACAAACCGGAACCACAAAAAGGGAAATTTTTCTTACCACTTTGCTCATTAAGCCTATGACCATAAAAAGGATGGCGGCCAAGAACAACGAAGCCATAACCACATAGGGCGCAAAGGTGGCGAAGAGTTTTCCTTGCCAAGTATGGTTTTCCCGCTCACGCGTATTTTCAAATATATCCTCCACACCTTCAGGATTTTCATCGCTGAACAACAGATATCTACTGTGGACTCCATACTCTTTTCCGTTGACTTCTATGGCTGCATAGTTTGATTCATTTTCCTTGAGCCCGCGCTTGACTTCCACCACTTCGCCGAGCGGTAATTTCATAACTTCCTTACCCAAGGTCTCATAGCTGTGGTCTTCGCCAACTTCTATCATCTGAAGAGGGATGGAGTCTGCAAAGTTGTCATCAAGAATGTATTTCTGGGCCATAGAGGGTAAGCCCAACAAAGAAATCAAGCAGCACAGGAGCAGTAAACGTTTCATGGTATGATAAAATATTTAAGTGAGGTTCTACAAATTCATTTTGCACCGGAGTGTTGCCTGAACCTCTTTGAAGCAAACACAAGGGGCTACAACTATATGCGAAAGTATCAAAACTTTCTAATTGGGATATGGTCATATCGTAAAAATAGCTGCTTTCGCTATTGGCTGACTTGCTTTTCTGCACAAGGGATACAAAAAAGGCGGACTGTCGTTCTTCACAGTCCGCCCGTTCCTATTTAGTAGGTCTTGCTTATTTCACAAATACTTTTTTCTTGCCCACGACGTAGATGCCTTTTGGCAACTGCTTGATGGAGCTGTCGCCCACCTTTACGCCGGCAATGTTGTAGACGGGCACCACCTTTTCTGACTCTACTTGCGCAATGCCGGTAGCGCCTTTCACGCGCAAGGTGGCATCTACGATGTAGCCGCCATTGGCCAAGATGCCGTTAGGGCCGGTGCAGGTTCCGTCGGCTGCCATCTGACCTCCGGGATCAACACTGTTCCAGTCCACCTTAAAGCGGATGCGATAGTCACCAGCCACTGCTGGTGCCTCGAAAGCCGGTCCGTTGAGCACGTTGCGGGCATCGTTGGTGAGATAGTTGCCGGCAGAATTGTAACCGGCAGAGTCGTCGGTGAAGCTACCGGAATAGAAGCTGAAAGACTTCACCTCGGTGCCTTTCTGGTCTACCTGTCCGTCGTTGTAAGAGAATTGCTTGTCGTTATTCTCATCTACAAATACATAGCCGTGCATCCAAGTGCCGTTGTAGGTAAAGGTAACGGTCAGTTCCTCTGCAGCATCACACTCAATGAGATTCTTATCCGAGGTGGTAAGGTTATTGTAAGCGCGAGAACTTGTTACGCTGAGCGTCTTGTCTGCGCCATTCTTGCCGGAAACTTTTACGGCCGTGAGCTGGCGGTCTGTGCGTGAGGTGGGAGTGCTCTTGGCAAAGTTGATGGGATATGTGCCATCGTCTTCCTCTTCTTCTTGGAAGGTACCCTCAGTGGTAGCAAAGAGCGCCACGAGTTCTTTGTTCTCAGTCATCGTGGTTGTGTAGGTGGTCTTTGCCGAAACGATGGTACGGCCTTTCTGCCATCCGTGGAAGTAATATCCGTCTTTCACGGTGGCCACTACGGTTACTTCTGTGCCGCGCTCCACGGTGAGCTCGTTGCCTTCGCAGCCCTCAATGGCCACTGTGCCGCGCTCTGCATTGTTGGTGCTCACTTTCAAAGTGCGCTGCGATTGCGCTGCAACTACGGTGAACGGCAGGTCGTAGAGTGTGCCATAGACATCGGCGTTGGCTGTTTCGCCTCCGCTTTGGTCTACGCGGATACGGAAGCGGCCTTGTCCTTCGGGAGCTCCGGCGGGCACGGTGAATTCGGCTTCTACTTTTTCAGCCAAAGTTGGTTTCACGCTGGTCTCGAATGTGGTATCCTCGGTGCTATCGAACCTGGTCTCGACATGGTCTCTTACGGCCCAACAATCCGTCACCCACACTCTCCAGACGAAAAAGTTAATATCCCTAGCGTAGCAAAATTCTGGGACTTCACAGTTGCTACTCTCGCTAATATTAAATAATCTTTTTACAGATACAAGACAATAGACACGAGATATGAGACAATATGATTGTCTTGTGTCTCGTGTCTTGTTTCTAAATTATTTGATATGTTCATAAAGGAAACCATAATTAATAAAGTAAGTGTAATTGTTTCGGTAATAGAATCTGGGAGCGCCGTTGTTATAGATCTCGTAGTTATGGTAGGTATTGTTGCCAAGCTCGTTATCGAGGTTACCCAAGATAACTCCGCCTCTGCCGGAAATATTGGAGGGCAGATAAACGGTAGCCTCCATAGTCTTGGG
>CALCHR010000137.1 GCA_937901185.1 uncultured Bacteroidales bacterium
GCTCTGAACATAGAAGACGGCCTCGAAGGGCTGCGCTACAACAAGGTTATAGTCGCTACCGATGCCGATGTCGACGGAATGCACATCAGGCTGCTTATGATAACATTCTTTCTGCAGTTCTTCCCCGAACTTATAAAGAAGGGTCACGTTTACATACTGCAGACCCCACTGTTCCGCGTACGCAACAAAAAGAAGAAAGTCAAAGGCTCCAAGGCGGTACACGTAGACGAGCAGAGCGCCGGCGCAGCCATCTTGAAAAAAGCCAAAAGCTCCGACCGCTCCGAGTTCGAGACCATCTACTGCTATTCTGAGGAAGAGCGCATCGCAGCTATCGAGAAACTTGGCCCCGACCCTGAGATTACCCGCTTCAAAGGCTTGGGAGAAATCTCGCCCGACGAATTCAAGCACTTCATCGGCCCGGAGATTCGCCTCGAACAGGTATCGCTCCACAAAAGCGACCAGGTGAAGGAACTCCTGGAATACTACATGGGCAAGAACACCATGGAGCGCCAAAACTTTATTATCAACAACCTCGTAGTAGAGGAAGACTTAGCCGAGGAGGACGAAGAGGCATGAAACGCATAGCCATATTTCCCGGTTCGTTTGACCCTTTTACCATCGGACACGCCAGTATCGTGGAACGCGGACTTCCCCTGTTCGACGAGATAGTGATTGGAGTAGGTTTTAATGCCAGCAAGCGCTCGCTGCTCAGTCCGGAAGAACGCGTAGAAGCTATCCGTAACCTCTATGCCAACGAACCGCGCATCCGCGTAGTGGCCTACAACGACCTGACCATCGACCTCGCTCGCCGCGAAGGCGCCAACTACATCCTGCGCGGCTTGCGCTCGGTAAAAGACTTTGAGTACGAGCGCGACATCGCCAATATCAACAACCGCCTGGCCGGCGTAGAAACCGTATTGCTGTTCACAGAGCCACAATTCTCTGATATTTCTTCCAGCGTAGTTCGCGAGCTCATTGCCTTCGGCAAAGACGTGACCGACTTCCTTCCCAAGAAAAAATAAGATACCCCCTACACATTATTATATATATAATAGCACATGAAACAACTCATAGCCTTTCTTCTTGGTCTGCTGCTGTTCCTCCCCACAATGGCACAGCAAAATCCCGGACAGCCCAACTTTGACGTAGAGCAAATCCGCAAGCTCCAAATGGCTCAGATGGCCATCACAGCCCTCTATGTTGATAGCGTGGACCAAAAGAAGATCGTAGAAGATGCCATCAACGGCATCCTCAAGAAGCTCGACCCCCACTCAGCTTATTCCGACCCCGAAGTCACTAAGAAGATGAACGAGCCGCTAGAGGGTAACTTCGAAGGCATAGGAATCCAGTTCAACGTCTTGGAGGATACGCTGGTCGTTATCCAAACCATCTCGAAAGGCCCCAGCGAGAAAGTGGGCATCCTGGCTGGCGACCGCATCGTCTCTGTGGACGGCAAGGTAATAGCCGGCGTAAAGATGTCGCGCGACAGTATTATGAAAAAACTACGTGGCCCGAAAGATTCAAAAGTAAACCTGGGCGTGGTGCGCCGCAACGTAATCGACACACTGCTCTTTACCGTGACGCGCGACAAGATTCCCTTGAATACCCTCGACGCCGGCTACATGATTGCCCCTGAGATTGGCTACATCCACCTCGACCGCTTCGGTGCCACCTCTGGTAACGAGGTTCACGAGATGCTTAAGAAACTAAAAAAGGAGGGTATGAAGGATCTCATCCTCGACTTAACCATCAACGGCGGCGGCTATCTCGGAGCAGCCATTGAAATAGCCAACGAGTTTCTCGAAGAAGACGAGCTCATAGTCTATACCGAAGGGCGCGCCGCACCTCGCACCACTTACAAAGCTAAAGGCGGAGGCATTTTCCGTAAGGGACAATTAGTGGTATTGGTTGACGAGTTTTCTGCCTCGGCCGCTGAGATTGTCAGCGGAGCCATCCAGGACCAAGACCGCGGCACTATCATCGGCCGTCGCACCTTCGGCAAAGGACTGGTGCAGCGCCCCATCGAACTGCCCGACG
>CALCHR010000138.1 GCA_937901185.1 uncultured Bacteroidales bacterium
GTGGAGCTGGTGTTTTTAATTCTATACATGTGCGTAACACTTCAATTGTTCAAGCAGCTACTACCCATTTTAAGTTTTCCAGTGATGAAACACACGATTTAACAGGTAAAAATGCTAAAAACTATAAGCAACTGTTTACACCAAAAACAATGGCTTATTACATCTTGGATACCGAAAATGACTTACGTCGCTTAATAGCAGAACTCTGGGAAAATTTTGTTTGTTTTGAGCGCATGATCAACTGGAAACTAAAACCAGAGAATGTCTGTATTGATGATGGTGACATAGGCGATCCTGAGTACATGACTAAGTACATCCTGGACGCTGACCTTGACTGTAGAAAAAAGAATAAAAAATGTGAAATTTGTGGTAGTAGGAACAACTGCCCTGCTAGATTTTCAAACAAACGTCCTACAAACAAATTTCCTGAAAAAGCATCTACGGCATATCCGCCATATCCAAGTTATTTACATAGATAAAACTTATAAAGGTATTTTGAGAATGAGATCTTTTAAATTTCCAAATATGTTCAATTCAAATAGTTCAAATATTTGGCGGGAAGACGAATATGGCAAAGCAACCAGGCAAAACGCGCTTCTGCTGCTACAGTCTGAGCGCGGCGAGCTGGTATGTGACCCATATTTTGGCATTTTACTGAAGCATTATCTGTTTAATCAAAATAGCTATATTTTAAAAGACATGCTTATTGATACGCTGTATACACAAATTGCTATTTTCCTACCCCAAATTAAAATATCTAGAAATTCAATAGAGCTAATTACCGACCGTGTGAAAGGTAAATTATACTGCAAATTTTCTGGAATAAATCAAATTGATTATACCCATAATACTTTTAATTTAGTGTTATTTGACGAAACTCGTCAACAGGCTTAAGAAAAGGAGTTTATATTATAAATGCTTACAAAAAACGAAACGACTGCATTAACTTTATCTCCTACTAAAAAGGATTTTGTTCAAATATGGAATGAGCTACTTGAAGTAGCCGGTAAGCTTTCTGAGCGGTGGGATCCTACTAGCACTAATGAAAGTGACCCAGGTATTGTTATTTTAAAAGCATTAACAGGCATTGCCGACAAATTAAACTATAATATTGACAAAAACACTTTAGAGGCTTTTATGCCAACAGCCGCACAAGAGGATTCTATGCGTAAGCTGTGTGATATGCTTGGTTATAATATTAAGTATTATAGGTCTGCTGTTACAGACGTTACAATTCGCTGGTATAATCCAGAACCGTCTGGGGCAGAAAAGATAGCTGTTGATAATGGATTACTATTACCTAAGTTTACAGTTCTGACAAATTCAGATAATACAATCAGCTATTTTACCACTAATCAGGTCCCTTATTATATAAGCAGTACTTCACCTAAGTTAACGGTAGAGTGCATGGAAGGCCAAGTCATTAAATGCGAAAGTATTAATGATAATAATGTTATTGCGATTAATCAAATTACGAACAATAACCGCTTTTATTTACCGGAAACACATATTGCTGAAAATGGTATTTTCATCTATAATGTACGGTCTATAGGCGACGGTACAATGGAAGATGGTACGCGCTGGACTAAAGTAGACAATTTAAATACTCAAGTACGAGGTTCACGTGTATTTAAGTTTGGTTATGACTCTTTCGAAGGAAGACCTTACATAGAGTTTCCTGAAGATTATAGCGAACTATTCGACGCTGGTATTTTTATATATTATACTCGTACAAATGGTATCAACGGTAATATTTCACCTAGAACTTTAACTCAAATGGAACTTCCAAGTCTAACAGGCTGGAGTGACGTTTCTGCAGATAGTTTTAATATTGAAAATGTTTTTGCGGCAACTACCGGTGCTAATATCGAAACTATAAGTCAAGCTTATAATAATTTTAAAAAGACTATAGGAACTTTTGATACGCTAGTAACCTGCCGTGATTATATGAATAAAATTTATTCGTTGTTAAATCCAGAAGACAAACCTTACGTATCAAATATTTTAGTAACTGATATTCGAAATGATTTAAATAGAGCTATCACAATTTGTAGCTGTGATGGTGCAGGTATTTTTTATAAAGAAAAGCCATTAGTTACTGTTTCTTATAATTCAGTTAATAAACCTATTTTTGTTGACGATGCATGGTATATCGGAAGTAAAAATGGCATTGTAATTACTGCTGATACTGTAAGCAGCTTTTTCGAAAACGCTGCGAATTTCGATACAGCAAGTAGCGGCCAAGTTTCAGTTGAAAATGGTCTATGGACAATAAAACAGAACGATACTACTTTTGTCACAAAACTTGCCGCTTTGAAAGAATCTGTAGATAATATTGATCACTTTGATTTAGTCTTTTATCCATTTAAAACCTATAATCAAGTACGTAGCAATGTTAAAGATATAAAAGCCGCCTATGATTCTTCTTTTACTTATGATTCAAGTGCTGGAGCTTTGGTTGAACAGGTTTTAAAAGATGAGCAACTCCAATTAGTTGCGCATAAAGTACAGAAGCCAAGAATCGGAGATATTCTGAGCATCAATAACTATTTAAAGTTAAATGCATTGATCTCAACGAATGCAAAGCTAACTGTTGATGAAGGTACTTTATTAGTAGATAAAATTAAAATAGCTTTAGCCAATGCTTTTAATATGCGAGAATTAGATTTCGGAGAAGAAATTCCTTTTGATAGTATTTTAGAAGTTATTGAAACAGCCGATTCTAGAATTCGTGTAGTATCTTTGGCAGAGCCAGCTCTTTATACTACTTTTTCTGTTTTGAAAGACTACAAAGAAGATGGAACACCAATTCTTGTTGAGTACGGTGTTGCCTCGGATAACTGGTTAACAGCTGATTATGCAAAAACTAGCGGTAGATTTAAGTCCGAGAACAAAAATGAAATTGCGCCTCTTAAGTATTTCAATACTAATGAAGCAAAACAATACTATAATAAATTAGTCATTAGAAATATTTTAGCTGGCCGTATACCGCTGTTTAATTATAACAAAACTTTTACAACTAACTTTGCTGAAAGTCCTTATTTAGCTACAAGCTTACCAGATAGCAACCCAGGAGTACCTGAGCTTGAGGATGTCCCTATCACAATTTATACAGAAAATGGTGCCATTCTTACAGCTCAGCACTGTGATTTCGGCGACGTTTATACTAAAACCGTTCAGCCATATGCACCTCAGATGACTGGTAACTCTACAAGCAATATAACTGAGGTAAAAGCTTCTTGCCAAATCCCAGCAGTAGGAAGTGTTGTTCGTGATGTTACTTTACACCAGGGTGAATACGTTAAGTTTAGAGCTCCTAATTTTATCACTAAAAAAACATACCCTGCATATGTTAATTACCATCTGCAACTAAATAAAGAGCTGAATCGTGAGCCTGTAGGTGCTGTTGGTTCATCTCTTTTCTCACTGATGAATGCAGACTTAATAAAAAATGAACAACAAAATATTCCAGGCTTTAGCTATGACGATAACGCAGCTAAAGTGGCGTGGCAAAAAGCTATTGACTATTTCTTAGCGGTCGACTATGCTAAATACGGCGATCCAGCAAATGATGCTCTACTTATTGAAGATCTGGCTCAGCTAGCAGAACGTAAGAAAGCTCGATTAGTAAAAGAATTTACATTAACACAAAAAATTTCAGCTTTTAAACAAACCGGATTAGGTGCTGATAGCTCTGAACCAATTGCTAACAAAGATATTGTTATAAGTATCCCAGAAAACCCATCTGGCGAAAATGCAGCTACTATTGCTGAATTGATGGCTAGCTGTGGTTGTATGAGAATTAAAAATAACCTAAAAGATGAAGATTATACAGCACAGGCTCCTACTGAAGGAGGTTTTATTGCTGATCTTGCGTGGGATACTGCTGATGCAAAAGCATACGATAATGTAAAAAATAAAAATTCGGTTTTACCCAGTGGTTATGAAATTTTAATTGCGCTAAAACAAGGTGGTATAATTAACCCATTTGTTACTGCTACAGATACTTTTAATGATATTAAGACAGAAGTTAATGCACGTTTAGAAGAGCTTCGTTATTTGACCGATGACTCTGGTAATCCGATTCTTCCAACCGAGTGTGATTGGACTATTTCTTTTACATTCCAATATGTGCCTATCAACGCAGCATCTTTGGATGTGTGGTCAAATTTCCTACAGGATCACCCAACTGTTATTGAAGGCAATGAAGTACCAAAGCTCGCTGAAACAGATAAGCTTAAATTTGACTTTGACAGCAGTGAAGCAGTATTTTGGCGTAAATTTGGTAGTGGTTACACTCTAGGTAAGTATGTCGAGAATAGTGAAGATAGAGGCAAATACTTAAAATTTACTGAAAATTACTTCAGTAGTATTTCTAATAATGTTACTGAGGGACTATATCTATTACATGTACTCGGTCAGGACGCTATCCCAAACGAGATTACAAATGGTACTGACTACGAACTGCTAAATGGTGAGTGTTTATATATTGAGTATACTCCCTCTACCACAACTGCTGAGGGTGTCTCAGAAACATTACCGCCAGTTACAGAACAGTATGGACAGGGAACAATTATTCGGCCTCAGGGATTTGAAACCGGTCTCATCGATTCAACCGTAAAGCAAGAAGCTGGCACCTCTTACGCAAAGCATGTTACATTTAAAACTAATACCAATAGTGGTAGTGAAGATATTGGCATGTTTAGCTTTGGAGCTAACGAGCAAGTAGAAATTCGAGATTTTGCTCGAGTAGTGCTTAAAAATAAAACTGTACCTTCTTTATGGGTATATAAAAACTTTGATTGTGATATTTTAGAAAACTGGGACAGAAATGATAAAAATGTTTGCAGAAAATATACTCTAAAAGATGGTGAATATATTTTCTATACTGACCAAGATAAATCTGAATTAGCATTTTTTACTACTGGTACTTGTGTAGAACTCTATGGCAGTGTAGTAATTCATAAAGCAGATAAAATCGATATAGCTTCGATTTTAGACAATGGTATAAAAGATATTCCTTGGCAATTCGTAGCTTTCGCAAATTCTACTGAAAAAATAGTATTTCAAGAATATCAATATATAACACTTGGTGTAGGAGACAAGATTGGTGAATTAACACTAATGCCAGATCCAGACGATGTAAACGCACCTAGTCCTACTGCAATCACTTCTGAGTGGGCACATTGTGACAATAAAATTACATATTACTTAGCTTCAGCACCTACCAGTCCAGCAGAATTATCACCTGTTAGTTTAGCCTCCACTACCGGCTCTGGTTGGGAAGTCTGCAGTTTACTTGAGTTAGAAGCAGCACCTAGTAATCTACAAACATTACGGGTAACAGATAAAGTGTCAACTAGCTTAACTATTACTACTACAGAGACTGGCGGTAATGAAAGAACAGTGACTATAACGCCCACTGAATTAGGCATAGTACTAAATGATGAAGTAGGAGCTACCGCAGAAGCTGATGCTGAACAAGAGCAAGAAATAGCATATCCGCTGTCTTTTAAAACTAATTTAAAGTGTCAAGCAAACAGCGACACCTTAAATATTAATGACCCATATGCTAATACTAAAAACCTATCTAGTTTGCAATTAAAGGTTTTTGCTAAGAATCCACCATCAATCGTGACTACAGTCCACGAAAGAGTTATTCCGCCAACGGACGGCAGTACTATTTTTGATTTTGCTAAATGGTCTGGTGAACCTATAGCTGAGAAATCGCCACTTGAAATATGGTCTTTTGTTGATCTTGACAAATTAAAATATAGCGAAAAAGACAACTGTGATCATGCTTTATTATTGTCAGCTAATATCATTGCTAACACTTACGGTATTGCATGTATTTATGTATCATATACGAGTGAACATGCAGCCAGCAAGGCAAAGACCTGGATAGAGGTAATACCAGGTACAAATCACGAAGACTTTATGTTGATCAATGCTGACAAAACTACTTGGATCCCCGGAGATGCAGCTAAAAACTTACCAGATAAGCTTGAGCTTTATCCAGGTATAAACTGCTTACGTATTAATAAAACATGTAAGTTTTTTATAAAGACTTCTGAAGAGTCTCAAGGCACATTGCTCTTTGATGACTTACGTTTAGTAGATACTTCTCCGTTGAACTATGATTCGGCAGTTACAGCTGATAAAAATAATAAGTTAGCTGATGCTATAGACCAGTTAACAGACACTTTAAGCCCAGATGATAACTTAGTACCTGCTACTAACGGTTTAAACTTAGCTCAGTTAAGCTATTTGCCTATCTTAGATAATCAGGAAGACCTAGATCAAGCAGTTGAGCAGGCCCAGACTGAGGTTATCACAAAGGCACTAAATAATGCTTCTACTACACTAATATCAACCGTAAGACCTCTAATTGAAAATTGTGCATCTGATGCTTTAGTTGCGTTAGACATGACAAGAGAGAAACTTGCCAGAACAGTTGAAATAGACCACTCAGAGTTTGCCTCTAGTATTTTTAACAGTTTTAATAGCACAACTGATAATAATAATCTAAGTAAACTGATTAACAGCCGAAATGTACTAAATACGTTTAGTAATACTGGTAAACAGGTTTTAAATATCTTGGATAGAGCTTCAACTGTTAGTGCTGTGCGAACTCCTTTAGCTAAAATACAGGCTGACTTGACAAATCCATTTTCACAAGATATAAAGGTCGACCTACTAGGTAAATTGCAAAAAACACTAGATCAAATACGTTCTGCAGAGATTGGTACTGATACACCTAGTGACGTAGCTAAAACATTACTAGACTTTTTTGTTGATAAGCGTATTTTAAAAGAGGTGCGCATAGAAACGCTTAATAAACTTAAAGCTGACATTACAGCTATGGGCAAAGCGGAACATCGGCAGTATATAAGTGACTTGATAGATTCTATACAAAGTCCTGCAGCATATGAAAATAATCAAAAGATTTTAGCTGCTATACAGGAACTGAAAGAATCTATTTTATTGGAAGATTCTTCACCAGCAGTCGAGAATGCTGTATTACGATTAGAGCAACTTGTTGGCACAGAAAATATCTCAAGGTTACGTACTGCTATTAGTACTCTACGCAGGCGTCTAGAAGTAGAGCTCGAACACTTAGGTGCCAATTCAGAGTCGTCAGCTAGACAAAATACTATAAAGAATTGCCTTGCAGAGCTAGATAATTTTGAACAGCCCCTGCTTGAGTATGAAGCTAATACCCTAAGTAATATAACTTTATCGAATACTATGTTTGATGAAGATGGTAACGCTTTTAGAGACTTCGTATCAGACGTTCTACAGACAAATGAATTTACTTTTATAGAACAGGAGCGAGCTAGACTAGAGGGTGTATTCAGTGCGCTGACCGAGGCCATTACAAAAGACTATAGTGATGATTATGAGCTTATTATCAGTAATTTAACCAAGATTCGCATAGAACTTCTAAAAGATCCTGTGAACCTTAGCTTTGATGAAGTGTTTGAAGCCAACAAAGACGCACTAATTGGCATTATGCTACCGGCTATAGCTAGAATGTCTCCAGCGCTACCAAGTAGACATGGCGGCAAGCGCACAGAGCTCATCACGAATATTTCTGAGCTAATCAGCGGTATTACTAAAAATGATCTAGACCTTGTAAAGCAGACTGCAGCTATTTATAATCCGACAGATGAAAAATGGTCAGATGCCGAATTGCTATTAGACTTATCTTCAGAAGTAATAGAGTCTTTAACGCATCTGTATAAGCAAATTAATAGTAGATTAAACGATGCTAAAAACAGTGCCTCGCTAGTTACAGAAGTTGGTTCAATAATTAGCGCAATTGGTACTGAAACGGCTATAGCTAACCAGCTAAAAGATATTGGTATTGCAAAACAAGACCCGCTGTATCTTATTATACACAAAATTATTACTGCCGCTTCTGAACAAGTTGTAGACACCGAACAAATAGCTATTCTTACAGAAGACCTGCGAAGCATGGTGAAAAACACAGACACAGTGTTAGCACTTATTAAAGAACGCTTTACTGCAGTAGTGTCTGAAATACTTGAAGATGTTCTCGCTATAAACAGCACTTCCGCAATTCTCACTTGTATTATAGAGCTGTTTCTACAAGATAAAGAAGTACTAACAGAGGACTCTCTACAGAACACTATTGATGCTTCTTTTGAAAAGGAACAAGAGCTACTTACCAAGTTAGAGGCTTTGACTAGCATACAAGATTTTGTTATAAATAATAATTCTTTTAGCGAGATTATCGTAGGTCTAAATAATACGATCAATACACCTACGGATTCTGACTTAGGGTTATTAAAAGCTATTTCCGGCTGGCCGGTTATTAAACCTACAATTTCAAGGCTTGTAATAGTAAATCAAGATCTAGCTAAGCTGGCAGCAGTTCGCACAGAGCTAAGTAAAAGTTACTCAGACGTGCAAATACTGCGTGATTGGCTAACTTCAACATTTAAGCCAAGTTTACCATTAGACAGCCTACTATTACCCGGCATCCGTAATTTAGAAGCTACTCTCTCAATCATTGATTTTAAGGCTAAAGATTTGCCTACTGTTTTGACAAAAACTGTTGAAACGCGTTTAATCGAAGAGCAGCTACTGCGGGCTATTCGAGAGATAGATGTCGATCGTGATTTTTATTATAATGTGCAGGTAGAAGATAGCTTAGCAATAGACATAAACGAGAGTACTGTTTCTTTAAATACTCTGATGAATCCATTGGCTAACTACTCTATAAATAACATTAATAATAGTTTTGTGATTTCTAAGTTAGATATTGATCACCTATCCGATGGCTTGCAGCTGGCTAAATCTTCTCGATTAATTTAAGGAGGTTCATGTTAGATGATTAGATTACGTAATCAAGTACCACAGGTATATTCTAATGCGTCTCGTGATTTCCAGTATTTAGGTTGGTTAATTGACATTGTGCTTAATTCTGTTAAGCACAATGTTGACGATATGTACCAGTTGCCTGATAATAAAGCTGACTCAAGATTAACCGAGTTATTGGCTATGACATTAGGTTTCAAGGTAAAGCGAAATTATGACAAAGAACAATTAGCTGCATTAGTTAGTATTATTCCAAGCATTTTAAAGTACAAGGGGTCTATGAAAGCTATTAACTTAGCAGGAAATGCTTTGATAAAAGCTGCGGGATCAACAGGAATATTTAAGTGTAATCTAGTTAATAATTGTTTAGAAATACTTCTTCCTAAAGATCTGATTGATACAATATTGTTTATGGATTTATTACCTTATATTCTACCAGCGGGGTTAACTTGTAAAATAGTAAGTGATACACAGAGTAGCGAAGGTATCGATCCTGTTATAGTTAATTATCATGATGTCTTGCTTGCTTCTTGGCAGCCAACGCTTACTTGGAACGACGAGACTCAATCTCTGTCAGGTTTGTCAGAATTCTTCAGGGCTGGAGAAGATACTCCAACTTATACCAACTATAGAAATAGTGCTGGTGAAGAATTAGTTCTAAATACAGGTTTATTAGATAATACGATTATTCCAGACTTACCAAATACAATTACGACTGGAGAATCAGAAGTTAATACTTACGGTACTACAGCTATTATTAACGATTTTACAACCGAAGAAAACGAATATGGCACAACCGTTACAATAGAAAACGATTAATTT
>CALCHR010000139.1 GCA_937901185.1 uncultured Bacteroidales bacterium
CAGCAGGCGTTCTGCCAGAGCTTGCAGTTCCATGTCGAGGCCCAAGGTAAGGTTCTTGCCGGGTACGGAGGCTTTGTCGTACTTACCGTTTTGATAGTGCCCTTGGTTGCGGCCGTATACGTCTCGCAGCATGATGCGTATCCCTTTTTCGCCGCGCAGATATTTTTCGTAGGAGCATTCCACTCCGAGTTTTCCGATGTGGTCGCCGCTCTTGTAGTAGTCGTCCTTTTTTATATCCTGTTCGCTTACTTCGCCCACGTCGCCCAGAATGTGCGCTCCCATGCCTTCTGCGTAGTGGCGGATGGAGCGTTTTTCTGCGGAGAAGCCTTTGAAGCGGAAGAGTTTCTCTCGGAAGACGGAAAACTCTTCAGCGGGAATCTGGCTCATAAAGAGTTGGGGCGTGAAGCGCGAGTAGCCGGGATTTTTTCTGCGGTCCTTCAATTCGGCCATGCGCTGTATGTAATACTCTTTGGTGATGCCCACGGTCTGACAGAAGTCGAGGGTGTCCACGCCGCGTTGGTCGTTCATCACCACAAGGATGTTGTACGACGGTTCGTTGTATACGAGCAAGCGTCCTTTGCGGTCGGTAATCAGGCCGCGAGAGGGGTATTGGATTTCTTTGCGGAAGGCATTGGAGTCGGCGTTCTTCTTATAGTCGTCGCTCATCACTTGCAGCATGAACAGGCGCACGAGAAAGACTACAACGATGAGCACGGCGATGCCACCGATGACAAACTTGCGGTTATCAAAATTTTGTTTGTAGGCCATGGACTATTTTTTCTGGCTGCTGTTGCGGAGGAGCTCCATGGCGGCGATGAAGAGGAATGTAAGCACCGAACTGCCGCAGATGTTGACGAGCAGCGCGTTCCAGTTGTGGAAGGAAAAATATTCGATGCAGAAGAAGGCTATGGTGTTGATTACCACGCTGCAGATGGCTAGGCGCAGAAAGCCGCTCCATTCCATGCTGCGCACGGAGGGGATGAAGGTTTCGTTTTCCCTGTCGGCGGGCGAGAAGAAGCTCACCAGTGGCGGCACGAGCAGTCCGCTCAAGCACATTGAGGCGGCGGCCATGCCGGGGGTGTTGCTGAAAATGTCGATGCTCATGCCCAGGAGAAAGCCTGTAAAGACATAGGCCCAGCGGGGAGTGGAACTGGGCAACAGCAGCAGGAAGTAGACGTAGGGCATCGGGGTGGCATAGCCGAAGATGTGGATGTGGTTGAAGACAAGCACCTGCAGGAAGAGCAGGAGCAGGAACCATCCGATGCGGGAGAGTAGCGTCTGTAGCATAGTCTTAATCGGTGCTTAGGGAGAAGTGGCTCAGGGGTGGTTGTCGTTAGCGGCTTGTTTGTAGAGCTTGTCTATTTCTGCCTTGTAGGGGGTAGCCACTACGCTGACGTTGCGCAGATTGGCAAAGTCGGTGCTGAGTTGCACATCGAGTTTATAGGACTGTCCGTCGGAGGAGTTGTGGATGCCACTGACGCGACCTACGAAGATGCCGGGCGGGAATACGGAGGAATAGCCACTGGTCTCGATATATTCGCCCTGCTTTATTTTTGCATAGCGGGGCACGTCGTCGAGCGAGGCTTGCAGCAGGTGGTTGCCGTCCCATTGCAGGTAGCCGAAGTAGCGTTGTCCGCGGATGCGGCAGCTGATGCTTGATTTCTGGTTGGTCACGGGCAGCACGAGCGAGTAGTGCGGTCCGGTGAGGTAAACGATGCCCACTACACCGCCGCCGCCCACTACGCCCATTTCGGCTTTCACACCGTCCAGTTCGCCGCGGTCGATTACGAGGTAGTTGTTGGTGCGCTTCAGGCTGTTAGACACCACGGTTGCCGGAATGAGGTCGTAGCCCTCCAGTTGCTTGCTGACGTAGCGTTCGGTATGGGTGCTGTCGTAGCGAGCTGTGAAGAGCGCTTCGCGCAGGGCATTGACTTCGCTCTGCAGGCGGATGTTTTCCTCGTTGAGGTGTTGGTTCACCTGTTGCAGGTTCAGGTAGGAGATGGTGTTGGTGTAGATGCTGTTGATGCGTGCCACGGTTGAGTTGGCCGAACTGAACCACACACTGCCTTGATAGCTGTTGAAGCGGAACAGCATAAACAGGCTGACGCCTTCCAGCAGCAGGAAGAGGAAGACGTAGTTGTATTTGTGTAGGAAGTCGAGCAGGTAGCGCATAGCAGCTTCTTATTTAGTATCAATGTGCTAATGTGTATGGGAGGCTTCGGGGTGGAAGCGGTCTCCTATTTACATTAGCACATTGGTCAGCGCAAAGGTGCGCTTAGCACATAGTTTTTATCGGATGAGGAAGGAATAGTCTTCCACCTTTTTCAGGGCGATGCCTGTACCGCGTGCCACGCAGAGCAGCGGGTCTTCTGCTACGTGGAAGGGGATATTGATTTTTGCGGTGAGGCGTTTGTCGAGTCCGCGCAAGAGGGCGCCGCCGCCGGTGAGGTAGATGCCGTTCTTTACGATGTCGGCATAGAGTTCGGGCGGGGTTTTCTCCAAGGCGTTGAGCACGGCGATTTCTATCTTAGCAATAGATTTTTCGAGGCAGTGGGCTATTTCCTGGTAGCATACGGGCACCTTCATGGGGAGGCCTGTGATGCGGTTCGGACCACACACTTCGTATTTCTCTGGTTCGTTTTCTCCCAGGTCGGTAAGGGCAGAGCCTACGTTGATTTTGATACGCTCGGCCATGCGCTCGCTGACTTTTACGTTGTGTTGGCGGCTCATGTATTCCTGGATGTCGGAGTTGAAGTCGTCGCCGGCCATTTTGATGGAGTTATTGGAGACGATGCCTCCGAGGGAGATGACGGCGATTTCTGTGGTACCACCGCCTATGTCCACAATCATGTTACCTTCCGGAGCTTCTACGTCGAGGCCGATACCTATGGCTGCGGCCATTGGTTCGAAGATCATGTAGATGTCGCGGCCGCCGGCGTGCTCGGCAGAGTCGCGCACGGCACGCAGGTCTACGTCGGTCGAACCGCTGGGCACGCCGATGACCATGCGCAGCGAGGGTGAGAAGAGGCGACGGCCTTTGTGGGCCATGTTGATAAGTCCGCGCAGCATCTGTTCGCAAGCGTTGAAGTCGGCTATCACGCCGTCGTGGAGCGGGCGGATGACGCGCATCTTTTCATTGTGCTTCTCGTACATCAGCTTGGCCTTTTGACCCACGGCAATCATCTTGTCGGTGTGGCGGTCGAGGGCTACGACTGAAGGCTCGGCGAGGACGATTTCTCCGTCGTCGATGATGATGGTGTTGGCCGTTCCGAGGTCGATGGCCAACTCTTGTGTGAACGAAAAGAATTTGGAGAATATACCCATTGTTGTGTATGTGCTAAAGCGTTATTTGCGAGTGACGGATTAGAGACTCTCAAACCAGTTGTGGATAGCGGTGTCGTAGTGGCTGCTCACACCGAAGGCCTTGCTGGCAAACCAGCGGCGTTCGTCCAGCGTGGTAGCGGCGCCTTGCTTCTTCACAATCTCGAGCAGAGGGGTGTATTCTGCCTTGGAGGGTACGATCACTACGTCGTTGAAGTTCTTGGCTCCGGCGCGGATGAGAGAGATGCCGCCTATGTCTATCTTCTCGATGATGTCGGCCTGGCTGGCGCCTGAGGCTACGGTTTGCTCGAAGGGATAGAGGTCTACGATGACGAGGTCTATTTCAGGGATTTCATATTGAGCCATCTGTGCCTGGTCTTCGGCAAGGCTGCGACGACCGAGGATGCCTCCGAACACTTTGGGGTGGAGCGTCTTCACGCGGCCGCCAAGGATGGAGGGGTAGGATGTCACGTCTTCTACCTTCTGGCAGGGGTAGCCGAGCGATTCGATAAACTCTTGTGTGCCACCGGTTGAGAGAAACTGCACACCTTCTTCATGCAGCTTGGCCAAGAGCTCGTCCAAGCCGTCTTTGTGGAAGACCGATACAAGGGCGGTCTTGATTTTTTTCATTTCTGACATGATATTTTTAGCTAAAAATTTTTCTGCTGCAAAGATACGCAAAACCTCGGACATAACGGCCCATACCGGGTGCTTTTATTCTTTGTTTAGACTTGCGGTGGCAGATTTTTTTCTCTCTTGAGACTCTTATTTTTTCGCCTTTGTAACCGCTTGATTTTCAAGGGTCATTTTTGGGCATTTTTTAGGTAAAAGCTAGGTGAATTTCGGTAACTACTAGGAAAATTTCGGTAACTACTAAGAACGCGAAAGTAACTACTAAGAAAACGGGGGTGATGTAGGGGATAAATCAGGTGGTTAGAGATTAGGGGTTAGGAAGTAGAAAATAGCCTTTGTAACCACTTGATTTTCAACACCTATTTTCGGCCGTTTCTTAGTAAACTTCTAGGAAAAACTCGGAGTTTACTAGGAAAAATTTGTAGTTTACTAAGAACGCCTAGAAAGCTACTAAGAAAAACGGGGTAATATAGGCACTTGCTCGAGGCTGTTTCTCTCATCTTTTTCTGTGGCCTCAGAGAGCGTGGTGAAGGTGCTTTTTTTAGTCGGCCAACTGCTTCGGGCAAAAGTGGAGGCCGGCTTGCTTGTAGTAGTGCGTCACGGGGCGCATGCGGCGGCGGAAGTCGGCAAAGTCGCGGCGCGCTTGCGGCGTCCAGCCTGCCTCGGCCACGGCTGCAAGGCGTGGCAGCAGGAGATACTCGAGCGTGGAGGGCTCGATGACCCATTCGGTCCAGAAGTTGGCCTGCACGCCTTTGTAGTGGTGCAAGAGCGAGTCGGGCACGTTCTTGGCCGGGGCGTAGGCATACACGCGCTCCAGCGTTTCGTCGCCGTAGCCCTGCGTGGCCGGCTCGTCGGCGTCTTTGCTTTGGCGGCGGTTGATGTAGTAGGGAATCTGGGGCGAGAGAATGTTGTCGAAACCGCGGCGGGCAGCATCGAGGGCTGCACCGTCGGCACCAATCCAAGCCATGAAGGTGGCATCGCCCAAGGCTGAAGTGTTGCCGTGGAGCGCCTCGTTCCAGAAGATGAGGCGGCGCTGCTCGGCCTGCGGTTTGGCGGCTATGTGGTCCTGCACCTGTTTGTAGAAGTGGGTTTGCAGGTCGCGCCATTTCTCCGAACCAATCTCTTTGAGCAACGCCTGGCATTGGGCATTTCGCTCCCACTTGTAGGTGGGACATTCGTCGCCGCCCAGGTGGATGTAGCCGAAGGGGAAGAGCGCTGTCAGTTCGTCGACCACGTCCTTCGTAAACTGCAATGCTGCGGGCGCAGCCACGTTCATCACGTCGGCCGATACGCCTTGGCCCACCCAGACGTAGTGGGGATTTTCGGGGTCGCAACTCAGTTCGGGATAAGCCGCCAGCGCCGCCTGGAAGTGGCCGGGCATGTCTATCTCGGGCAGGATTTCGATGAAGCGCTCGCGGGCATAGGCCACAATCTCGCGTACATCGTCCTGAGAGTAGTAGCCGCCGTAGTGGAGCGTATCGGCTTTCACCTCGCCCCATGGCAGTACGCGGCTCTTGCGCCAGGCGCCCACGGAGGTGAGGCGGGGATATTTCTTAATCTCAATGCGCCAACCCTGGTCCTCTGTCAGGTGCCAATGGAAGCGGTTCATCTTGTGGGCGGCCATCACGTCGAGCACGCGCATCACCTCTTCCTTGCCGAAGAAGTGGCGACCCTCGTCGAGCATAAAGCCGCGCCACTCGAAACGGGGCGCATCGGCTATGCGGACTTGGGGCACACGTACGGCCTGCAATGTGCTGTCGGCCACGCCGGCCATCACGTTGGCAGGCATCAGCTGCTTCAGCGTCTGCAAGGCGTAGAAGAATCCGGCAGGACGACTGGCGTGGACGGTAATGCCCTTGGCCCCTACTTCCAGACGATAGGCCTCTGCGCCCAGCTGCTCGTCGAGCAAGAGGCGGATGTTGGCCTTGCGCTGGCGTTTCTCGCTGCGAAAGCAAAGGCCCGTGGTGCGCTCTACCTCGTGGGCAAAACGGGCGGCCACTTTATGGATGCTGTCGCCGGCATAGCGCGGGCAGAAAATCTTGGAGGTGGTGGGTAATTGATAGTGGCCCTGGCCCATTTCCACTTGAACGGGAAGGGGCACAAGGGGCAATTCTTCGCTGCGGAGGCTGCCTGAAAACAAAGCAAGCACCAGGCATAGAAACAAAGTCTTTCTCATCATGGATATAAGGACTGATACAAAAAAACGGAAGCCTAAGCCTTTACGTCGGCCGGCTTCCGTATCTGATAGGTAAATAATAGGTTCTGCTTACTTAAGGATAAACTTGTGGGTAGCTACGCGGCGACCGTTCTCAGTAACAGCATAGAGATAAACTCCCTTGTAGAGACCGGCGAGCGAAAGGCTGCCGCTCTTCTGCACCTGAGCCTGCTTCACGAGACGACCGGTGGAGCTGTACACACTGAGGGTGCGCTCTGTGGCGTCGGCGAAGTTGTAGTTGAGTTGCTTGCCTGCCACCTTCACGGCGTTTTCTACCTGCGCGCCTTCAATGCTTGCAGTTTCTGCGTAGATGATGTTCATGTGGATGGTGCGTGTCACGCCGCCGCCTGAAGCAATCACTTCAAAGCTGACAGTCTTGTAGACACCTTCGTCGAAGCTATAGTGGGCGCCGAGGCCAACACTTTCTCCGGCCTTCACGCTGGTGCTGCGAGAAGCCTTCTCTACACCTGCGTTGATAAAAGCACATTGGCCGGTGATACCACACCAGTTGATGGCATCCTCAGGATTATCTTTCTTGATAGTCACAGAGATGGTGGTGGCTTTACTTCCGGTGTTCTTGATAAAGGGGTCGTTGCCGGAGTACTCTGTAAATTTGAACCCTCCGCCATAGTCTTCTGTGTGAGCATAGACATTGAATTCGCTGCCGTCGGGTATGACGTTGCCAT
>CALCHR010000140.1 GCA_937901185.1 uncultured Bacteroidales bacterium
CATGAAACGTCAGCTCCACTTTGAAGATTTTATTGCTGTAAATAATGTTTCTTTTAAGATAGAAAATATTCATCAGGAGTGCACGGAGTATCCCGACAATAAGCAATACACACAGCCTACATGGGGCACTATTTCAACGGATGTCGATGAACCTCAGGCACCTAAGCTTATTATTCTTGTCGGTCTGCCTGGCTCTGGCAAGTCTACTTTGGCTAAGCAGATTATTGATAAGTATCCTAGCGCAGTTTGGCTGAGCTCCGATGACATTAGAGAAAAGCTTTACGGCGATGCTAATTGCCAGAAAGACCATGCCAAGGTTTTTGCTATTATGCAGGAAGAGGCCGTAACTTGGCTGGATAAAGGTTTTGATGTCATTTATGATGCGACCTCTATCACACGCAAAAGCCGAGCATCTATCTTAGAAGTGGCACCTAAGCATGTACAGAAAGAGTGTATTGTTGTTTGGGCACCATTAGAGATTTGTGCAGAGCGTGATAAAGCGCGTGACCGTACGGTTGGTGCTGATGTTATCGGTCGAATGGTGCGCAGATTTGAAGCGCCTTTCTATGATGAGGGCTTTGACGCTATTCACGTACATATTAGTGATGTGTATTATGATAAGCAACAATATTACGTTGATCTTATTTCTGCAATGAATATTCCACATGATAATCCTCATCACTCTGCAGGTGTCATGGAGCATTGTTATCTGTGTGGTACTGGCTTGCTGGATAAGACCGTTCCAGAAGTTGTTGTGACTGCTGGCTTTTTGCATGATATTGGTAAGCCTTTCGTTAAGACGTTTAAGAATCGTAAAGGTGAAGATGTAGATATTGCCCATTACTATGACCATCAGGCAGTAGGTGCATATCTTAGCTATGGGTTAGAGGGACATAATCCTACCCTTGCTTGGTTGATTTCCACCCATATGGCACCTTTTATTAATCAGAAGTATTTCAATAGTTTGCCTACTTACTACAAGCGTTGGATTGAGGCACTACATCAGGCAGATAGAGATGCACATTAAGAGGTGATTTTGTGAATTATACTATTACAATGACAATACCTGAGCATCGCGAGTATGACGGCTTTTTAGTGGAGCATCAGGAAGCCACTCATACAATCCCTTTTAAAAGAGGTACGAGTGTGTATTATGTACATCGTAAAAAGTGGTGGAAAGCTAAGTCTCCTTATATCATCACTAAGTGCGATGTTACCGGAGTTTGGGCTACAAATATCGTTGGCGTAATACTCGACGGAGATAATCATGTTTCTGAGGACTCTTTTGATAGACTCTTCGAAGATAGAACAGCTGCGATTGAATGCTGTTTAAAACTAAATGAACACAATAAGGTAACAATTTATGGAGAATAAGGTTGTGAATGATTTTTACGTAAATGATTATTGCCAGACTGTTATACATTGTAGAGGGTATGCGTTCACTGTTAGTGAACTTTTTGACATCGCTCAGATCCATTGTTCAGCCGAAAAGCTGGAGGCACATGAAGAAAAAAGACCCAAGAAAGCTAATATTTAGAGTATTGTGCTATTGTCCACACTGTAACAAATATTTTCGTAAGCAAGTAAGGTGGCATCGGCGTCCTTATTCATATTGCGAGCGACATTTAAATTTTCTATTTGCATGTGCAGCTTGTAGAGCTACAGATGATAAATATTTTTATGACAAGTATATTAAACAGAGGTGATAGACTTGGCTTCACTAGAACAAATTAAAAACTTAGTTAAATCGGAAGAGTATGACTTTCTTAGGACAAACCCTCACCTAGGCTCAAATATTATTTTATTAGGCTTGGGCGGTTCACATGCTTACGGCACTAATGTAGAAGGTTCTGATGTAGACATTAGAGGTATTGCACTAAATAGTAAAAAAGATATTCTGTGCGGACATCAGTTTAAGCAGGTTGTACACGAAGCGACTGATACTACCATTTATTCTATCAATAAGATTATTGATCTGCTGTCTAATTGTAACCCAAACACTATTGAAATGCTTGGCTTAAAGCCTGAGCATTATCTGTATTTACACTCAATCGGACAGGAGCTTTTAGAAAATAGAAAGCTATTTTTATCTAAGAGAGCTTTGTATTCTTTTGGCGGCTATGCTACTTCTCAGCTTCGCAGACTAGACAACAAGTCTATGAGAACTCTTGAGCAAGCAGAGAAAGAACAACATATTTTAAATAGTATTATAAACGCTACCTATGCTTTTCCTGAGAAGTATGAAGAGTTTAAGCTTGGTGACAGCATTGACCTATTTTTAGACCATTCCGACCAGGAGGACATGGATAAGGAAATCTTTATGGATATCCACCTTACTCACTATCCTTTACGTGACTACAAGAGTATGTGGTCGGACATGAAGAACATTGTTTCTGAGTATGGCAAGATCGGACAGCGTAATAAGAAGGCAGTTGAGCATGGCAAGATTGCAAAACACATGATGCACTTAATTAGACTGTATTTAATGTGTATTGATATTCTGGAAAAAGAAGAGATTATTACTTATCGTGAAGCCGACCTTGAATATTTGCTGAGTATTCGCTATGGCAAATTCTTAGATGAGGCCGGCCATCCAATTCCTGGTTTTTATGATATCATTAGTGAGTTTGAACGGCGTATGAACTACGCAGCAGAAAATACCTCATTGCCAGAGAAGCCTAACTACAATGCAATTAACGAGTTTCGAGCAAGTATCAATGAACGAGTTGTACTAAGCAATATTTAAAATAAACTGAGGTACTAATTAAAGTACCTCAGTTTATTTTATTGTATAATATTTAAGAATTAAATATTCGGAGGTACTTATGAAAGTTCTTAGTTATCGTCATATAAAACCGTTATTTGCTTTTTGTACTGGCTGTGGTGCTACACTTGAGTTTGTTCGTAAGGAGGCCAGTATGAGCAAGATTCATCTGGCACGTGGACCGCAGAATGATGGCAAAGACTATTTTGTGACGTGTCCTGTCTGT
Source organism: uncultured Bacteroidales bacterium (assembly GCA_937901185.1). GTDB lineage: Bacteria > Bacteroidota > Bacteroidia > Bacteroidales > Bacteroidaceae > Alloprevotella. The sequence goes on from CALCHR010000140.1 coordinate 2,991, forward strand.
GGCAAAATCATTTACGAAAATGCATGGAAAAACCGGGTGGAAGCTTTGTAATTTTTAAAAATATATAGTATTATATTTATATAGTGCTTTTGAATTGGAGGAATCGGTATGAGTCTACAAAAGGTAATAACTACCGAAAAAGAGCTTGCTAGTCGAATTAATCAGTACCAGATAAAAGAAGATGAATTAAAGCGTATTGATGTGCAGGTAATTCCTCACTACGGCTGGGTCACTTGTTTAACTTTACATTTTGACCGCGGATGTCCGCTTCAGCCGCATAACAACACTAGAAATTTGGGTTACGTGCTGCACCATTTTTTGCAGCTTTTTGATATTCATGAGGACGGAGCCTACTTGTCAAGTATTGCAAACAAGAAGGTACGACTGGTATATAGCTATGATTTTCCTTTTGGAGGTCAGTGTGTGGCTATTGGCCATCCCTATAAGGATAAATTTATATTTTTTGAAGATTTAATGAAAGTGAGTGAAACAGTTTATGGTTGAATACAATAAGATTGAAACTCTTTACGAACGTGACTTGGAGGGTACTAAGCAGCTAATTGAAGGCAAGTTTCGAAATCCGGCTGTCGAGTTTCTGAAGGATAACGTATGGCAGTTTACTGAAAAGGTGGATGGCACCAATATCCGTGTGCATTGGAATGGTCATAAGGTACTTTTTGGCGGTCGAACCGAAGACGCTCAGATTCCTTCTCATCTGCTTAACAAGCTGATTGAGATGTTTGGCACAGATGAAGCAGAGCAGATCTTTGAGCAGAAGTTTGGCGAAATGGAAGTAATGCTTTTCGGCGAAGGTTATGGTCCGAAGATTCAGAAGGGTGGCTCTTATCGTCCTGACGTAAGTTTTATTTTGTTTGATGTACTTATCAGCGGTAACTACCAGCCTCGTTCTTCTGTTGAAGATATTGCCAAGGCTTTTGGTATTGATGTAGTACCTATTATTTTTGAAGGTACTATCCAGGAGGGTGTGGACTTTGTTAAGTCCAATCCTAAGTCAACCATGGGTACTGCAATGATGGAAGGCTTGGTAGGTCGGCCTAAGGTGGAAATGCGAGATCGCTGCGGCAGACGTGTTATCGTTAAGATTAAGGTAAAGGACTTTAAGTAATGAAACATTTGATGTACGATTATTTGATTTCCTATACTTTTAAAGGTGAAGGCTTTCTAACTCCGTGTACTGGCACCATGGGAATTTCACGCAAGCATAAAATTAAGACTTTTGACGACACAAAAAATGTAAGTGAGTTTATTACTAGTCAGATCGAAGGTGCTTCTAATCTGGCAATAAACAATATCATGTTTTTAGGTCGTAACAGACACTGAGGTATATATGGAGCGATTAACTAAGAAGTCGTCGACAAGTGAAATGGCCTGGTTTATTGATTATGCTAGTGGTGGCTTACCTCTTGAGCCCTGTGAGCTTGGCTCTACACAAGCCGGTATGATTCTAAGAAAACTAGCTGTCTATGAAGATCTAGAAGAACGCGGATTGGTAAACAGACCGGCTGTGTGGCAAGAAAGCGACTTTACTGAAGAACAGCTGCGTCTATTGCGTATAGCTTTCAAAATGGTTGAAGATGTTGTTGAACTACAGCGCTATGGCAATAGTGATGTTTTTATGAGCAACGAGTTATTTCACCTAAAAGAAAAGCTAGGTATTTCAGATTTAGTTCTGTGAGGTATACTTATGATTGAGCTTGTTCATAAAGACGACAAAAAAGAGAAGTGGCAATCGCATGAAGTATATCTATTAGAAGATAACTTTATAAACACAGAGCATATGATCTTTTCACACAATCCTTTTGATGCTGTCGGGTACGGTCCTTCAAAAGAAGACGCTATCGAGGACTTTAAACAAAAATTTCAGTACGTTATGCAAGAGTTAAAAGCGTTTGAAAAAATGCTATTTGAGACCGATGCAATTACTGACAATATAAAAACTATTTGAATAATACAGTGGCGGAATAGGTAGACGCTAATCAGTAGGGTATAGGCAATGGTGCGTGTTGTAGGTTGGTTAGAAAAACACGGGTAAAGCACGTAGTACACCTCCACCAATAATCTATTACTATCGAGTCAAATCCCCAGTCCCAGTTAAGTGGTGCCGTGTCTGTAATAGAGTGCTATGTAAGGTGCAAATCCTTACCCACAATAGTTGTCGGTTCGCTACCGAATGATGTGAGAGAGAGCAGGACACCTCACAGAGAATGAAAATTCAACCACTGTCAATAAATGACAATGGAAACAAAACAGTTACAAAACGGTAACAAATGGTTATAAAAAGTTACATTGGTGAAGGGCCGGATCAAAGTACGCTTGGGGGAATGCCGAAATAAACGGAAAGTTGCATTTT
>CALCHR010000141.1 GCA_937901185.1 uncultured Bacteroidales bacterium
ACCGAAATTTTCCTAGTAGTTACCGAAGAAAAGGCAAAAAATGGGTACTGAAAATGAAGGATTTACAAGCACCCTAGAATTGACTCCTATCAATATATAACGGCACTAGTAATTTTACAAAAAAAGAAACAGAGCTGCATTATCCAATCAGATAAATGCAGCTCTTTGTCTCTTAGAGTATCAAATGTGTTCATTTTCTTCTTTCATATCAATCTCCTCACCTTGGGAGTTTAAGAACACATATTGGAGATATGAAAGATTTTGAGAGGGGACTACCCTAATGCCTAAACTATACTTCAGTTGCCACTTACGTTTCAAAGAGAAAAGTCCTTGAGAAATGTAGGCTGCAACAAAAGGATGAACGTGGAGTTGGAAACGACGGACGTGCAACTTGCGTACAAGAGTAGCTATCTTCGACTCTAATAAATCGGTGAAGAGCAAACTGGATTTAATTTTACCAGTACCACCACATGTGGGGCAACTCTCTTCTACCTTGACCTCCATCGCTGGACGTACACGCTGACGCGTGATTTGCATCAATCCGAATTTGCTTAATGGGAGGATGTTATGGCGTGCACGGTCTTTCTGCATATTTTGACACATACGTTCATAGAGCATCTGGCGATTTTCTGCAAGATCCATATCTATGAAATCGACTACGATGATTCCACCCATATCGCGTAAGCGCAACTGGCGTGCTAGCTCATCGGCTGCACCAAGATTGACCTCCAAAGCATTTGCTTCTTGATTTTCTGCATTCTTAGAACGTGTACCACTATTGACATCAACTACATGAAGGGCCTCTGTGTGCTCTATTATCATATAAGCACCATGCTTATAGGTAACGTTACGTCCAAAGGAAGTCTTTATTTGCTTTGTAACAGAAAAATTGTCAAAGATAGGAACATTGCCTTTGTAAAGCTTCACAATATCTTCTCGCTCCGGAGCAATCAAAGCCACATAGTCTTTCACTTCTCGATAGACATTAGCATCATTGATATAGATATTCTCATAAGAGGGATTGAAAAGATCGCGGAGCAAAGCAACGGTACGACTGGTTTCCTCGTGCACCAAGGTGGGACAAGTATGATTGGCATTCTTAACCTTGTCAATCATATCTTCCCAGCGCTTAATAAGCAACTTGAGTTCTGCATCCAGCTCAGCAGCTTTTTTATCTTCTGCAACAGTGCGGATGATAACTCCAAAATTTTTGGGCTTAATAGTATGAATAAGTTGCTTGAGACGTGCTCTCTCTTTGCCATTCTTGATTTTTGAAGATACCGAGATTTTATCGCTAAAGGGAACAAGTACCAAAAATCTTCCGGCAAAAGAGATATCACACGTGAGACGAGGCCCTTTTGTAGAAATAGGTTCTTTAACAATTTGAACAAGGATTTCCTGACCAGCTTTCAAAACGGACTGAAGATTACCATCCTTTTCAAGCGCCGGTGCACCTACGACCTTGGACAAAGAAATATCTTTTCCTGCTGCAACAAATTGCAGATATTTCTCTAGAGCATTATAGTGTGTACCTAAATCAAGGTAGTGCAAAAACGCATCGCGTTCGTGTCCAACATTCACGAAGCTGGCATTGAGTCCGGTCATTATTTTTTTGATCTTGGCCAAATAAATATTGCCAACAGAAAATTGCTCAGCCTTGGCTTCTTGTTGAAACTCAACAAGACGCTTATCCTCTAACAAGGCAATAGAAATTTCCTTAGGTTGGACATCAACAATAACTTCGCTTGTCATTTTCTTAAAATTCTTATATCCTTTACATCCTATACTATATAAATAATAATAAAGGAAGCAAGATGGGGTTTACTTAAAACTAAGAACAAACTCGAAAGCCCTCTGTTTTGTGCAATTCAAGTTTGTTCTCAATTTCATTTTTACAGATGAGCTTTACTTGCTCTTGTGTCTGTTCTTTCTCAGTCTTTTTTTACGCTTGTGCGTAGACATCTTATGTCTTTTTTTCTTTTTTCCGCTGGGCATAGCTTAAAGTTTTTAGAATGTTATTTAATCTTGAAATTTATTTATTACTTTTTAATTGACTGTGAAAAAGTCTTAGCCGGCTTGAATGCAGGAATATTATGCTCCGGGATAATGATTGTGGTATTCTTTGAAATGTTGCGAGCAGTTTTCTGCGCACGTTTCTTCAAGATAAAGCTACCGAATCCACGAAGATAAACATTTTCATCACTAGCCAAAGAGTCTTTAACTGATTCCATAAAAGCCTCTACAGTCATCAGCACTGTGGCTTTATCAATTCCAGTTTTCTTGGAAATTTCATTTACGATGTCTGCTTTAGTCATCTTAGTATTGTGTTATGTTATACTTGTATTTTTACAAAAACGCTGCAAAGGTATAATTTTCAGTTGATTTAAGAAAATCTTTACCCTGTTTTTTCTAAAAAATTACTTGATAGAAATTTTTGTAATACGCTGGATATGACGACCACCTTCAAACGGAGTCTGCAAGAACTCATCCATAATAGATTTTGCAGTAGCAGTATCGATATATCTTCCAGGCATCACCAATACATTCGCATCATTATGCATACGAGTCATTCTTGCAATTTCCGGAATCCAAACTAAAGCAGCACGAATGTGGTTATGCTTATTTAAAGTCATAGAAATACCTTCACCACTACCACAGATTGCTATTCCCTGCTGGCATTCTGCTGCCGCCATTCCATTAGCTAACGCATGGGCAAAATCGGGATAGTCACAACTATCTTCATTGTAGCAACCATAATCTTTATAAGCAATACCTTGTGCTTCAAGATACTCCTTCACATATTGTTTTAACGCATAGCCTGCATGATCACTAGCCAGGCCTATTACTTTATTCTCCATCTTATTCAGAAAGAAATTTACGAATTTCTTGATAAATATTTTCAGGGGTGAAACCTAACTTCTCATCCAACACTGTAAAAGGAGCAGAGAAACCAAAACTTTCCAAGCCATATACTTTTCCATTAGCACCTACAAGGCCCTCAAATGTAACAGGAAGTCCTGCTGTAAGACCAAATATTTTAGTATTTTTTGGAAGAAGCGTTTCTTGGTATTCTTTACTTTGACGACGGAAAAGGCCCTCAGAAGGACAACTAACCACACGGGCTTTAATTCCATCTTGCTCTAACAGTTTTGCAGCTTCAGCTAATGTACTTACCTCAGAACCAGATGCTACAAGAACGACATCAGGCTCACTGCTATGAACCACTTCATAAGCTCCACGTACAACTCCAGAATAATCTGTATTTTCAGCTAAATCCTTTACATTCTGACGGCTTAAGATAAGAGCTGTAGGAGTCTTCCAATTTTCCATAGCCATTTTCCAACATTGTGTTGTTGCATGTACATCACAAGGACGGAAAACTCTCACACTATCTTCACCACTATGATTTTTCAGTTTTTCCATTAAACGGATTTGAGCTTCTTGCTCTACCGGCTCATGAGTAGGTCCATCTTCTCCTACCCGGAAAGCATCGTGTGTCCATACAAACTTCACGGGAAGTTCCATCAAGGCAGCCATACGAATAGCTGGTTTCATATAATCACTGAAAACAAAGAACGTTCCCATTGCCGTAATGATACCACCATGAAGTGTCATACCAATACAAACACAAGCCATAGTCAACTCAGACACACCAGCTTGCAAGAAACCACCAGCAAAATTATCACGGCTGATTTCTGTAGTATGAGCCAAGAAACCATCAGTCTTATCTGAATTACAAAGGTCAGCTGATGAGACTATCATATTAGGCACATATTCAGAAAGTAAAGATAAACATGCAGCAGAACCATTACGAGTAGGCCCATTTGGCTTTTGCTGAATACTATCCCAAGGTATTTCCGGTAAACGATTAGCAAACCAATCTTTTTGCAAGGATGCTTTTTCCGGATTAGCTGCAGCCCAAGCATCTTCTTCTTGATGACGCTCTGCTACTATTTGCTTTAATTCTACCTTTCTATTATTATAGAGGTCTTGTACTTCACTATAAATAACAAATGGATTCTCAGGATCTCCGCCAAGATTCTTAACCGTATTTATATAAGCTTCTTTTCCTAGAGGAGCACCATGAGTTTTACAATCGTGTTCGTAGCTAGTTCCATCAGCCTTACGAGCTCCTTTACCCATTACTGTATGACCAATAATAAGTGTAGGACGATTTTCTTCGCTTTGAGCAGCACGAAGTGCCTCACGAATCTGTTCAGGATTATTGCCATCAATCTCTAACACATTCCAATTCCAAGCACGATACTTCATTGCAGTATCTTCTGAAATAACGGCATTAGTTTCTGTCGAAAGCTGAATTTCATTGGCGTCAAAGAACATAATAAGGTTATTCAAGCCTAAATGTCCGGCAATACGTCCTGCACCTTGAGACACCTCTTCTTGTATACCACCATCTGAAATATAGCTATAAATCTTTTCTTTCAAAAAAGACTTATTACCAGTTCTAGCATAAAGAGCCTTTGCAGCAATAGCAGCACCAACCGCATAAGTATGGCCCTGTCCCAAAGGCCCTGAAGTATTCTCTATACCACGAGCAAAATTCACCTCTGGGTGGCCTGGAGTAGGTGAACCCCATTGGCGAAACTGCTGTAATTCTTCAAGAGTAAAACGACCAATTAAAGCAAGTTGAGAGTACAGCATCGGAGACATGTGTCCTGGATCCAAAAAGAAACGGTCTCTACATTCCCACGTGGGATTCTCTGGATCAAAAACAAGAAATTCAGAGAACAAGACATTTACAAAATCAGCTCCGCCCATCGCTCCACCAGGATGTCCGGACTTTGCTTTTTCAACCATAGAGACAGCTAAAATACGTATATTATCTGCTGCCAAATTCATTAGTTTCGTAGGATTTTCCATACTGTACGAATATGCTATTTTAAATTTAGTGACAAAGATACAACTATTTATCTGTTTAGCAAAAAAATAAATTAAAGAAGTTTAACAAGGCATATCTTTAGAAGAACAAACATTCTTTTTATACATTCAAAAAAACAGAAGCCCCACCCTATTTACATAAAAAAAGGAAAGGACTATGTTAATCCTTTCCCAAAAGCATTTATTCAGTTTCTTGCTCTTCTCTATAATCCATTTCTGCTTGTACAACAAAGAGCAAATCTTCAACAGAAAATTCTCCTATTCCTTCTTTCTTGGCTTTCGCAGCTAGATATTCGGCAATGATTTCTTCATCAATATCAATATACCCATCAGCATCTGGAGTTGCATCTAAAATACCACTCTCTGCATAGTATTCAAAAATCAAATCCAAGAAATAATAGAGTTGATCATCTGATATTTTCTCTTGTAACTCTTGAGATAAGTGTGTTCTAATATACTCTACGGCACGAGCATCATCTTCTGCATCAAGCAAAAGTTCTTCTTCAAAACTTCCCATTAAAGCAATGCATTAATTTTCTCTTCAAAAGCACCTTTTGTAGCAGCACCAACATGCTTATCTACTACTTCTCCATTCTTTATAAAAAGCACTGTCGGAACGTTTCGAATTCCAAATTTAGCTGTCAAATCATCGTTTTCGTCGACATCACATTTTCCAATAACCACCTTACCAGCATACTCATCTGTCAACTCTTCAATGATAGGTGCGATTTTTTTACAAGGACCACACCAAGCTGCTGAAAAATCTATCACCATAGGAAGACCTTCTGCTAATAATTCTTCATAATTGGCGTCAGTAATAATTCTTTCCATAAGTCTTAAATTAATGATTTTCTTAATTATATAATATATGTATTTATGTATTGCTATATTAAAGAACAAATTTCACAGAGCAAATATATCAATTTATTTTGTAATTAAAGCCAGAATGCCGCTCTATATAATCTATTAATGTGTGAACCTTTTTTAATTTTATCTCACGCGCCAATAAATTTACCTGATAATTGTTATCCCGATTAGAGATATCGAAGAATACACTTATAGTTCCAGATGCATCATTAGCTTCTTGTAAAATCGCCACAAGTTCCTCTACTACATTCTCATCTAGCATATCCAAGTCTGTAAGAATAGTGATACTATTAATACTTTTCTCATTTACATCCCCCAAGAAGTCTATACGTCCAATACGCAAGTCCAAAGTATCTTTCCAACGATGTGGTTCAGCACGAGCTGTGATAAAGATACTATTACCCACATTCATATAACCACTCCATTTAGCCCAGTCCTCACCAAACAAAGCAAGTTCGCCAGCTCCACTATAATCTTCTAGTTTTACAATTCCATAGGGTTTCCCCCCTTCTTTTGTTTGGCCGCAACGTAAATCAGTAATAATACCTCCCATCATCAGTTCCTCATTTACTGGAACAGATTTACTATCCCACTCCATCATCGTTACATTACATATTTCTTTCAATACGATTTTGAATTCATCCAATGGGTGTCCTGATATATAAATTCCAATTAGGTCACGTTCTTTATTTAATCGTTCCAAATCACTCCAGACTCCAAACTCTGTTGGTATTTCTGGTTTCGCTATATCAATAGTTTCAAGCCCTCCAAATAAAGAAACTGCAGCAGATGCTTTATCAGCTTGATACATCTGACCATAATGCAACCATACATCTAAAAAAGACTCTCCCTTACTTGTTATTGCAAAGAATTGTTCTCTCTTAACAGTCCCAAAGCTATCAAACGCACCAGCCAAAACCAAAGTTTCTAAACTTTTTTTATTGCAGGCTGTCAGACTTACTCTTTCTATAAAATCATAAACGCTAGTGTATTTACCATTACTCTCTCGTTCCTCGATAATGGCTATCACAGCATTCTCACCAACACCTTTTATTGCTCCAAGACCAAAGCGAATATCTCCCATAGAGTTTACACTAAACTTTGTAAAACTCTCATTCACATCAGGACCTAAAGTACGAATGCCCATACTTTTACATTCATCCATCAGTTTGGTGATTTCCGTAATATTGGAAAGGTTTCGGCTCATATTTCCTGCCATATATTGTGCAGGATAATTTGCCTTCAAATATGCAGTTTGATAAGCAACCCAAGAATAACAGGTCGCATGACTTTTGTTGAATGCATAGGAAGCAAACGCACGCCAGTCATTCCATATTTTTTCTAGAGTTTTAGGGTCGTATCCTTTAGCTTCTCCACCTTTCAGAAATTTAGGATACATCTGATTCAGTTTATCTATAAGTTTCTTACCCATAGCTTTACGCAAAGTATCACTTTCTCCACGGGTAAAATCTGCAATTACTCGAGAGAGAAGCATGACTTGCTCTTGATAAACCGTAATGCCGTATGTTTCTTTCAAATATTTCTCCATACAAGGCAAATCATAGGTAATTGGTTCCTCACCATGCTTACGCTTAATAAACTGAGGAATATACTGCATCGGCCCCGGTCGATAAAGCGCATTCATAGCTATCAAATCTTCAAAAGTTGTAGGTTGCAACTCTCGAAGATGTTTTTGCATTCCAGGAGATTCAAATTGGAATGTACCAATAGTACGACCTTCACAATATAACTGATAGGTAGCCGGGTCTTCAATATCTATTTCATCAATATCTACATCAATACCCAAACTATTCTTTATATTTTCTATAGCTTCTTTTATAATAGAAAGGGTTTTCAAACCAAGAAAGTCCATTTTAATAAGACCAGTCTCTTCAATAACACTTCCTTCATATTGTGTACAGCGAAGCTTTTCTTTTGTTTCTTTATCGTCTGCCGTAGACACAGGAACCCAATCAGATATAGGGTCTCGACAAATGATTATGCCACAAGCATGCACGCCTGTATTACGAATATTCCCCTCCAACATTTTGGCATAGAGAATAGTATCATGCAACAAAGGATCTGAAGACACTTCTGCTTCACGAAGTTCCGGAATTACAGCTATAGCATTAGGAAGATTCATCTTAGGAGCCTTACCATCCGGACCTTCTGGTAATTTGTCGGGAATAAGTTTACACAATTTATTACTAGTCTCCAAAGGCAACTTCTGTACTCGCGCTACATCTTTCAAAGAAGATTTTGTAGCCATTGTACCATAAGTAATAATATGCGCCACCTTCTCTGCTCCATATTTTTCAGTCACCCAATTCAGCACTCTTCCTCGTCCATCATCATCAAAGTCAACATCAATATCTGGAAGAGAAATACGGTCAGGATTTAAGAAACGCTCAAACAGCAAATCATACTTAATAGGATCCACCTGAGTAATACCCAAGCAATATGCAACAGCACTACCTGCGGCTGAACCACGTCCTGGACCAACAGAGACCCCTAATTGTTCTCGAGCCACTTTAATATAGTCTTGCACGATAAGGAAGTAACCAGGAAAGCCCATCGTCTTCATAATATGGAGTTCAAAGTTGATGCGCTCTGCAGTCTCCTCATCAAGAGGACTACCATAACGTTTTTTAGCTCCATCATAAGCTAGTTTAGCCAGATAATCGGCTTCAAGCTTGATTCTATATAATTTCTCATAGCCACCAAGCTTTTTAATTTTTTCTTTAGCCTCTTCTTCGCTTAATACAACCTTTCCATTTTCGTCTCTCGTAAATTCATTAAACAAATCTTCTTCTGAGAAACGTTCCCGATAACTTTCCTCTGTACCAAACTCGCGGGGTATATCAAAATTTGGCATAATCGGGCCATGATTGATACTATACTCCTCAACTTTATCACATATTTCACAAGTATTTTCCAATGCCTCTGGAATATCTGAAAAAATACGATTCATTTCAACCCGAGTTTTGAACCATTCTTGTTTCGTATAAAGCATACGATTGGGGTCATTCAAATCTCTACCGGTTGAAAGACAAATCAATCGGTCATGGGCTTCAGCGTTTTCTTCATCTACAAAATGGACATCATTCGTACAGATCAACTTCACATCATGCTTACGTGCCAATTCCACTATAGCCTTATTAGCAGTTTGCTGTAAAGGAAATGTATCTCTATTGGCACGTTGCTCTGGATCTGTCACCTCATGACGCTGCAACTCCAAATAATAGTCCTCCCCAAACACTTGCTTAAACCATTTAACGGCTTTTTCAGCATCTTCTAACTGTCCATTTAATATTTTCTTAGGTATTTCTCCACCAATACAAGCTGAGCAGACTATGAGGCCTTCATGATAAAGTTCTAAATCCGCATGGTCTGTTCTTGGGCGCATATAAAATCCATCAACCCAAGAACGAGATACCAATTTTATCAGATTGTGATATCCCTTTTCATTTTTGGCTAGAACAATTAAGTGCCAACCAGATTGGTCTATCTTTTGGTCTTTTATTTTTTTATCGCCTCTACGAGCCACATACATTTCACAACCAAATATAGGTTTGAAATCAAGGACTTTACGCTGCTTATCTATTTCCTTATGGGTTTCCTCAACCAACTGTTCAACCGACTTTCCGTAATCGCCATCAGACTTATCCTCAGAAATATCATAATTCCCGGCATTGAGTTGAGCCAATTTCTCTTCTGCTTTTTTCAAAGAACCCTTAGCTTTGCCTTTTACCTTTTCTATATAATTGTAAAACTCCTTTATTCCCATCATATTTCCATGATCGGTCACAGCTATTCCGCGCATTCCATCTTTAATTGCCTTATCTACCAGCTTAGGGATGGAAGCCTGACCATCGAGAATAGAATATTGAGTATGAACGTGTAAATGAACAAAGTCTTTCATGTGCTTCAAATTGATTATCGGAAATGTCTACAAACTTACAAAAAAAGAGGGAAACAGATTTCATAACAAACATATTTATCAGAATTATTTAGTATGTAGATATATTCCAAAACAAAATTCTGATTCTCAAATAAAGCCTACAGGGTCCATAAATTTTATTCTTATAATAGATGCACCCACATCGAGCCACAGAAATGAAAGCTCTGATGCAGATGTTCTCATAAAACAACAGACATCCGTTTCTTGTGGTGGGTTGAAATCAACCACAAAAGGAGAATAATTAGTATTATTCAGAGTGTAAACTCATATAGTATTATCTCTAATAGATGTAAATCTATATAGGATTCTAAGTTTAACCTATCAACTCTTTTCAGCACACTATAGTATTAAAAAATCACCTTATGAAACTTTTGTGTCAAGCGCTTGAAACTTTTGTGTCAACTGCATGAAATTTTTGTGTCAAGCGCATGAAACTTCTGTGTCACGGCTTGAAACTTTTAATATTAGAGTTTCAATATTGTTTAGGATTATACAAAACCCCAGTAATAAGAGATTATAACCAATCGAAAGGAATAGAAAAAATAGTGGCTCACAAAACTGCGAGCCACTAAATTCTCTTTTCGTCCTTAGAAATTTATGTATTTTTCCAAATGTAATTCTTTATAAAAATTACAATCTGTTCTCCATTACATATCATTTACTAATTTTGAAAGAACGGACAGCTTTACCATCCTTAAATATCACTACGACATAAGTACCAGAGGCTACTGTTCCTAAACTAATTGTTTTAAGTTCAGAAGCACGAACATCCAAAGTAGAAGTTGCCACACGTTGACCGGCAGCACTATACACTCCGACTACATAAGTTCCATCTTGAGCAAAAAGGATATCAGCCTTATTCTCAAATGTACGAGGATATATAGCATAACCTGCTTCCGGATTTGTCTGTACAGTTTCAATGGCTGTTGCTGTTACTGTAATATAATCCTTAATGGTCTTTTTAACAGAGCCCCAAGAATTAGTAGCTTCTACAGTAATTTCATACTCACCACTCTCAGGGAATACCACTTCTGCTTTATCAACATCAGCATTTTGAACCTTAGCACCCTCTACCAACCATTTAGAAGATTCGTAAGCAATGTTATACACACCTGTGAGTGAAGGTACACCAACGGTTGTAGTAAGTTGATTTTGTTTATGGTCAGTAGTTACATTGTTTTCGCTCTTTCCAATGGTCATATATCCACCCGGCACACGGTCTACACCTTGTCCCATGTTGGGGAAGTAGATTTTACCATCAGAGTCTGTGCGTGTTTGCTCAAACTTAAAGTAACCTTCCAAGCCTTCGGGGGCAAATCTATAACCCTTCATAGCTTCCAACACTTCTGCTTGTGTAAGTGACTTGCTCCAGATTTGAACTTCATCTACCCAACCGGTGAATGATGCCAAGTTGGTCATTGAGCCACCCACATAGAACTTAGCTCCGCGCCAGTTCTTAGGACCACAGCCACGTGCTTGGCAGTCGATAATCAATTTACCATTGAGGTAAACCTTTTCGTTGCGACCATTCTTCACTACGCAAATGTGATACCAAGTATTGGGCTGGAGTGAGTAGCCGTCTGAAAGACCATCCACGTCGTTGTTGTGCTCGTAGTTGGGTGTACCAGCTGCCGGACCATCGAAGCTTACAGAAATTTCGTTGGCTGCATTATTGCGCTTGAGGTTGTTTTTAGCAGCATAACCAGCAGGACGGATAGCAGTCCACATTTCGCCCCATACAGATTCGGTCCAAGTGCCGCCATAGTTGCGGTTTACCTTTGTCATAAGGAGTGTACCGAGTGAAGCATGTTCGAACTTTTCTACCTTGAACCAAAGTGCGAATGAGTTGTTATTATATTCACTCATCACATTAGCATCTACAGTGAATTGGTAAGGTTCTTGCATATAAAGTGATTGAGATACTGTACAAGGAGCATCATTATATTGTGTACCCTTATTGATATCAGCCTTCACTTCTACATTATCTACATCACTAACAGCTTTTTCGCTTACTTCTATATTGTTGATTTGTGGCAAGCGACCGGTTTCTTCTGGAGATATGAGAATAATAGAGCGGTTCATGATACTTTCTCCATTAGAAATAACCTCAACATCATAGCTACCTAAATCTTTAAGTGAAGTAGTCACTGTCAATTTACCTTGAGCTGAAGCAACCTTTGCACCTGTTAAAGCATTGTAGATATTGAAATCGCATGCAGGGTGATTGGGGTCTTCGAAACCAATAGTAAACTCTTCGCCGGGTTTGATTACATCCTTGTCAATAGTCAAGGTTTCGATCATTGTCAATTCCTTATTGATGACAGGAGACCAAGTAATATCACTCTTAGTTTTACCATCCAAACCTACGGCACGTACACCGATTTGAATTTCGGGGTTAGATGGATCTAGTGGAGCATCTACTACGTATGCAGCCCAAGAAGTAGTAGTGGTAACGAGGGTTTCCTTGCTACCTTGCTTCACGAATACTTCGTAGTACCATGCGCCTACTTCTTCGTTGTAGACAGGACATCCGTCATACTTAGCAGGACGGCTTGCTGGTGTACCCATATCAAATACCACCTTGAAGTCTGCGCGGTTATAGAAACGCTTCATCACTTCGTGGTGAGTGATCTTCGGTGTATTTGGAGTAACTGCAAATGCTGCAGGCACGAATGACATTTCGCCGAGGAGTACTTCATAGTTGGCAGGAGTTTGTTCTGCTGACAAACCTACGTAACCAATCACATCGCCAGCGTTGAGGCCGAAGTCAGATGCCTTGAATGTAGCAGTAGTCCACTTATCTTGTTCGCCAGCAGGCAAAGCTACAGTTTGGAAGTTAGCAGTAGCGCCATCTTTTGCTACCATCAACTTCAAATGACTTTCGTTGCCAGACTTAATCTTATAAACCACCGTGAATTCATCTGCATCATTAGCGACATTCCAACGAGTGGCGAAGAGGCGAAGATCTGAGCGATTTGTCTTGCCGTGAAGTTTCAAGCAAGAACCGCCAAACCATGCGTCGTCGTATGTGAAGTCTACTTGTAACGCTTCAGCAGGAACTGTCTTGCCGTCGCCGTTGTCGATCCACCAACGCCAGGTTGGGAGCATATCTTGCATACCCCAGTTGTACCACTTGTGGTTCCAAGTAGTCACACCATTATCATTGAAGAAACGACCATTACCCAAGTTGAAGCGAGTGACAAATGGCACTTCGTTGAGGGTAGAGCGTTCACGTACGGCCTTAGCATAACCATGCCACTTGCCGAGGTCTGAGAAAGAAGATGTGATATTTGCATCTGTCAAGGCATCCAAATGCGCAGACATATATGCTCGATTTGATGATCTATACTCTAAAGATGACTGGAACAAAGCAAAAGAGAGACAAAAGGCTATTATTGGA